>JAURML010000099.1 GCA_030830695.1 Caenibius sp. | reverse complement strand
TGGCGATTTCGGCTTCGAACGAACTGGGCGAAATGCAGTCCGGCGTGGCCGCCGCCTTTCTTGGCGCAACGGGGGCGGTTGTATTTGGCGGCGCGGGTGCGATATTCGTCACTGGTCTGTGGGCCTGGCTGTTTCCGCAATTGCGCCGCGCCCGGACGTTCGAGCCGCAATACAGGGATCATTGAGAGGAAAGCTGCATCATGAAAGCCCAATCCATCCTCGCCTCCATTGGCAATACGCCGCATATCCGGCTTGCCCGGCTCTTTCCCGATCACGAAGTCTGGGTGAAGTCGGAACGTGGCAACCCCGGCGGTTCGATCAAGGACCGGATCGCGCTGGCCATGGTCGAAGCGGCAGAGGCGGACGGCAGCCTGAAACTAGGCGGGACGATCATCGAACCGACTTCGGGCAATACCGGCATTGGCCTCGCCATGGTGGCTGCGGTCAAGGGCTACAGGCTGGTGCTGGTGATGCCCGAATCCATGTCGATAGAGCGGCGGCGGCTGATGCTGGCCTATGGCGCCAGCTTCGATCTCACCCCGCGGGAAAAGGGGATGAAGGGCGCGCTCGAACGCGCCAGCGAACTGCTCGCCCAGACCCCTGGCAGCTGGATGCCGCAGCAGTTTGAAAATCCCGCCAATGTTGCGATTCACGCGCGCACCACCGCGCAGGAAATCCTCGCCGATTTCGCTGATACGCCGATTGACGTGCTGATTACCGGTGTCGGCACCGGCGGGCATCTGACCGGCTGCGCGGAAGAGCTGAAACGCAACTGGGCGGGCATGAAGGCCTATGCGGTGGAGCCGGAGCTTTCGCCCGTGATTTCCGGCGGACAGCCCGGCCCTCACCCCATTCAGGGCATCGGCGCGGGCTTCATTCCGGGCAATCTGCACACACGGTCAATTGACGGTGCGATTCAGGTCGGTGCGGACGCGGCCAAGGACATGGCGCGGCGCTGCGCCGCCATGGAAGGCATGCTGGTGGGGATCAGTTCCGGCGCCACGCTGGCCGCCATTGCCGCCAAACTGCCCGATCTGCCGCAGGGCAGCCGTGTGCTCGGCTTCAATTACGACACGGGCGAACGTTATCTGTCCGTCCCCGATTTTCTGCCCGAATGAGCGAGCTGGAAAAGCACTGCTATGCCGATGGTGAAACCGCGCTGACCGGATGGGTGGCCCGGCCGCAAGGCGCACCGCGCGCCGGCCTGGTCATTTATCCCACTATCGCCAATATCACCCAGCGCGTCGCGCAGAAGGCGCTCGGGCTCGCCCGGGCTGGCTATCTGGTGCTGGTCGCCGATTACTACGGCGAGGACATCACCGCCTTCGAACAGTCGCAACCGCTGGCCAAGGCCTTGCGCCAGGATAATGCGATATATCGTCGTCGGCTGGCGTCGGCGCTTGATGCAATGCAGACGTTGCCAGACGCACAGGGGCTGGCGTTGGGGGCGATCGGCTTCTGCATGGGCGGACAGGCGGCACTGGAAATGGCCCGCGACGGTGCGCAACTGTCAGCCGTGGTCAGTTTTCATGGACTGCTCGGCACAGCGCAGCCTGCCAGCGCCGGGGATCGGATACCCCCACGCATCCTGGTGCTGCATGGCGATGCCGATCCGATGGTCCCGCGTGAACAGGTGACCCGATTCATGCAGGAAATGGACAGTGCGGGGGCGAACTGGCACCTGCATGTCTACAGCGGCGTGAAACATGGTTTCACTGACCCGGCGAGCGACCAGCGCGCGCTGGAAGCGGTTGCCTATGATGCCAGTGCAGACCGACAGAGTTGGGCGGCGATGCACGCCTTCTTCAACGAGATTTTCGGCCCGCCACCCCGGCCCTGATCAGGCGCGCCCGAATGCCTCGGGCGGCAGGGCCATCATCGCTTCGCTGCCAGTTTCGATCTTGCGGCGCAGCGCTCCCGCATCAGGGGTAAAACGCTCCGCGAAGTAACGCGCGGTAACCAGTTTCGCTTCGTAAAAGGCACGATCCCCCTCGCCTGCCGCCAGCCTGTCCTGCGCAACCCGGGCCATGCGCAGCCACATCAGCCCCAGCGCCACGATCCCGGCGATATGCATGTAATGATGCGCGCCTGCGCCCAGATTGTTGGGGTTGGCCATGGCATTTTGCATGAACCACATGGTTGCGGCTTTCAGTTCGCCATTGGCCTTGGCCAGCCGCGCGGCGAGGTCCGCATAGGGCGCATCATCGGCAATTCCGGCGCATTCATCGTCCACCAGCCTGAAGAAGGCCTGGATCGCCCGGCCCCCGTTCTGCGCCAGCTTGCGCCCGCACAGGTCCATCGCCTGGATGCCGTTGGTGCCTTCATAGATCATCGCGATCCGGGCATCGCGCACATATTGTTCCATGCCCCATTCGCGGATGTAGCCGTGGCCGCCAAACACCTGCTGCATGCTGGTCGCGACGTCATAGCCCTTGTCCGTGCCATAGCCCTTGATGACCGGCGTGAGCAGCCCGACCAGATCATCGGCAATCTGGCGCTGTTTTTCGTCCGCCGCCTTGTGGCTGAGATCGACCTGCAAGGCGCAAAACAGGATCAGGGCGCGCAACCCTTCGGTCAGCGCCTTCGCGTCCATCAACATGCGCCGCACATCGGGATGGACTAGGATCGGGTCTGCTGGCTGGCCCGGTTCGGCAGGCCCGGTCAGTGCCCGGCCCTGACGTCGTTCGCGCGCATAGGCCACCGCGTTCTGGTAAGCGACTTCGGCCTGCGACAACCCCTGAATGCCAACCCCGAGCCGCGCCTCGTTCATCATGATGAACATGGCGGCGAGACCCTTGTTCTCCTCACCCACCAGCCAGCCCTTTGCCCCGTCGTAATTCATCACACAGGTGGCATTGGCGTGAATGCCCATCTTCTCCTCGGTCGAGCCACATGACACGGCATTGCGTTCGCCCAGCGATCCGTCCGCATTCACCAGCACTTTGGGCACCACGAACAGCGAAATGCCTTTCGAGCCTTCCGGCGCATCAGGTAGCTTGGCCAGCACCAGATGAATGATGTTCTCGGTCAGGTCATGCTCGCCCGCCGAGATGAAAATCTTGGTGCCGGTGATGGCGTGCGATCCGTCGCCCTGTGGTATCGCCCGAGTGCGGATGAGCCCCAGATCGGTGCCGCAATGCGGTTCGGTCAGGTTCATCGTGCCCAGCCATTCGCCCGCAATCATGCGGGGCAGGTACAGCGCCTTTTGTTCGTCCGAACCCTTGGCGATCAGCGCGCTGACCGCGCCGTTGGTCAGCCCCGGATACATGGCGAATGCCTGATTGGCTGAACTCATGAATTCCTCGACCACGAAACCCAGCACATGCGGCATGCCCTGCCCGCCCAGTTCGGCCGGCTTGGCGATGGCGGCCCAGCCCGCCTCGCGCAGCTGATTATAGGCGGCGCGAAAGCCGTCGGGCGTCGAGACCGACCCGTCTTCATGCCGGGTGCAGCCCTGCGCATCGCCCGACTGGTTCAGCGGGAACATGACCTCAGCGGTAAACTTGCCTGCTTCCTCGATCAGCGTATCGACCAGATCCGCGCTTGCCGCCTCGAACCCGGGCAGGTCGGCATAGGCTTCCAGGTCGAGCAGTTCGTTGACGATGAAGCGGGCATCGCGCGCCGGGGCGGTGTAGGCTGGCATGTGCTGATCCTTCCCGTGAACAGTTCCTGATGGCGCAGCCGGTTTGCGGCCTGCAACCCTTGTCTATTGCGCCTCAGCGCTGCTGACCAGCACGGCGCCGTCAAGCTTGCGGTAAAAACAGCTCACCGCCCCGGTGTGACAGGCCGGGCCTTCGGGCAGGCATCTGAGCACCAGCGCATCCTGATCACAATCGACCAGAATATCCTGTACACGCAGGACATGACCCGATGTTTCGCCTTTCATCCACAATCGCCCGCGTGACCGCGAATGGAAATGAGCAAGGCCTGTTTCCCTTGTCTTTTCAAGCGCCTGTGCATCCATGAAGGCGACCATCAGCACGTCGCCCGTCACCGCATGCGTAACAACCCCGGTCAGCAGTCCGCTGGCATCGAATTTGGGTAGGAACCGGGCACCCTGTTCGCGTTCGGCGCTGTCATCGCTCATTGTCGAGGCACTTCTACTTTCTGAAATCGGGCCGCGACAGGCGGGCCGCGGCAAGTTGTTGCATGATAACCACATAAAAGCGGCAAAATCCATGGGGCTGCGCGATCGCACTTTCATCGCTGCTGTTTTGGTGTGAGTAAGGTGCCCGTGAGCATCTCAAAGATGCCGCCCGCCGTTCCCGGCGGCCTTGATGAAAGCCAAGGTGCAGGGATGGCCGCAGCCCGATTGATCGTGGCGCGCCATGAATGAGGGTCAGGACCGAGCGACCTTACAGGGGGTCTTGAAGTCCAGAGTTTCTTTTCGTCACGCGAGCGCCCGGGTTCTCCCCGGGCGCTTTCGTTTTGGGTGTGATATCCAGCGCTTCATCCAGGACTCTGGCGAAGCAGGCGATCCGGATTTCCACCGCCCCGGCCCGGCGCAGCGCCGCGATACAGGCATCAGCCGTAGCCCCGCTGGTCAGCACATCATCCACCAGAATCAGCCTGCGCCCCTTCAGCCCGGCTGCATGCGCCGGGTGAACCCGAATCGCGCCCGCCAGCGCGCGCCTGCGCGCCTTGCGGCCCATTCCGCCCAGTGCGGGCGTGCGTCGGACGCGCAACAGACCGTCAGGCAGCACGGGTTTTCCAAGCATGTGCCCGATTTCCCGCGCCAGCAGCGCCGACTGGTTGAAGCCCCGCTGCCACAGGCGCCAGCGGTGCAGTGGCACCGGCACCAGCAGCCAGTCGCCCGCCAGCGGCCCTAAACGCGCCGCGATCAGCCGCGCCAGCTGCCTTGCATGGCCGATGCGCCCGCCATGTTTGTAAGCGAGTACCAGGGAACGGGACGCCTCATTATACAGGGTGGCCGCGGCGATCCCGTCATGGCGCGGCGGATCGGCGAGGCAGGGCGCACAGATCGCACCTTCATGGACGCTGCCCCCGCCAAAGGGGCGCTGGCATTTCGCACAGCTCGGCTCGCCCGGTATCAGCAGCTCGGCCCAGCATCCGGCGCATAGCCCGCCCTGCGCGGCCAGCCCCGCCCCGCATAGCGGACAGCGTGGGGGATAGATGAAGTCCACCACCGGCGCGAAAATATCGGACAGGCTGTGCAACAGGTTCATGGCGCCATGCTGCGCTGAAGCCTTGCACGCTGCAAGTGCTTGCGCGGGGGGCGCGGGAACGGCAGGGCATGCTGATGACCGCCCGCACGCCGCCTACGATCTTTTCCCGCACCCGCCGCCATGCCGTCCGCATGCGGGCGCAGCAGCGCCGCCAGCGCCCCGGTGCGGCGCATTATCTGATCGATGACATGGTGGAAGACGTGGCCGACCGGCTGTCCTTCCTGCGGTTCGAGCCCCGCAACGCACTGGTAATCGGCGATATTACGGGCGTTCTGGCCAATGTTCTGGCGCAGCGCGGGGCGCAGGTCACCAGCGCGGATCCCGCCGGACCGGGCGGTCAGTCGTTGCTCGATGAAGAACGGCCCTGGCCGTTCGGCGGATTCGATCTGATCACCACCCTCGGCACGCTCGACACGGTGAATGACCTGCCCGGTGCACTGCTGCATCTGCGCAACGCATTGGCAGAGGGCGGGCTGATGATCGCCTGCCTGCCGGGCGCGGGCAGCCTGCCAGTGCTGCGCAGCGCATTGCTGGCGGCGGAGGCGGAGCGGCCCGCCGCGCGGATGCATCCGATGGTCGATGTCCGGGCGGGCGGGCAATTGCTGCAACGCTGCGGCTTTGCCCGACCGGTGGTGGACAGCCGCGCACTGACCGTGCGGTTCGGCTCGCTCAGCGGGTTGGTTCGCGACCTGCGCGATCAGGCGTTGACCAGCGTGCTGGCCAGCACCGCCCCGCCGTTGACCCGCGCTGCCTGTCAGCGCGCCGAAGCGGCCTTCATGGCGCAGGCCGATGATGATCGCCGCGTCAGCGAACAGTTCGAGCTGCTCACCCTTTCGGGCTGGAAAACCTAGGCTTTCAGGGCCGCTTGGGCTGCTGCAAGGCGCGCAATCGGTACGCGATAGGGCGATGCGCTGACATAATTCAGCCCCACCTCCTCGCAGAAGGCGATGCTGGCGGGATCGCCGCCATGTTCGCCGCAGATGCCCAGCTTGATATCGGCCCGCGTCGCCCGGCCGCGTTCCGCCGCCAGCGAAACCAGCTGCCCGACGCCGTCGACATCAAGGCTGACGAAGGGGTCGCGCGCGTAAATGCCCTTGTCGACATATTCGGGCAGGAAGCGGCCCGCATCGTCGCGCGAGACACCCAGCGTCATCTGCGTGAGGTCATTGGTGCCGAAAGAGAAGAAGCGCGCTTCCTGCGCGATTTCGCCGGCCATCAGCGCGGCGCGCGGAAGTTCGATCATCGTGCCGACCAGATAGTCGAGCGTCTGCCCTTTTTCGGCCAGCACCTGAGCCGCCACCCGGTCTACCAGTTCCCTGAGGATCGCGAGCTCGCGGCGCGTGCCCACCAGCGGGATCATCACTTCGGGCACGACCGGCTTGCCGCTTTCGCGGGCCACGTCACAGGCCGCCTCGAAAATGGCGCGGGCCTGCATTTCGTAGATTTCGGGATAGGTGATGCCCAGGCGGCAACCGCGATGGCCCAGCATCGGGTTGAATTCCTGCAACTCATCCACCCGGCGCTTGAGATGATCGATGCCAAAGCCCGTCACATCGGCCAGTTCCGCGAATTCCGCTTCGCCATGCGGCAGGAATTCGTGCAGCGGCGGATCAAGCAGGCGGATCGTGACCGGAAGGCCGCTCATCACCTCGAAGATGGCATGAAAATCCGCGCGCTGTTCAGGCAGCAGCTTGGCGAGCGCAAGGCGCCGTTCCTTCTCGTCATCGGCCAGGATCATCTCGCGCACGGCGGAAATCCGGCTTGCTTCGAAGAACATGTGCTCGGTACGGCACAGGCCGACGCCTTCTGCGCCGAATTCGCGCGCTAGGCGGCAATCCTCGGGCGTTTCGGCATTGGTGCGCACGCCCATGCGGCGATGACGGTCCGCCCATTCCATCAGCGTGGCAAAATCGCCGATCAATTCCGGTTCGACGGTGGCGACTTCCCCGGCCATCACTTCACCAGTCGTGCCGTCCAGTGTGATCTTGTCGCCTTCCTTCAGCGCGCGCTTACCGATCAGGAGCGTGCGGTTCTTCATGTCGATGGACACGGCAGAGGCACCCGAAACGCAAGGGCGGCCCATGCCCCGCGCCACCACGGCGGCGTGGCTGGTCATCCCCCCGCGCGCGGTCAGGATGCCCTTGGCGGCATGCATGCCATGAATATCCTCCGGGCTGGTTTCCACCCGCACCAGAATCACCTTTTCGCCGATCGCGGCGCGCTGTTCGGCGGTCTCGGCGTCCAGCACGATGGTGCCCGAAGCCGCGCCGGGCGATGCCGGCAGGGCGCGGGTCAGCACGTCGCGCGGAGCATCGGGATCGAGCGTGGGGTGCAGCAACTGGTCCAGCGCCATCGGGTCGACCCGCAGGATCGCTGTCTTTTCATCAATCAGCCCTTCGGCGGACATGTCCACCGCCATTTTCAGCGCCGCCTTGGCGGTCCGCTTGCCGCTGCGGGTCTGCAGCATCCACAGCTTGCCGCGCTCCACGGTGAATTCGATGTCCTGCATGTCGCGGTAATGGCGTTCCAGCAGTTCGAACACTTCGGCCAGTTCGGCAAAGGCGGCCGGCATCGCCTCTTCCATGGACGCGGCCTTGGCCCCGGCGGCCTCACGCGCGGCCTTGGTGAGATATTGCGGCGTGCGGATGCCCGCCACCACATCCTCGCCCTGCGCATTGACCAGCCATTCGCCGTAATAGGCTTTCTCGCCGGTTGCCGGATCGCGGGTGAAGGCAACGCCAGTGGCGCTGGTGTCGCCCATATTGCCGAACACCATCGCCTGCACGTTGACCGCGGTGCCCCAGTCACCCGGAATGTCGTTCAGCCGACGATAGACCTTGGCCCGGTCGGAATCCCAGCTGTCGAACACTGCGGCGATCGCGCCCCACAGCTGTTCAGTCACATCCTGCGGGAACGGGCGCCCCAGTTCGTCCTCGACGATGCCCTTATATTCGCTGACCAGCTTTTGCCAATGGGTCGATTCCAGATCAACATCGGCGTAAAAGCCGTTGTCTTCCTTCATGATTTCCAAAGCTTCTTCGAACAGGCCATGGTCAATGCCCAGCACCACGTCGGAATACATCTGGATGAAACGGCGGTAGCTGTCCCACGCGAAACGCTCGTCACCCGATACCTCGGCAAGGCCGGCCACGGTTGCATCGTTGAGGCCAAGGTTGAGGACGGTGTCCATCATCCCCGGCATGGAAACCCGCGCGCCCGAGCGGACGGACACCAGCAGCGGATCGGCAGCATGGCCGAACCGCTTGCCCACGGCACGCTCGATATGGGTCAGCGCCTCGACCACTTCGGCTCGCAGGGCCGTGCTGAAATCGGCACCCTGCTGCAGGTAGGCGACGCATTCCTCGGTGGTGATGGTGAAGCCCGGCGGCACCGGCAGGCCGATGCCCGCCATCTCGGCCAGGTTGGCGCCCTTGCCACCCACGATGGTCTTGTCCCTGGCGCGGGGATCACTGTGCGCTGCACC
>JAURML010000009.1 GCA_030830695.1 Caenibius sp. | reverse complement strand
TTCGGGTCGCATTAACTGGCTCTAAACCCGGCGCTGTTTCGATGGCGCTGGGTTTTTTGTTTCCTGCTCCACATTGTTGCCGCGAAGCACCTGCTGCCGTTGCTTGACCCTGTTTTAAAATAGAACATAATAAGAACAAATGCGAGTCGGCGATTCTCTTTTCTCCCTCCTTGGGGGCGATGGCCCGTTGCGGGTTGGTGCGCAGCCTGCGCGCCCGCGCGCGGCGCAGGGCTTGCGGCGCTGGGCGAGCGGGGTGGCATCGCTTGATACGGCGCTGGCGGGCGGTCTGGCTTATGGGCGGGTGCATGAGCTGTATGCCGCGCAAGGGGAGGATGCACCGGCGGCAGCGGGTTTTGCGCTGGCGCTTTTGACGGCGATGGCGGGAGGGGCGGATGGTTGCTCCGCGCTCTGGCTGCGTTCGCGCCGGGCAGTGCGGCAGGCGGGCGTGGTGCAGGCCAATGGCTGGGCGGAGCTCGGCGGCCGTCCCGAAGACTGCCTCTTTGCCATGATTGCCGATGCGAAGGAGCTGCTTAAGGCCGCCGTCGATGGCCTGCGCAGCGGGGCCTTGGGCGCGGTCGTCGTCGAAACGCAGGGGAGCCTGCCCGAGCTGGATCTGACAGCGAGCCGACGCCTGGCGCTGGCGGCCGAGAAATCGGGGACGACGCTCTTCCTGTTGCGGAGCGGGGCGGAGCCGGTGCCGAGTGCGGCTGAGACGCGCTGGCAGGTCGCGGCGGCGCCCTCGCGCGCGCTTCCCGCCAACGCGCCGGGAGCGCCTGTTTTCGCGATCGAATTGTTGCGCCAGCGTTCGGGCCCATCGGGCCTCAGCTGGCAATTGGAGTGGAACCGTGACCGACGCATCTTCACCGAAGCGGCATCTGGCGATCTGGTTTCCGTACCTCGCCGCGGATCGCCTGCGGCAGCAGGAGCCGGACCGGTGCGCTTCCGCCAGCGCGCCGCCTGACGCGGGGCTGGCTTTTGTCGCCAAGCAGAAAAATGCGCTGCGGCTGGCGGCGGTGGATGCGGCTGCGCAAAGGCTTGGACTGGCACCGGGAATGGCGCTTGCCGATGCGCGGGTGCGCGTCCCCGGTCTGATCGCGGTCGAGGCTGATGTGGCGGCGGATCGGCACTGGCTCGATCTGCTCGCACGTTCGTGCGCCCGCTTCTCGCCGCATGTCGTGCCTTGCCTTCCCGATGCCATCACCATCGATGTCACGGGGTGCGAGCATCTTTTTGGCGGTGAGGCGGCGCTTGTCGAGGCGGTCGCGGGGCATGTCGAACAAAACGGGATGACGGCGCGCATCGCCTGCGGCGGCACAGCAGAGGCGGCACTGGCGCTTGCCCGCCATGCGCGGCTGCCGGTGGTGGACGAAGGCAAGGCCATTCGCGGCTTGCCGGTGGCAGCCCTCGGGCTTGATGAAGAGGCGACGCTGGGGCTGGTGCGTGCGGGGCTGAAAAGCGTCGGCGCGGTGGCGGCGCGACCCAGCGCGGCGCTCGCTGCCCGGTTCGGGATCGAGGCGGTGCGCGCGCTTGAACGGCTGTTGGGCGAAGAGCATTGCCCCGGCACGCCGCTGCGCCACCAGGCCCCCTTGCGCTTTGAGCGCCGCTTTGCCGAGCCGGTCGCGCATGAGCGCGCGGTGGCGGCGGCCTTTGCCGAATTGCTGGCAGATGGCGCGCAGATGCTGGAGGAACGCGGGCTGGGTGGGCGGCGTTTTCGCCTGACGCTCGATCGCAGCGATGGCGCGAAGCGGCGGCTCGAAATCGAAACCGGCGCGCCGACGCGCGATGCCGCGCTGGTGCTGCGGCTGTTCGATGAACGGATCGCTTCCCTTGCTGACCCACTTGATCCGGGCTTTGGCTATGACCGGCTGGCGCTGCATATCCCGCTGGCGGAGCCCCTCGGCGCGACCCAACCCGCGCTTGACGGGGCGGAGAAGGCCGGTGGCCGCCTCGCCGAACTGGTTGACCGGCTGAGCACGCGGCTCGGCCCCGGCAGCATCCGGCGGCTGGTGCCCAATGACAGCCATATTCCGGAACAGGCGCAGCTCGCGCTGCCCGCCATCCACTGCCCGGCGCCCATGCGCTGGCCCGCCCCGCGCGTGGGTGAGCCGCCGCTACGCCCGCTCTTCCTCTTCGATCCGCCGCAACCGGTCGAGGTGCTGGCCGAGGTCCCCGACGGGCCGCCGCACCGCTTCCGCTGGAAACGCAAATTGCACGAGGTGCGGCTCTATGAAGGGCCCGAGCGGATCGCGAGCGAATGGTGGCATCTGCCACCCGCCCCCCTCCCGCCTGCGGGAGGGGCCGGGGGAGGGCCTGTACTAGAGAGTCCACAAGATTTCAGGTCCTCCTCTAACCCCTCCCGCAGGCGGGAGGGGGATTTGACCCGCGACTATTACCGCGTCGAGGATGCGCGCGGCCGCCGCTACTGGATTTTCCGCCACGGCCTGTATGAAGAAAAAGCGCAGCCCAAATGGTATCTGCACGGCCTGTTCGCATGAGCTTCGCCGAGCTGGTCGCTGCCACCAATTACAGCTTCCTGCGCGGGGCATCGCACCCTGCCGACATGGTGTGGCGCGCGGCGCTGCTGGGGATGAATGGCATCGGCATTGCGGATCGCAATAGCGTCGCCGGCGTCGTCCGCGCACATGTCGCCTGGCGCGATGTGCGTGTGCAGATGCCCGATTTCCGGCTGGTCGTCGGGGCGCGGCTGGTCTTTGCCGATGATACGCCGGATATGGTCGCCTATCCGATGTCGCGCCTTGGCTGGGGTCGGCTCACCCGGCTGCTCACGCTTGGCAACCGGCGCGCGGTGAAGGGCGATTGCATTTTATATTTTGAGGACTTGCTGGAATATGCGGATGAGATCGCATTCATCGCACTCCCGCTTCGCGCCTTCGCGTCTTTGGGTGAATCCGATCAAAATTCTCACGCAAAGACGCAAAGATACGCAGAAGAGTGCCTGCTGCAGCTAAAGGCAAAAACACCCCATCTCTGGCTCGGTGCAACGATGCCACGCGGCGGGAACGACGCCCGCAAGCTTGCCGAGCTGGCAGAGTTAAGTGCGGCAACAGGCATCCCGCTGATCGCCACCAACGATGCGCTTTATGCGACGCCCGAGGCGCGCGCGCTCCACGATATCGTCACTTGCATCCGCGAAGGCACGACCATTCAGAGTGCGGGCAGGCGGCTTCTTGCTAATGCCGAGCGGAACCTGAAACCGCCCGAGGAAATGGCGCGCTTGTTCCGCCACTACCCGCAAGCGATTGCGGCGACGCAGGACCTGCTGTCGCGCATCGCCTTCACGCTCGACGACCTCAAATATGAATATCCGCACGAGCCGGTGCCGCCGGGGTGGGAGCCGCAGGATTGGCTCGAGCATATGGTGATGGAGGCTGCGAAGGCGCGCTTTCCCGAAGGCGTGCCCGCCATCTGGCGCAAGACCATCAATGAGGAATTCCGCCTTATCCGGGCCAAGGGCTATGCCTATTACTTCCTCACCGTGCACGACATTGTCCGCCATGCGCGCAGCCTCGATCCGCCGATCTTGTGTCAGGGGCGGGGGAGCGCCGCCAATTCGGTGGTCTGCTACCTGCTTGGCATCACGCCCGTCGATCCGGTCGCGAACAAGCTGCTCTTTACGCGCTTCCTCTCCGAAGAGCGCAACGAACCGCCCGATATCGATGTCGATTTCGAACATGAGCGGCGCGAAGAGGTGATGCAATATATCTACCAGCGTTATGGCCGCGAGCGCGCCGGGATCGCAGCGACGGTGATCCACTACCGCCCGCGCAGCACGATCCGCGAGGTGGGGAAGGCGCTGGGGCTGACCGAGGATGTGACGGCGCGGCTTGCGAGCACCATCTGGGGCAGCTGGGGCGGTGATGTGCCTGAGGCGCGGGTGACCGAGGCGGGGTTCGATCCCGCCAATCCGGAAATTGCGCGGCTGAAAAATCTGGTCGACCAGTTGCTCGAATTCCCCCGGCATTTGTCGCAACATGTCGG
>JAURML010000008.1 GCA_030830695.1 Caenibius sp. | reverse complement strand
ACCAACCGATGCGGACGCCTTCGAAATGGCAGCGCTGGACAGTCTTGGCCTGCGCACGGATCTTGTTCCGCCGCGCTATTTCAGCCCCTATTTCCGCCATATCTGGGATCACGGCTATGCCGCTGGCTATTATTCCTATCTGTGGGCGGAAATGATCGCGCATGATGCCTTTTCCTTCCTGAAGGCTGGCGATGGCGTATCGTGCCGGGGCGGCGACCTGTTCCGCAAGATGGTGCTGAGCCGGGGCAATACGATGGATTACGCCACGCTCTATCGCGCCTATGCCGGCCGCGATCCAAGCCCTGATGCGATGCTGATCGCGCGCGGGCTGATGGAAGAACCCGCGCCGGCCGAAGTGTCTGTGCCCGAACCGGCCCCGCCGGCCAGCGGGATTCCGGGGAGCTAGGACGCGACCAGCGCGCGCGCGCCGGGTTCGCCCAGCCAGCGCGCGCTGACCCCCCAGACCCGCTCTATAATGGCAGGGCTGAGCGCGGCTTCGGGCGCACCATCCGCCACCACTTCCCCGCCGTCCAGCACCAGCACCCGATCGGCGTGATTCATCGCCAGCGCAAGGTCATGCAGCACCAGCACCACCCCGGTCCCGGCCTTTGCGGCGCCGCGCAGGGTGGCAAGCAGGGCCAGCTGGTGGCCAAGATCAAGCGCGGCGAGCGGTTCGTCCGCCAGGATCCAGCGCGGTTCCCCGGCCAGCACCCGCGCCAGCAGCGCGCGGGCCCGCTCTCCCCCCGAAAGCGTCGAAACAGGCCGCTGCGCCAGCGCTGCCAGATCAAGCGCCGCCAGCGCGCGTTCCACCGCGGCTGCGCCCTGCGCGCTTGCCGCATCGCCGTGCGGCAGGCGGCCCAGCGCGACCAGCGGGCGCACCGCCATGTCCCATGCCACCTGTCCGTCCTGCGGGAGATAGCCGATCGCCTTCGCCCGGTGCCGCGCCGTCAGCCCTTGCAACGGCGTACCATCCAGCATGACCGATCCGTCCTGCGCAGCAAGCAGCCCGGCAAGGCTGGCCAGCAGGGTCGATTTGCCCGCCCCGTTCGGCCCGCAGATCGCGGTGATTTGACCTGCGTCGAGTTGCGCAGAAACCCTGCGCAGCCGTTCGCCCAGCGAGAGAGTGCGTGCCTCAAGCATCAGGCCAGCTCCCGCCGCATCTTCAGCAGCAGCGCCAGGAAGAAGGGCGCGCCCAGCAGGCTGAGCGCGATGCCCAGCCGCAATTCGGTGACCAGCGGCAAAATTCGGCACAGGCAATCGGCCAGCAGCACCAGCAGCGCGCCCGCCAGCGCGCTCGGCCCCAGCAGGCTGGACGGCCTGCGATCCGTCAGCGGGCGCACCAGATGCGGCACGATCAACCCGACAAAGCCGATGATCCCGGCCACCGCCACCCCCGCGCCCACTGTCAGCCCGACCCCGGCGATCAGCCAGAATTGCAGCCGCGCGGGTTCCACCCCCAGCGATCGCGCCGCCGCTTCGCCCAGCGTCAGCGCATCCAGCCCGCGTCCGGCCATGGCCAGGCAGGCGATCCCCAGCGCGGTCAGCGGGGCGGCCAGCCAGAAATCGTTCCAGCTGCGATCCGTCAGCGCGCCCATCAGCCAGGTGACGATTTCCGACATGGCGAAGGCATTGGGCGCGAAGCTGATGATGAGCGAACTCAGCGCACCGGCCAGGCTGGCCAGCATCATCCCTGCCAGGGTGAACAGCGCGATGCCGCCCGTGCGCCCTGCGATCAGCGCCAGCAACGCCATCGCCCCGGCGGCACCGGCCAGTGCGAAGGCTGGCAGCAGCAGTGCTGTGCCCAGCCCCAGCCACAGGCTGAGCACCGCGCCCAGCGCCGCGCCCGGGGCGATCCCGAACAGGCCGGGATCGGCCAGCGGGTTGCGCAGGTAACCCTGCATCGCCGCCCCCGCTGCGCCCAGCCCGGCCCCGACCACCAGCGCCAGCAGCCCGCGTGGCAGGCGCAGTTCCATCAGGATCACCGCAGCATTGGGCGTGCTGGCCGGATCGACCCACACCCGCCCCGCCAGCAGCGAGAGCGGCAGGGCGATGGCAATCGCCGCAATCAGGAAAATCGCCAGCCGGTTCATGAAGCGATTTCCCGCCGCAGCTGTGCCAGCCGCTCCGCTGCGCGGATGATGGTCGGCCCGCCGCAATAGAGCAGTTGCGGCGCAAACCGCGCGCGCCGCACCCCCTGCAAAGCATCCAGCGCAGGATGCGCGAGCATGCGATCTTCGCCATCCCCCGCCGATCCGGCGGTAAGGATCAGGCGGGGCGGATCGGCCAGCAAGCGTTCCAGCGGCAGATGATCGGCCTGGCGCAGCCCCATGTCGGCGCTGTGGCTGGCAAAGCCGGTGCGCCGCATGAGATCGCTGACCAGCGCATCCTTCCCCGGCACGATCCCGCCCGATTGCCACATCACCGCCGGGACGGGCGGTTCGCCGGCAGGCGAGGCCGCCGCGGCGAGCGCCTGCGTGATCCGCGCGGCCAGCCGCTCCCCGCGTTGGGGGTGGCCGGCAAGCCGTGCCAGGCCGCGCAGCTGGGCCAGACTTTGCGGCACGTCATGTTCGATCGCGAAGCTCACCACGCGGATGCCCAACCGGTCAAAGGCGCTGCGGGTGGCTGGGGGCAGAAAGGTGCCCGCGATGACCACATCGGGGCGCAACGCCAGCACTTCTTCCACTGTCCCGCCAGTCATGGGCAAGCGACGCGCGGTGGCCAGATCCATCGAACTGGCGCGCGGATCGCGGCTGTAATGCGACAGCGCCAGGATCTGAGCCGGATCCGCTACCTCCACCAGAACCGCGTCCGCGCAGGGGTTGAGGCTGACGATGGTGGGGTGCCCGCCCGCTGCGCGCTGCGTGCCGCCCGGGCCGCAAGCGGCCAGCAATACGGCGAGCGCAGGGGCGAGCACCCGGCGGATCATTTCGTCAATCGCACCCCGACATAAGCCGCCCGCCCCTCCGTGCCGTAACCTGCGGCAATGACATAGCGTTCATTCCACATGTTCTCCACCCGGCCGAACAGCTCCACCCGGTCATGCACCCGCCATGACGCACGCACATCGACCAGCACATAGGATTCCAGGCGGGTGCGGTTGCCGCGATCGTCCCAGGCTGCGCCGTTCCAACGGATGTCCAGCCCTAATGCCAGCCGGTCATTCACATCCCAGTCGAGGCTGGCGGTGACCAGGTGTTCAGGCCTGCGGGCACAGCGGTTGCCCCGGTCGGGATCGCCCGGCGTGCGGTTTTCCGTATCCGTGTAGCTATAGGCAAAGCTGGTCGTCAGGCCGGGTTGGAGTTCCAGCCCCGCCTCGAATTCCGCGCCCTGCGCACGGCCCTTGCCGACATTGT
>JAURML010000098.1 GCA_030830695.1 Caenibius sp. | reverse complement strand
TACGGCCCAATCTTGCGAATTCCTGCGCCAATGCTGCCCGATCCGCCAGATCCGCGACTTCCAGCACCAGCAGCCCGGACCGTTGCAGAGCCTGATCGACGGCAGGCGTGCGCCATTCCACTCCGTCCGGCAGCGAATGGACCGTCCCGAACAGCCAGGCCGATGCACCGTCCTTCCCGCTGACTTCCCACAGCGCGGGTTGCGCCGAAATGCCGGAGAGTTCCGAAGGCGCAGGCTTGCAGGCGGCCAGGCAGGCCGCCGCGCACAGGCCCAGCAGCCAGCGCAGGATCATGGCACGCGAAGCGCCGCAATGCCGCGGGCGGCAAGGTCGTCCTGCACACTGTCGCGGCCGGCAAGATGGCCAGCGCCCACGGCCAGGAACACTGTGCCGGGCCGGTCAAGCCGTTGCGCGATCCAGTCCGCCCAGTTGCGGTTGCGCGCGGAAACCAGCCGATCGAACAGCACCGGATCAGTTTCACCCTCCTGCAGCAGTGCAGCGAGAGCCTCTGCATCGCCTTCCAGCCATTCGGCCACCATCGCGTCGAGCGTGTCCTTGATCTCCGGCAGGCTGATGATGATTTCGCGCAGATAGGCGATCTGGCTTTCCTGCGGCAGCCCGTCGAACAGGCCAAGCTGGAAATCGAACGTTTCCAGCGCATCATGCCGCGTTTGCGGCGCCAGCCGCGCCTCCAGCGTGTCCTCCACCCCGGCTTCGGCCGAATACCCCTGCTGCATCAGCGGCAGCAGTGACAGCATCATCGCCGCATACCATGGTTCGTAGCGGTCAAAGGCGCTGGCGGGCAGGCCGAGCGAGGCCAGCGCCCCCTCGTAGGCGGCAAGATCGTCCCCGGTCAGCATCGCGCGCAGGCTCTGGCCGGGGGGAAGGTTGGCCCGGCTCTGGAACCCGGCGGAAATTCCGGAATCCGGGCCGGTCTTTACTTCGGTCACGAACTCGCCCGAACTTGCCAGCGCAGCCGCGATCCGTTCATCCATCCAGTCGATCCCGGCGGGGAGGGCATGGACCGTGCCGAACAGGTAAATCGTGGTGTCTTCGTCCGCGACTTTCCACAGCGCGGGGCCGCGCGGCGCGGCCGGTTGTGCGACGGCAACGGGCGCCACAGGCACCGCCGGCGGTTCGCGCTCCACCGTCGCGCAGCCGCAAAGCGCAGCTGCCAGCGCGCCGCCAAGTGCGAATCGGGCAAGGCGGCGGACGGGGGCGAGGCGTAGGGGCAGGGCGAGGCTCATAGGCGCCCTATGGCCCAAAACCGTTGCAAAGTAATCACCATCTGAGCGCAGAATGGTGCGCGCCATTGACCCGCAACCGCCGTTCCGCCATTGGGCCGCGCGATGACAGCGCCAGCGCAAAAGAGCTTCCAGGACATGATCCTTGCGCTCCATGCCTATTGGAGCGCCAGGGGCTGCGTGATCCTGCAACCCTATGACATGCGCATGGGGGCGGGGACGTTTCACCCGGCCACTACCCTGCGCGCGCTTGGCCCCGAGGCGTGGAGCGCGGCCTATGTCCAGCCTTCGCGGCGGCCCACCGACGGGCGCTATGGCGAAAATCCCAACCGGCTGCAGCATTATTACCAGTATCAGGTGATACTGAAACCGAACCCGGAAAATCTGCAGGAACTCTATCTCGAAAGCCTCGGCGCCATTGGCATCGATCCGCTGGCGCATGATATCCGCTTTGTCGAAGATGACTGGGAAAGCCCCACGCTGGGCGCCTGGGGGCTGGGCTGGGAAGTGTGGTGCGATGGCATGGAAGTCACGCAGTTTACCTATTTCCAGCAGGTCGGCGGGTTCGATTGCAAACCGGTGGCGGGCGAGCTGACTTACGGGCTGGAACGCCTGGCGATGTATATCCAGGGCGTCGACAACGTCTATGATCTAGCCTTCAACAGCCATGGCGTGACTTATGGCGATGTGTTCCTGGCCAATGAGCGGGAACTTTCGAAATACAACTTCGAGATTGCCGACACGGATCAGCTGTTCAAAGGCTTCCAGCATGCAGAGGCGGAATGCATGCGCTGCATCGAAGCTGAAATTCCGCTGGCGGCCTATGATCAGGCGATCGAGGCCAGTCACCTGTTCAACCTGTTGCAGGCGCGCGGCGTGATCAGCGTCCAGGAACGCGCCAGCTATATCGGCCGGGTGCGCGATCTGGCGAAGGGCAGTTGCCAGGCCTGGATTGACAAGAATGCCGAACGCTGGACCCGCGACTATCCGGGGTGGACGGTATGAGCGATTTTCTGCTCGAACTGCGTTCGGAAGAAATTCCTGCCCGGATGCAGGCGGGCGCGCGCGCCGATCTGGAAAAGCTGTTCCGCAAGGAAATGGCCGATGCGGGCCTGTCCGTCAACGATCTCACCATCTGGTCCACCCCACGCCGTCTGGCGTTGATTGCGCGCGATCTGCCAGTCGAAACGGCGGCGATCAGCGAGGAAGTGAAAGGCCCCGCCACTTCCGCGCCGGAACAGGCGCTGGCCGGGTTTCTCGGCAAGGTCGGGCTGACGAAGGACCAGCTCGAAATTCGTGACGTCAAGGGCAAGGACACCTGGTTCGCGGTGATGCAAAAGCCCGGTCGCCCGGTGCGCGAGGTGCTGGCAGACGCCATTCCCGCCATTATTCGCGCCTTCCCCTGGCCCAAATCGCAACGCTGGGGCGCGGCGTCGATCAGCACGGAAAGCCTGCGCTGGGTGCGCCCGCTTTCGGGCATCGTCGCCATCTTCGGGAATGATCTGGTGGAATGCGAAGTGGGCGGGATTCGTTCCGGCTATGCCACGCGCGGGCATCGCTTCCATTGTCCGGGCGAAGTGACCATCGGCAGCGCCGATGATTATCAGGACAAGCTGCGCGCCTGCCATGTCATCGTCGATCATGAGGAACGCCAGCGGATCATTCACACCGGTGCCGAACGCGCGACACAGGATGCCGGGCTGGTACTGGTCGAAGATCAGGGGCTGGTCATTGAAAATGCGGGGCTGACCGAGTGGCCGGTGCCGCTGCTCGGCCGGTTTGACCCGGAATTTCTTGAAGTTCCGCCTGAAGTTATTCAGCTAACCGCGCGGACAAACCAGAAATATTTTATCTGCCGCGACAGGCAGGGCAAGCTCGCCAACGCCTTTGTCTGCACCGCCAATATCGCGGCGGCGGATGGCGGCGAGGCCATTGTGGCGGGCAACCGCAAGGTGCTGGCCGCGCGGCTTTCCGATGCGCGGTTCTTCTGGGATCAGGACCGGAAAAAGACGCTGGAGCAGCACGCCAACGGGCTGGAGCGGATTACCTTCCATGAAAAGCTCGGTACCGTGGCTGACAAGGTGGAGCGGGTGGCCAAGCTCGCCCGCTGGCTGGTCGAGGAAGGCATCGTCAAGGGCGCTGACGCGGATCAGGCCGAACAGGCCGCGAAGCTGTGCAAGGCTGACCTTGTCACTGAAATGGTTGGCGAGTTTCCTGAATTGCAAGGGCTGATGGGCGGCTATTACGCCCGTGCCGAGGGCCTGCCCGATGCCATGGCCGACGCCATCCGCGATCACTACAAGCCCGTGGGGCAGGGCGACGACGTGCCGACTGCTCCTGTGACGGTGGCGGTATCGCTGGCGGATAAGTTGGATAGCCTTAACTGCTTTTTCGGTGAGGGAATGACGCCGACCGGATCCAAAGATCCGTTCGCACTACGTCGTGCTGCACTTTCAGCGATTGCCCAGATCCTTGGGGGTAATTTTAGAGTCGATATCCGCAACGTTTTATTTGAGGCGAGATATTTCTGGCTTGAACAGTACGGAACTAAGGAGTTCAATCGAATACTCGAGAGACTAACAGAAAGTCATTCAGCAGCCATAGATTCACTAGCTGAGTTGCAGGTGGCATCTGAAAAGGAATATCCTCACCTCTTCGACATATTAGAACGGTCGGAAGAACTTTCGAAAACCCATGCGATCACCGAAATGCAGTTGAAGGCTGTTGCCGAGGCCTACGTTGCTCGATTGACGCACGTTGAGCACCAAGCCTCGTGGATGGTTGTTGACCAAGTCATGGAATTCTTCGCCGACCGCCTCAAGGTCCAGCAGAAGGAAGCCGGGGTCCGTCACGACCTGATCGACGCGGTGTTCGCGCTGGGCGGAGAGGACGATCTCGTCCGCCTGCTCGCCCGCGTCCATGCGCTTCAGGCGTTTGTCGGCACCGAGGACGGCGCTAACCTGCTCGCCGGGTACAAGCGCGCGGCCAATATCCTGAAGAAGGAAGACTTTGCCGAAACCGCGCTTTCCCACGAACCCGAACCCGCCGAAGCCGCGCTGATCGCGGCGCTTGACGTTGCCGAACCCAGGGCCGCTGCCGCCATCGCTGCGGAAGATTTTGCCTCCGCCATGGCCGCGCTGGCATCGCTGCGCGCGCCGATTGACGCCTTTTTCGAGGATGTGACGGTGAATGATGCCGATCCGGCCAAGCGCGTCGCGCGCCTCACCCTTCTCGGCCGCTTCCGTGCTGCCGTGCACAATGTGGCCGATTTCTCGAAGATCGAAGGCTGATCTTCCCCATGGTTTGACTGCATCGCAGGCAAGACGTCTGACAGGAAAGTGACT
>JAURML010000097.1 GCA_030830695.1 Caenibius sp. | reverse complement strand
CCGCCGCCAGAAGCCGGACACGCAAATCCATCGAAAAGGTTGAGCCATCCATGCTGGCCTCCTTCACCAGCACGGATCTGAATCAGAAATCAGAGCCTGTGGGAATCCCCGCGCGATTCAAAGCGGTCGAAAACCGCTCTAAAGCCAAGGCCCGCCTCAGCTACAGCTATGCCGAGCGCGATTATCGCCATGTGACGCCATCGATCGGCGAAAAGCGCAATGAAAGCCGCCATACGGTAAGCGCTTCGCTTGATGTTCCCCTCGGCGGGGCGTTCTCCTTCAAACCACAGCTGCGATACATGGACCGCAATTCAAACCTGCCATCGTCTGATTATGACGAGTATGTCGTCACCTCGACGCTAAGCTACAAGCTTTAGGGAATCAGCAGGCTGGAATCGCCATAGCTGTAGAAGCGATAACCCTGCGCGATGGCATGAGCATAGGCTGCCTGCATCCGTTCCAGCCCCATCAGCGCGGAAACCAGCATGAACAGCGTTGATTTCGGGAGGTGAAAATTGGTCATCAGCCCGTCAATCGCGCGAAAGTGATAACCGGGGGTGATGAAGATGGACGTATCGCCAGCAAAGGGCCGGATAATACCATCTTCGCCCGTCGCGCTTTCCAGCAGGCGCAGCGAAGTGGTGCCGACCGCGATCAACCGTCCGCCTGCCTCGCGCACTGCGTTCAGACGCCCCGCCGTCTCAGTTTCGATCCGGCCCCACTCGGCATGCATCGCGTGATCCCGCGTGTCATCCGCCTTGACCGGTAGGAAAGTTCCCGCCCCGACGTGCAGCGTCAGCGTTTCACGCCGCACTCCCGCCGCGTCCAGTTCGGCCAGCAGGCGATCCGTGAAATGCAGCGCTGCGGTGGGTGCCGCAACCGCGCCATCTTCACGCGCGAAGATCGTCTGGTAATCGGCGCGATCCGCTTCGTCGGTGGGCCGTTTGCCGGCAATATAGGGCGGCAGCGGCATGGTTCCCGCCCGTTCCAGCAGCACTTCGACCGGCTCATCCCCGGCGAAGGCCAAGGTCCAACTGCCATCGGCATAGCGGGCCTGCGCGATGGCGCTGACATCTGCAGGAAAGTCAATGACATCACCGGACCGCAGGCGCTTGCCGTTGCGCACGAAGGCCTTCCAGCAACGCAGGTCGATCCGCTTGTGCAGTGTCGCACCGATCCGTGCCTCACCGCGCCTGCCCTCAAGCTGGGCCGGGATCACTCTGGTATCATTGAACACCAGCACGTCGCCTGATCGCAACAGACCGGGCAGGTCTGATACGGTGTGGTCGATCATGGGCCGGTCGCCCGGCACCACCAGCATTCTTGCGGCATCGCGCGGCTTCGCGGGACGGAGCGCTATCCGTTCCGGCGGGAGTTCAAAGTCGAAAAGATCAACGCGCATGCCGCCCCATTAGGAAGGCACAGGCGCAATGCAAGCATGCGATCAGTTTGCGGCCGCGCCGGCAACGATCTGTTCGCCCACCGGATATGCCGCCGACATCACGGACGGGGGCGGCACATTGTCGGCGGCAATGCTCGCCTGGACGACCCTGGTCGGGTCAGCAGGCGGTTCGCCGCGATGAATCGCGTCCACCGCCGCCATGTTCGCGATCACCCGCCCGAAATTGGTATATTTCCGGTCCAGCGCGAACTTGGGATAGAACACGATGAAGAACTGGCTGTTCGCGCTGTTTTCCGCCCGCGCGCGAGCCATGGAGACGGTGCCGCGCACATGCGGGACATCATTGAATTCGGGTTCGAGATCGCCAAGCAGCGAACCGCCCCGCCCGGTGCCGGTCGGATCGCCGGTTTGCGCCATGAACCCGTCGATCACGCGGTGGAAGGTCAAACCGTTGTAGAACCCCTGCCGCGTCAGCTCCTTGATCCGGGCAACATGGTTGGGCGCCCAGTCGGGCATGAGTCGGATGGCGACCCGCTGCCCGTCCGAAAGGTCGAGCAGAAGGATATTGTCCCGGTCTTCGTTAAGATTGAAATTGACCGGCGCGTAGACACGCTTTGCTTCCTGTTCGGGCGCCTTCTTGTCCTTTGCGAGGGCAACACCGCTCACACCGAAAGACAGGGAAAGTGCGAGCGTGACGGAGGTAAGGGCTTTCAGCATGAATTCTCTGGGCCTTTTCGGGACTGTGCAATGCAGGCGCGTTTAGACGCGGGCGACTGTCGTTACAATGAATGAGTCTGCCATCAGTAATCGCCAAGCTGCCCGCGTTCCTTCACCCGCGCGACGACATCATCGCGCACCTGAGCGCTGACAAAGGGCGTGATGTCACCGCCAAACAGCGCGATTTCCTTGACCAGCTTCGAAGCAATCGGCTGCAAGGAGACATCCGCCATCAGGAAGATGGTTTCAACGCGGTCATTGATCTGCTGGTTCATGCCCGCCATCTGATATTCATATTCGAAATCCGCCACGGCGCGCAGTCCGCGTACGATCACGCTGGCACCCTGATTTTCGGCGAACCTCATCAGCAGCGCGTTGAAGCCGACAATGTCGACATTGGTGATGCCTAGGCTCGCCACCTCGCGGTTGACCATGGCCATGCGTTCTTCGGGCGAAAACATGGGATTCTTGGAGATATTCGTGGTGACGCCAATGATCAGCCGGTCCACCAGCTTGGCCCCGCGCCGGATGATATCGGCATGGCCTAGGGTTATGGGATCGAACGTCCCCGGATAGATGCCAATACGTTCCCCCATCAGTGGTCCCTTTCCACAATAAATCGTGCCAGCGCACGCAGCATGTCCGCCTCCGGCCCGTGCTGGGCCAGATGACCGATCGCTTGTTGCGTCAGCATTTGCGCCTGTTCGCGCGCGCGTTCCGCCCCCAGCAGCGTGATGAAAGTCTGCTTTCCGGCCGCTTCGTCCTTGCGCAGCGCCTTGCCCGCCTTCACCTCGTCACCCTCGTGATCGATCAGATCGTCGACGATCTGGAACGCCAGCCCGATATCGCGGGCATAGCCGCGCAGATGCAGCCGCTCGCCCGGGGCCGCGTGCCCCAAAATTGCCCCCATCTCCACCGCCGCGTCCAGTAGCGCCCCGGTCTTGAGCTGCTGCAATCGCGTGATAGTGGGCAGATCGAATGACTGGGTTTCGGCGACCATGTCCATCATTTGCCCGCCCGCCATGCCGTTTGCGCCAATTGCCTGGGCGAGCGCGCGCACCAGTTCCGCCCGGATGAACGGATCTTCGCTGGTTGCGGGCTGGCAAAGCAGTTCGAAGGCAAAGGCGTGCAGCGAATCGCCAGCAAGCACCGCCGTTGCCTCGTCAAAGGCCTTGTGCACGCTGGGCCTGCCCCGGCGCAGATCGTCATCGTCCATGCAGGGCAGATCGTCATGAATCAGCGAATAGGTATGAATGGCCTCCACCGCACAGCCCGCGCGAATGGCATGTTCCCTGCCCACGCCGTAAATCTGCGCCGTCGCCATCAGCAGCAGGGGGCGCAACCGCTTGCCCGCGCCGATCACCGCATAACGCATCGCTTCCACCAGTCGGGCCCGCGCATCGGGCGGAACCGGCAGGAATGCGTCGAATGCAGCATCTACCTCGTCGGCGACACGTTGCATTTCAACCGCAAGTTCGCCCGGCGGCGTGGCGCGCACAGTCACGCTCAACCGCCCTCTGAAAAAGGTTCCGTCGCGCGGGCGGCACCATCGGGGCCAGCCACGATCTTCTCGATCCGGGCCTGGGCGGCATCAAGCCGGGCCTGACAGTGGCGGCGCAGTTCCTCGCCCCGTTCGTAAAGGGTGATCGATTCGTCCAGCGGCACTTCGCCGCTTTCCAGCTGGCGGACGATGGCTTCGAGCGCCTGCAGCGCCTGTTCGAAGCTCATGGCGGTGATATCGGCGGCTTTCTGCTCCATGGCGCACAGCATTGACGGGCATAAGCTGCACGGTCAAGCGCGGCAGGGCTAGCGATCCGGCAAGAGCGCCGCTAAGGGCGCGAACATGGCCGAAATCACCGCAGATGTTGTCGCCGCCCACGGGCTGTCTCAAGAGGAATATGAGCGCGTCCTGCATGCGCTGGGGCGCGAGCCCAATCTGGTGGAACTGGGCATATTTTCAGTCATGTGGTCCGAACATTGCTCTTACAAGTCGAGCAGGCTGCATCTCAAGAAACTGCCGACAGATGCGCCCTGGGTGATTCAGGGGCCGGGCGAAAACGCGGGCGTGATCGACATCGGTGACGGACAGGCCGCCATCTTCAAGATGGAAAGCCACAATCACCCGTCCTACATCGAACCCTATCAGGGCGCCGCCACCGGCGTGGGCGGCATTCTGCGCGATGTCTTCACCATGGGTGCACGGCCGGTCGCCAACATGAACGCGCTGCGCTTCGGGCGGCCCGATCACCCGAAGATGAAGCATCTGGTGCAAGGCGTGGTTGCGGGCATCGGCGGCTACGGCAATTGCGTGGGCGTGCCGACCGTGGGCGGGGAAACCAATTTCCATCCGGCCTATGACGGCAATATCCTGGTCAACGCGATGACCGTGGGCGTGGCCGATACGGACAAGATCTTCTATTGCGCCGCCACCGGCCTTGGCAATCCGATCGTCTATGTGGGCTCCAAGACCGGGCGCGACGGGATCCATGGCGCAACCATGGCCAGCGCCGATTTCAGTGACGATACCGAAGAAAAACGGCCGACCGTGCAGGTTGGCGATCCATTCACCGAAAAGCTGCTGATCGAAGCCTGCCTCGAACTGATGGCGACCGACGCGATCGTCGCCATTCAGGACATGGGCGCGGCGGGGCTGACCAGTTCCAGCGTGGAGATGGCCAGCAAGGGCGGCGCGGGCATCCGACTGGACATGAACCAGGTGCCCTGCCGCGAAGAAGGCATGACGCCTTATGAAATGATGCTGTCCGAAAGCCAGGAGCGCATGCTGATGGTCCTCAAGCCCGGCAAGGAGCCGATGGCGGAGGCGATCTTCCGCAAGTGGGAACTGGACTTCGCGGTTATCGGCGAGGTGACTGATACCGGCCACATGGTGCTGGAATGGAACGGCGAAGTGGTGTGCGATATCCCGCTCGGCCCGCTGGCGGACGATGCGCCGGAATATGACCGACCCTATGTCACACCCGAAGAATACAAGGTCTGGGCCAATGTTGCGCCGCTGGGCGATGTGCCCGAATGCACTGATGTCGGAGCCGATCTGCTCAAGCTGATGGCCAGCCCCGATCTCGCCAGCAGGCGCTGGATCTGGGAACAATACGACAGCCAGGTGGGTGCGGACACGCTGCAGACGGGCGGCGATGCGGCGGTGGTGCGCGTGCATGGCACGAAGAAGGCTCTGGCGATCAGCACCGATTGCACCCCGCGCTATTGCTATGCCGATCCCTATGAAGGCGGCAAGCAGGCGGTGGCCGAAACCTATCGCAACCTCAGCGCGGTGGGTGCGCGGCCGCTGGCAATTACCAATTGCCTCAACTTCGCCAATCCGCAGCGGCCCGAGATCATGGCCCAGATCGTGGGCTGCCTCAACGGCATGGGCGATGCCTGCCGGGCGCTGGATTACCCGATCGTTTCGGGCAACGTCAGCCTTTACAACGAAAGCAAGGCGACCGGCGGCGGCTCCGCGATCCTGCCGACCCCCGCAATCGGCGGCGTGGGGCTGATTGATGATTACGCGAAGATGGCGACGATCGGCGGAATGCGCGATGGGGACACAATCTGGTTGATTGGTGGCCATGGCTCGCAGCTTGGCCAAAGTATCTGGCTGCGGACTATCCATGGCCGCGAGGATGGCAATCCGCCCTCAGTAGATCTCGACGTCGAGAGGGCTCATGGCGATTTTGTGCGTGCGCTGGTAGCAAGCGACAAGGTCAGCGCAGTGCATGATATTTCCGATGGCGGTCTTTTGGTGACACTCGCTGAGATGGCGCTTGCTGGTGGCATCGGGTGTCGATTGTCCATTGATCTCAACGCCGCTCAAGCCTTCGGTGAAGATCAGGGCCGTTATCTGATCACTGCTTCCGCTGATCAATTCATTGAGAACGCGCTGCAAATTGGCACGGTGGGCGGAAATACTATCGTTGGCGTCCCCCTCGCCGACCTGCGCGAAGCATCGGACAGCTTCTTTCGTGACTGGATGGAAACATAACCGCGCAAAAAGTGGGGCCGGCCCATTATTGGGGGCAGACCGGCCCCTCCCCCCGGG
>JAURML010000007.1 GCA_030830695.1 Caenibius sp. | reverse complement strand
TGCCTATCAGGCGACAGCGGCGAAAATGTCGGGCAAGCGACCTGGGCGGGCCGGTTCCGGCAATTCGATCGCCGCGCCATACGAGGTTTATGCCGCAAGCGACGGCAATCTGATGATCGCCGCGCCCAACCAGCGCCTTTGGGAACGAGTCGCCAAGGTAATCGGCATCGAGCACTTGGTCGAAGATCCACGCTTCCTGACTGTGGCTGATCGCAGCCGGAACAATGCCGAACTCACGCTGGAGATCACCAAGGCCCTGGCTGGCAAAGACGTGGCGACCTGGGTCAAGCTTCTGCATGATGGAGGCGTGCCGGTGACGCCGGTCGCAGGACTCGAACAGGCAGTTGAATCCGAAGCCGCCGCGGAGCGCGAGACTTTCGCGAACCTTGACGGGGTGCCGCATGTAAGGCTGCCGTGGATGACCGATGGAGTACCTGTCGCCTTCACCCGGCGCGCGCCGCGCCTTGGGGAGCACACGGAAGAGGTCCTTAAGGAATGTGGACTGGACGATGAAGCGATTGAGGAGATAGCGGGGGCCACAGGCAAGCATTCCAATGACCGCCGGAGTGCCGCGCGATGAGCGGCCAGGTCGCTACGCCGCTTCGTGTGGTGGAAGTCAGCACCGGCATCGCGGGCGCTTATTGCGGCTGGCTGCTGAGCGAGATGGGCGCAGATGTGGCGCGCGTTGCTGCGCCAGAGTGCGAAGGTGCCACTTCAGCCGAGCCAGATGACCCAATTACCCTTGGGCTTGCCTATTACGCAGCAGGCAAACGGACCATCGATGTGGCGACCGCGGCTGCGGCTGCACAGGAAGCAGACCTTGTTATCTCGGACGATGCGGCGTTCTTTGCCGCCGTGCTGGGCGGTTCGCCCGATACAATTGCCAAGCGCCACCCCAATGCGGTTTTCGCGATATCTTCTGTCTTCGGACTGACTGGCCCCTTGGCCGAAACCGCTTCAGTTCCGCTCGATGCCCAGGCTCAGGCGGCAGTGGCGTGGGCGCTCGGCGAGCCGGGAAGACCGCCGCTGGCAATCCCTCCAGGCGTGCTCGAATGCCAGGCTGGGGCACATCTTGCCGCTGCCAGCCTCCTGGCACGAAGGGCGGGGCGGGCAGACAAAGTGGGGAGAGTCGTGGATATCGCCTTGATCGACATTCTGGCCCATTACGTTGGTGTGAATTGCCGCTTCTACATCCACCACGGAATGGAATGGCGCCGCGAGGGGCGCCGCGCCGCGCATTCAGGTGGTGCATATCCGTTTGTGATCCTTCCTTGCGCGGATGGGGCGGTGTGTCTTTCGGGGCGAACCCGTCCGGAATGGGAACGGTTCGTCGAGGCGATGGGAACTCCTGATTGGTCGCAGGAGCCGCGATACCAGCGCCTTCGTGCAATGGGGCAGGAATATCCGGAAGAAGTCGATGCGCTGATCATGCCCTGGCTGGCCGAGCGTACCAAGGCAGAGATCGAAGAGATCGCCGACCGTTTCCGCCTCACAATCGCACCCTTGCGCGATCTCGCTGAAGTTCTTGATACGCCACAGTTCGCGCATAGGGACTTTCTGCGCAAATGGATGCACGGCGATCGTGAGTTGACCGGTGCAGGGCTCCCGTTTCGGGTCGCTTCGGCGCGCAGCGATCGGCAGGAAGCCAACAAGGCCAGCGAGCTCTTGTCTCGCGTCACGCCGCCACGGGGCGCAAACGGGGAGCTTCCGCTAGACGGACTGCGCGTGCTCGATCTCGGTTGGGTCTGGTCCGCACCACAGGTCGGTAGCATGCTCGCTCAGCTGGGCGCGGAAGTGATCAAGGTCGAGCACCGCAAAAGGCCTGACAATTCGCGCCTGTCCGGCGTGATCGTTCGCAACGGCGAACGGATCGAAGGGCAGACCATGGACATGTCGCCAATGTTCCATCAGATCAACAAGGGCAAGCTGGGCATCACCTTGAACCTTAAGGAACCAGCCGCAATCCAGATGTTGAAGCAGTTGGCCGCAAGCAGCGATGTGGTGCTGGAGAACATGTCAGCAGGCTCGCTTGAGCGGTCCGGGATCGGTTACGACACACTAAGTGCGAACAATCCGGGTCTGGTCATGGTGGCTATGTCCGGCGCTGGCCAATTCGGCCCAGCATCGGACATGCGAACCTATGCGCCGACAATGTCCAGCTTTGTGGGACTTGAATCCTTGGTCGGCTATCCCGGTGAAGCGCCTACGGGCGCGCTCAATTTCGCGCTCGGCGATCCCAATGCTGCCGTGCACGCGTTGGTCGCGCTGTTCGCTGCGCTAGAGCGGCGCGAAGCGACAGGGGAGGGGGGCTATATCGACCTTTCCCAAACGGAAGCCCTGTTTTGCACCTTGATGCCCTACGCTTTGCAGGCGCAATTGGGCGGGCGCCAACCTGCCCCGATCGGCAATCAGCATCCATCGATGGCTCCCCACGGCATCTATCCAGCCAAGGGTGAGGATAAATGGCTATCGCTGGCTGTTCGGAATGATCGCGATTGGCAATCACTCTGTGCGATGGCAGCCGGTGAGCCCTGGGCAAAGGATTCTCGCTTCGCCACGGCCACTGGACGGATTGGATTCCGGATAGAACTTGATCGAATGCTCGAAAAGTGGACTGCGACAATGGAGCGGGAAACGCTTGTATCTGCTTTGCGTGCTAGCGGTATCCCCGCATCCCCCGTCAACGATATCAAAGGGCTATGGAACGACAGCCAGATCTCCGCTCGCGGAATGGCTGATCGTGTCGAACTGCCCGGGCTCGGTCTTGAGACCTTGTTCCAGGCCCCGTGGAACATCAGCGGTGTCGACATCGCCAGCGGAACGCGCGGACCGGTGATAGGGGAGCACAACGACTATGTGCTCCGGGGCCTGCTTGGGTTGTCGGCAGAACAATTCGAGGAGTTAGCCCACACTGGTGTCATCGCATGAAGCCCGTTGCCAGCAACTGACCTAGCCTTTTGATCCCTGCATCAGGCGCGTTGTTCGCCGTTTCAAGTAATAGAAGGGCCGGCTGCGTTGTGCAGCCGGCCCTTGATTATCGGATTGCCGTACAGACCTGGTCAGGCAGCTTCTGCTGCTTGGAAGCTACGCAGCTCGAAACCCTTGTATCCCTCCTTGGCGACGTCCTCGCAGATATCGGCGTAGGTATGCATGCCCGGGAAATACGCAGTGAAAACACGCGGTTTTCCGGGGATATTCGAGTTCATATACCAGGAGTCGACGGTGTGGAAAAGCGTGTCCTCGACGTCTTCCGAAATTTGCCGAACCCATTGTTGCTCGGCTTCGGGCGATGCCTCAATCTCGATTGTACCAGTATCGCGCATGTGGTTCATGGCGTCGATAATCCAATCGACATGCTGTTCGATGCAAACCGGGAAGTTCGTCAGGATCGCAGGGCTGCCAGGGCCCGTTATCATGAACAGGTTGGGGAAGCCTGCTGAACAAAGGCCTAGGTAAGCTGCCGGCCCGTCTGCCCATTTGTCGGCCAACGTCTGGCCGTTCTTTCCCTGGATATTCAATTTGATGATCGTGCCCGTGACCGTGTCGAAACCGGTGGCGAAAACGATAGTGTCGAGCGGGTAGTGATCGCCGTTTTCCAGAACCAACCCATCGGCTGTAGCTTTGCGGATTGGATTTTTCCTGATGCTGACGATCGAAACGTTGTCGCGATTGAACGTCTCGTAATAATTGGTGTCGATCGGCGGGCGCTTGGTGCCGACCGGATGATTGAATTCGCACAGAACATCGGCTTTTGCCGGGTCGATGACCTTCTCGCGGATCTTCGCTTCGATATAATCGGCGACCACCGCGTTGGCCTCTGCATCCGTGACGATGTCGGTGAAGCTCGTGAACATGAAGCGGAATCCGCCGATATCCCATAGCTCGTCCATCTTCGCCCTGCGCTCTTCCGGCGAAAGTTCCAGCGCTGAGAATTGCGGGTGTTCGAAGGGCATCCCGATTGGCGAATTGAGCGTGAGTTTGCGCAATTCTTCGAATTTTTCGTTCTGCGCTTGCCGCATCTCGTCTGACAGCTCGTAGTTCCGGGCGGGGACGCTGTAGTTCGCCGTCCGCTGGAACACCGTGAGATGCGCGGCTTGCTCGGCAATCAGGGGGGTGCTCTGGATACCGCTCGAACCGGTGCCAATCAAGCCCACCATCTGACCTGAGAAGTCGACTCCTTCATGCGGCCATAGCGCGGTGTGATATATCTTGCCCTTGAATTCATCGAGGCCGGGGATGTCGGGCCTGGCGGGGGTCGATGTGTTGCCCACTCCCGTAATCAGGAACCGGGCACGGACGGTCTCGCCCTTGTCCGTCCGCACTTGCCAGGAGTGAGTCGCATCGTCGTAGCTGG
>JAURML010000096.1 GCA_030830695.1 Caenibius sp. | reverse complement strand
TTCCGGTCTCGTCGGTGAAGGCGCGCGCCTTGGCATCGTTGCCGCCATAATTGGCGACGACCCGGCAACCCTGCTCCTTGAGCGCAAGGCAAATCGCCTCGCCAATTCCGCGGGTACCACCGGTGACGATTGCTACGCGTGCCATCAACTATTCTCCCATTCTGGCCCTTGGCGGCCGTTTCAGATCGATCCGCAGCTCAGTGCCGCATGCGGTGCGCGGACATAAAAAAGCCCCGCTTGCGACGGGGCCGGTTGAAGGATGCGGGCGGGGCGGCTTGCATCAGAAACGGAATTGCGTGCCCACATAAACGGCCTGACTGTCGCGCGTGCCATCGGTCAGCGGTTCCAGCCGGTAACGTTCCTGCGAATAACGAAGCCCGGCGGTGACATCCAGGTTGCGGGTCAGGCGATAGCTGCCGCCGACATCCACGCGCTGCGCGTCGAACGGTTCCAGCGTGCGCGGGGCCCGCCCGGCGTTGCTGTCATCCTCAAGCGCGATTCGCGCGTTGAAGCGCCCTGGCTTGCCCTTGGTTTCCGCCCGTTCAGGCTTGAAGCTGGACAGATCGGGCATATCGATCCGGCGAACTTCCGCAGCCTGCGCCAACGGTTGCGCAAAGCTTCGATAACCGCGCGCAACGCCCAGATCGTAGCGCATCGGCGCAATCATGACGGGCTGCCTGCCGGGCTTGCCACTCATGCCTTCAAGCGCCGAGCGGAACGAAATGGCATGAGCCGTTTCTTCATCCACCCGGACAGCCACGGTGACCGAACGGTCTGGCCGGTTCGCAGCGCCAGCCGGGGTGAACCGCAGCAGGCGGCCATTCGCACTGGGGCGTTCGGCCACAATGCGGGCGAGTGCGGGATCGACCGAAGCCGGCGTGAAAGAGGCAAAACTGCCGCGCGCGGCAAGGCTGACATCGGCCGGGGAAACCCCGCCAACCGCAAATACCGCACTGGGCAGGGCCAGAGCGCATGCCGCACCGCCGAGCAGGACTGCGGCGGAAATTCCGCTGCGCTTTCCTGATGTGCGGTGTTTGAACATAACGCTTTCCCAAAGCCACGCGATCATGGCGACTCGCCAAAAACCGCAGTCATATAGAATTCCAACAATGCTTTAGATTTTCCCACAAGGATTTTCCAGCCCTTGTGCACCGCCAGCGCGTTGTTTTTTCGATCTGTTGCCTGCGGCACACAGTCCGGCGCGAATCCGGGCCTCGAATCAGGGGTGGTTCGCGGGCGGGCGAACCTTGCCGGCTCGCGGCGGGCGCGTCAGTCTGGCGCAGGACCACTTGCCGCGCGCGCGCTGCGGGTTATAGAGGCATACCGCACTGGCGGCCAACCCCTGGCCGCTGCTTCATTCGCAACGGGAATACGGCCTTGAAACCTGCCAGCAGTTCAAAAACCTCGATCGGCCGCCGCGCCGCGCACGCCATCCTCCTCGCCGCCGCACTGTCCACGCTCGGCGCCTGCGGCAAGAAGGAACGGCCCAAGGCCGATCTTGCAGCGGCGCGCATTTCCACCATCGGCGTTAACTCCTACCTCTGGCGCGCCAGCCTTGATGCGCTGTCCTTCATGCCCATGCTGCAGACTGACAGTGCAGGTGGCGTGATTGTGACTGACTGGTACGCCAACCCCAACAATCCGACGGAACGGATGAAGGTGACGGTGACCATTCTTGACCAGGATCTGCGCGCCGATGCGCTGCGGGTCGCGGCCAGCCGCCAGGTGGCGGTCGCCGCGGGCACCTGGGTCGAAGCGCCGATGGATGCGGCGACGGTACAGAAACTGGAAGACATCATCCTCACCAAGGCGCGCGACCTCAGGCGGGAAGCCATTTCCGGCTGATCGCGGCGCGGGCGGTAAGCAGTCATGAACGACAAGAGATTTGACCCGTCGCAGGCCGACGGGCGCTGGCAGCGCGCCTGGGACGAGGCTGCGACATTCCGGGCGGACGACGCCTCCGCCAAACCGCGCAGCTATGTGCTGGAGATGTTCCCCTATCCTTCGGGGCGCATTCATATCGGCCATGTGCGCAATTACACGATGGGCGACGTGCTGGCCCGCTACAAGCGGATGCGGGGCTTCGAGGTGCTGCATCCGATGGGGTGGGACGCCTTCGGCATGCCTGCCGAAAATGCGGCGATGGAAAAGGGCGTGCATCCGGGCGGCTGGACACGCGAGAATATCGCCAACATGAAGGCGCAGCTGAAGCGCCTCGGTTTCGCGCTCGACTGGAGCCGCGAATTCGCCACCTGCGATCCTGAGTATTACGGCCACGAACAGGCGCTGTTCCTCGATTTCTATCAGGCAGGCCTCGTCTATCGCAAGGAATCGGCGGTCAACTGGGATCCGGTCGATATGACCGTTCTGGCCAATGAGCAGGTGATTGACGGGCGCGGCTGGCGATCGGGAGCGGTGGTGGAAAAGCGCAAGCTCAGCCAGTGGTTCCTCAAGATCACGCAATTCGCCGACGAATTGCTCGAAGGGCTGGGCGCCCTCGACAAGTGGCCTGAGAAAGTCCGGCTGATGCAGGAAAACTGGATCGGCAAGAGCCAGGGGCTGAAATTCGCCTTCGAGCTGTCGAACGGTGAACAGCTGGACGTTTACACGACCCGGCCTGACACCATCTTCGGGGCGAGTTTCGTCGCCGTCGCGGCCGATCACCCGCTGGCGCAGGGCGTGGCGATGAACAATTGTGACGCGGGCAAGTTCATTGACCTGTGCCGCGCGGGCGGAACCACGGCGGCAGAGCTGGAAACCGCTGAAAAACTGGGCTTCGATACCGGGATCTCGGCGAAACATCCCTTTACGGGCCAGCACCTGCCCGTTTTCATCGCCAATTTCGTACTGATGGATTACGGTACCGGCGCGATCATGGCGGTGCCGGGGCACGACCAGCGCGACTTCGATTTCGCAACCAAATACGGCCTGCCGATCATCCGCGTGATCGCCGCCAGCGTCGCAGAAGCGGACCGGCCGTTCGCCAATGGCGAAGCGGAAACGGGCGATGGCGTGTGCGTTCATTCCGATTTTCTTGACGGAATGCCGGTGGCCGAAGCCAAGGCCGCAGTCATTGCCAGGGCCGAACAAGGGGGCTGGGGCCAGGGGCAGACGGTATGGCGCCTGCGCGACTGGGGGGTGTCGCGCCAGCGTTACTGGGGCACGCCGATCCCTTTCATCCACTGTAATGAATGTGGCGTGGTTCCCGTGCCCAAGGACCAGCTGCCGGTCACCCTGCCCGAGGATGTCGATTTCAAGACCCCGGGCAACCCGCTGCTACGTCATCCGACATGGAAGCATGTGGACTGTCCGCAATGCGGCAAGCCGGCAGAGCGGGAGACCGACACGCTCGACACTTTCGTCGATTCCAGCTGGTATTTCCTGCGCTTCGCCAGCCAGCCCGCGGACAAGCCGTTCGACCCTGACGTGGTCCGCCAGTGGCTGCCGGTGGAACAATATATCGGCGGGATCGAGCATGCGATCCTGCATCTGCTTTATGCCCGCTTCTGGACCCGCGCGCTCAGCCATATCGGGCTGATCGATTTTGCCGAACCTTTCGCCAGCCTGTTCACGCAAGGGATGGTGACGCATGAAACCTATTCGCGCGAAGGGGACGGTCGCCCGGTCTATTACGGGCCTGGCGAAGTGACGCGCAGCGCGGACGGCGCGGTGCTGATCGCGGATGGCCAGCCGGTCGATATCGGCAAGGTCATCAAGATGTCCAAGTCGAAGAAGAATGTCGTCGATCCCGATGACATCATTGCCCAGTACGGGGCGGATGCGGTGCGCTGGTTCATGCTGTCGGACAGCCCGCCCGAACGCGACCTGCCCTGGTCCGAGGCGGGAATCGAAGGCTGCGCGCGCTTCGTCCAGCGGCTGTGGCGGCTGTTCGGGCAATATGATGCAAGTGCGCAGGGTGAGGACAAGGCGCTGGAACGCAAGGTTCACCAGACCGTTGCCGCCGTCGCCGGCGATATCGAGGCGCTGGGATTCAACAAGGCGGTTGCGCGCATTTACGAACTCGCTTCCGCCGTGGACAAGGCGCCGCCGAGTGCGAGTCGGTCTGCCGCGATCCGCGCGATCCTGCTGCTCGTCTCCCCGATGATGCCGCATCTGGCGGAAGAGGCGTGGGCGTCGATCGGCGCAACCGGGCTGATTGCCGATGTTGCCTGGCCCCAAGTGGATCCGGCCCTGCTGGTGGAGGATGAGGTGACCATCGCCGTGCAGGTCAAGGGCAAGCTGCGCGATACGCTGACCGTGCCCAAGGGGTTGCCCAGCGCAGAGCTGGAGGCACTTGCGCTGGCATCGGAGAAGGTGCAGCGTAACATTGGTGATGCTCCCGTTCGCAAGGTGATTGTCGTGCCGGACCGGCTAGTGAATATCGTTGCATGAGGGGATTTTGCGCCCTGCTGGCGCTGGTGCTGCTCGCCGCTTGCGGACTCAAGCCCATGTATGCGGGCGGCAGCGACGGGGTGGTGGCGCGCGGCCTGGCCGGGGTGGAGGTTGCCCCGATCGAAGGGCGCGGCGGGTGGCTGCTGCGCAATGCGCTGAAGGACCGGCTGGTGGAAAGTGGCGGCGGCGCAGGTGCGGCAACCCGCTACATTCTCGACGTCAGGCTTGACGAGGATATCGAGGGGTTGGGTTTGCTGGGCGACGATACGATCGGGCGCGAACGCTTCCGCCTGCGCGCCCGCTATCAGCTGGTCGATGCAGCCAGCGGCGAAATCGTGCTGGATGCGACCTCTGGTTCGGATGCTGGGATCGATGTCGTCTCCAGCGAATATGCGACGATCGCGGCTGAGCAGACCGCGCGTGAAAATCTCGCGCGTGATGTGGCGGGCCGGATCGTCACGCGCCTTGCCCTGGAACTGAGCGAACAGCCATGAGCGCGTGGCGCGCGGCCTTGCCCGCGTCGCGGCGGGCAGTGGCGGCGTGAAGGCCACACAGCGCGACTTTGCCTCCACGGCCGCCCGGGCGGCGCGCCAGTGCAAGCTGTTCCTGTTCTGCGGCCAGGACGAGGCAGGTGCCTCTGCAGCTGCGGCGACGATCGTTTCCCTGCTGGACAATCCGGGCGAACGGGTGGAACTTTCCGGGGCCGACCTGAAGCGCGATCCGGTCCGTCTGGGAGACGAGGCGCGGTCCAGCTCGCTGTTCGGCGATCAGCGTCATATACTCGTAAGCGCCAGTGGCGAGGAAGCACATGATGCGCTCAAGGTGCTGCTGGAACTGGCCGACGCAGGTGAAGGGCCGGCCTGGCCGGTGCTGGTGATCGCCAGCGGGGCAACGGACAAGTCGCGTACCGCCAGGCTGCTGGAAAAGCGTGACGATGCCCTGGTGGCGATGTTCTATCCGCCCGATCTCTCCGCTGTCACTGCGTCGGTCCGGCAGATGGCCGATGGTGCCGGGGTGAAGCTTGGCGGCGATCTCGGCGAACGGATCGCGCGCGCCTGTGGCCTGGATGTGCGGTTGTGCCAGTCGGAGGTGACCAAGCTCGCCACCTATCTCGATGCCAGCCCGCAGGCTCCGCGCAATGCCGATGCGGCTGCGCTGGATGCGGTTGGCGCGCGGACCGAGGAAGATGGCTTCATGCCGCTGGTCAATGCGGTGCTTTCGGGTGAAACCGCGCGTCTGTCCGGTGAATTGAAGCGGATGAGCGATCTCGCGCTCAACCCGGTGGGGCTGCTGCTCGCGTTCGAACGCCGCGCCGCGCAACTGGCGCAGATTTCCGCGCGGATCGGCCCGCGCGACGATATCGCCGCCGTACTGGAAGCGGAAACCCGGGCCCGGCGGGTGTTCTTTCGGGACAAGCGCGATCTTGCGGTCCAGCTGCGACGCTGGCGGGGACAAAGGCTGGAACGGCTGGTTGCGCGCCTGATGCAGCTGCATCGCACGCTCTTTGCCAACAATCAGGGCGGGGAGGTGCTGCTGGCACAGGAACTGGCCGAAATCGCGCGCGCTGCCGCGCCGCGTCGTCGCTGAGCGTCGGCCCGGAGCCCACCCGCGCTCCTCAGCCCGGGACGGAAAATGTGCCGCTGACGCGACCGCCGCCCTGTCCGCCGCGCTTGCCATCGACACTGGAAACGCCGGTGTCGAGATCGATCACCAGCCGTTTGCCGTTCAGCGTGTCACCGCCCCGGCGCAGCGAAACGCCGCCAGCCATGGTGATGATCCGGCGATTGAAATCGTAGATGGCCACCGCGCCGCGCGCCGTTTCATCGCCGCGTGTCACATTGACCCCGCCGGTGGCGGTGATCCGCTGAATCCTGAGCGATCCCGCATCGTCATATTCGACCGTGGTCCGGGCCGATTGCAGGCGCATCCCGGCCTGGGTGATGTCGACATTGCCGGACAGGATGACCCGGTTCTGCCGATCCTGCAGTTCGATGCGATCGGCGGCGTAATTCACCGGAGCCTTGGAATCATGGTGGCTGAAAGCCTGGGCGTAAAGCTGCATGCCCCCGAAGGCGGCGATGGTCAGGGCGAACCCGGCCAGCGCGTGGCGCAGCGGGGCGAGGATGCGGGAAATCAGCTTCATCGAGGTATCCTCAGCTTGCCAGGGCGCATGCGCAGATTGGCATGGCCCGCCAGGGTAACGGTGCGTGCGGACAAGTCGGCATATATGCTGTCCGCACTGAAAGTGCCGGCCGGAACCGCGCCATCCACCGCGCCATGGCCCGCCATCGTGCGGTTTTCCAGATCGATTTCGACGTTGCGCGCAACCATGCGGTATCCGTCAGCAGCGGTCAGTTGAACCGCACCGTCAATCGCGACCTTTTCGTGATCGATGTCATAGCGGCCCTGTTGGGCAATCAGCACGGCCGGGCCATCGCTCAGCAGGATTCGCGCGCTCAGATCCTTCATCCGCACCACCGCTTCGCTGGCGCTGTGCTGGACGGCGCGCGCTGCGGTGAGCGAGAATGGCCGCCCCTGCTCGTCCGTGCCGCGATACATCGCATTGTCCACACGCAGGCGATCCGGCACGATCGCCACCTGATCGCGATCAAGCAGGAAGCTGACGTCGCCGCGCGGCGAAAAGGGCGTGATCATCATCAGCGCCAGCAAAACGCCGATCAGCGCGGGCAGCGCCTTGCCCAGAAAGCTTACAAGGCGATCATGCGATCCGCCTGGTGTCGCGAACAGGCGGCGACGGTCGCGAATGATGTCGGCTTCGGCGCTCATCTTGGAACCGGCTGCTCCCTGCCTCTATTCGTGACTGAAGATATCGTGATCGGGCCAGCCGGCGATATCCAGCATGGCGCGGGTGGGCAGAAAATCGAAACAGGCCTGCGCCATTGCGCTGCGCCCTTCGCGTTCCAGCCGCCCGGCGAACACACTGTGCAGTTCATGCAGGTATCGCACGTCGGACGCGGCATATTCGCGCTGCGGCTCGCTCAGTTCCGGGGCGCCCCAGTCGCTCGATTGCTGCTGCTTGGAGATTTCCTTGCCCAGCAGCTCGCTGACCAGATTTTTCAGCCCATGCCGGTCAGTGTATGTGCGGGTCAGCTTGCTGGCGATCTTGGTGCAGAACACCGGGGCCGCCATCACCCCCAGATAATACTGGATCGCGGCCAGGTCGAAGCGCGCGAAATGATAGAGCTTCAGCCGTGCGGGATCGGCCAGCACTTCTTTCAGATTGGGTGCGGTGAAATTGCTTTCGGGCGAAAAGCGCACCAGATGCTCGTCCCCGTGCCCGTCACTGATCTGGACCAGACACAGCCGGTCACGCCGGGTGATCAGCCCCATCGTTTCCGTGTCAACCGCAACCGGCCCCGGCGCGAGCACGCCAGCGGGCAAATCTTCTTCATGAAAATGAACTGCCATGGCTGCTCACTAGGACGATTGGGGAAAGAGGGAAAGGGGGCGCTGGCCTGCGCGATGCGTTCGCATTAGGCGAAGTGCATGAACGAGTCCGTTCCCCCCTCCTGGCGACCGGCCATGGAACCGGCGCTGACCACCCGCGAAGCGCGCGCGCTGGGCGGTTGGCTGCGGGCCGAAGAGGCTGCGGGCAAGCAGGTTTCCCCCCCGCGCGGGCAACGGCTGCGGGCGCTGGAACTGACTCCGCTTGACCAGGTCAAGGTCGTCATTCTCGGGCAGGACCCCTATCACGGCCCTGGTCAGGCGCATGGCCTGTGCTTTTCCGTGCCGGGCGGTGTGCGCCAGCCCCCCTCGCTGGTCAATATCTTCAAGGAATTGCGCAGCGATCTGGGGATCGCGCCGCCACCTCATGGCAATCTGGAACATTGGGCGCGGCAAGGGGTGCTGCTGCTCAACAATTCGCTGACGGTCGAGGCGGGGCAGGCCGGTTCGCATGCCGGGCGGGGCTGGGATGCGATCACTGATGCGGCCGTGGCGGCGGTGGCCGCGCGCACCGAACCTTGTGTCTTCATCCTGTGGGGCAGCCATGCCCAGGCCAAGGCCGCCCGCGTGGCCGGGCTTGGGGCGGGAACGCATCATCTCGTCCTGCGTTCTCCTCACCCCAGCCCGCTTTCCGCTCATCGCGGCTTCTTTGGTTCGAAGCCGTTCAGCCAGGCCAACCGTTTTCTGGAACGCAACGGGCGCGGGGCGATCGACTGGGCCTTGCCGGAGGCATAGGCTTCAGCCGAATCGGGTGACGTAACCTTTTGCGAATTCGTAATAATTCTTGTTCCAGCTGAATTCGCACACGCCCACGCCCGGCTTGCCGTCGAAGACAATGGTGGCGCAGCCGGTGTTGATGCAGGTCATCTCGTCATGCGAGGATTCGAGAATGCCGAACATGGTGTAATCGATGATCGACACCCGGCCATCCTCATCCGTGACCTTCACATGGAAGGTTTGCTGCAGCATGTTTTCATCATAGGTGAAGTCGTAATCGACCCGGTCGATGTGGCGCATCTGCCCGTCCTTGAACAGGAAACCGCGCAGCTCGGTCCGCCCGAAACTCTGCATCTCGAAGAAATGCATGGAGCTGTCACCAGTGGTGGCGTGAATCCACTTGTAATGCTGATTGAGTCCCCAGACGCGCGGGCCCCAGCTGTGATCGCGCACCAGGAACCCTTCGTGATGGATATCCAGCCCGTCGATTGAAACGTCACAGACCATGCGGCCATGCTGTTCGGTGCGGTTGTCGCCAAAATAAGGCGGGTTGCCCTTGGGGTGCGTGCTGAACGGATAGGGCGGATGAGTGGCGTCGAACCGGCCCTTGAACTTGATCCGTTCGCCGTTCCATTCCAGATCGACGCGTTTGAACGGTTCCACCACTTGCATGCGCACCGGACCGAGCTGGAAATCGTCGAAATTCAGGGTGTCGGGCAGCTGCCCCTCCACAGATTCAACCACCTGTTCGGGAAAATCGGGACCGAAGAAGCAGGCGACTGCGCGGCCTTCGCCGGTGCCGAGCATGCTCGGATAGATGAAACCGGCGATCCGGTGTTCGGGGAACAGCAGAATATGCGCCAGCGATTCCCGCCCGTTTTCGGCCAGCTTGTGGCGATAGGCGTTTTCGGTCGGAAATTGATTAAAAGGATCGTTTGAACCGGCCATTGGCGCTCTCCACAGGGTTGCTCCGAATCACTTTCGGGACTTTTCGGATGCCATGTAATGAAAAGCCGCCCCGGTGGAGCAGCTTTTCCCTTGTTGTCCAGGCTTGGGGATCAGCGAGGCAGGTCGGAAACGCCCATCAGCGCTTGATCAACAGCACGGGCGCACTGGCGTCCTTCGCGAATCGCCCAAACCACCAGAGATTGTCCGCGCCGCATGTCGCCGCAGGAATAGACCATATCTTCGCTGGTCCTGTAATCGACGACATTGGCATCGACATTGCCGCGATCGGTCAGCGCCACGCCGGACTGGTCCAGCATGCCTTTCTGGCGGGGGCCGAGGAAACCCATGGCCAGCAGGATGAGATCGGCTTTTAGCGTGAATTCGCTGCCCGGAATTTCTTCCATCTTGCCGTCTTTCCATTCGACCCGGACGCATTCGAGGCCGGTCACCTCGTTTTCGCCAATGGCCCGCTTGGTCAAGACCGCCCAGTCGCGATCCACGCCTTCGTCATGGCTGGTGGAGGTGCGCAGTTTGAGCGGCCAGTCGGGCCAGGTCAGTGCCTTGTTTTCCTTTTCAGGTGGCTTGGGCATGATTTCCAGCTGAGTGACGCTGGCTGCGCCCTGCCGGTTGGACGTGCCCACGCAGTCAGAACCGGTATCGCCGCCGCCGATCACCACCACATGCTTGCCCGTGGCGCTGAGCGTGCCATTGGGGGCCGCGGTTTTCTCGTCATCGCCTGCATTGCGCTTGTTCTGCTGCATGAGGAAATTCATAGCGTAATGCACGCCGGGAAGATGTGCGCCCGGAATCTGCAGCGGGCGCGGGTTTTCCGCCCCGCCCGACAGCACGACCGCATCGTAATTTTCCTTGAGCGACTTGAACGAGATGTCGAC
>JAURML010000095.1 GCA_030830695.1 Caenibius sp. | reverse complement strand
CGCGAATCGGTCGCGGCGCAACGTGCGGGCGAGCGAGCGCGAACAGCGGAATCCCTCCAGCGGCAGGATCGCCCGCTCGCGCGGCTCGATCCAGTAGACGTCGGGATCCTCGCGGCTGTCAGCCATGGGGAAGATGCCGCTGCGATAGGCGGCCATCAGCAGGTCGATGGGCAGTTGCGGGGGCGGGGGGGCGTGCACGGGCCGCGGATATAACAGAGCCCGGCGGAAACCGGAATTGCGGCGTTTGCGGACTATGCGCGGCTTGACGCGGGCGGCGTGTGCTGCGCCTTGCCAAGGGGCGGCGCAGCGTATAGAGGCGCTCCCGCCTGCAGGGGTGTAGCTCAGTTGGTAGAGCATCGGTCTCCAAAACCGAGGGCCACGGGTTCGAATCCTGTCACCCCTGCCATTCGGCAGACTGGCGCGCAGGCCGCCGGTTTCCCTCCCTGCGGACCTTCTGCTTCACGATCGCAGGCAGAGCCTTGCATCTGGCGCGGGGCACGGCTAAATGCGCAGCCATCTTCCGACATCGGAAACGCCTTGCCCCTCCCGGAACCTGCCCGGGGCGGCGATGAGCCCGTGGCGGAAGCGGTGTCAGTGCAAGAGGCGAGAGTCGAGACGTAATCATGGCAAAAACCAACCCCGGCGAATTCCTCCGTCAGGTCCGGGCGGAAGTGTCCAAGATCGTGTGGCCGACGCGGCAGGAAACCGTGACGACCGCGATTTTCGTGGCCATCCTGATGACCCTGCTCGCGCTGTTCTTCCTCGGCATCGACTCAATCTTCAGCGCGGTTGTGCGCTGGCTGCTCACGCTCGCCTGAGCCTTCCTGAAATTCTTGCATAACGGATAGAATCAATGGCCCGCTGGTATATCATCCACGCCTATTCCGGTTTCGAAAACAAGGTCCGCGACGCGATCCTCTCCGAAGCGGAGCGGATGGGGCTGGCCGCCGCTGTCGAAGCGGTGGAAGTGCCCACCGAAACGGTGACCGAGGTCAAGCGCGGCAAGAAGGTGCAGGTCGAACGCAAGTTCATGCCCGGCTACGTCCTGGCGAAGCTCGATCTCAATGATGATGTCTATCACCTCGTCAAGAACACCCCCAAGGTCACCGGCTTTCTGGGATCGAGCGGCAAGCCGCAGCCGATTTCGGAGAAAGAGGCCGCCCGCTATTTCGGTGCGCGCGAGGAAGCCGCCTCCCAGCCCAAGCGCGAAATCAGCGTCGATTACGAGATCGGCGATTCGGTCAAGGTGCTGGACGGCCCCTTCGCCAGCTTCAATGGCGTGGTCGAGGAACTGGATTTCGACAAGAACAAGGTCAAGGTCAGCGTGTCGATCTTCGGTCGCGCCACCCCGGTGGAACTCGATTTCGAACAGGTCGAGCTTGTGAAATAGGCTTTTGGCCCCTATGAGGCCGCCTTTCCGGCAGCGCCTTGCGTGATTCTGTCCGGAAACCCATGCGGGAGGAAGGTTCCGGTCCCCGGGTGCCAACCGTTTGTACCGCTTATCATGAGGGTGTGCCACCGCGCATGCCCGACAGTGTGAAAGGAGGCCATCATGGCCAAGAAGATTGACGGCTATATCAAGCTGCAGGTGCCTGCGGGCACTGCCAACCCGTCCCCGCCGATCGGCCCTGCGCTGGGTCAGCGCGGCGTCAACATCATGGAATTCTGCAAGGCGTTCAACGCCGCGACCGACAGCCTTGAAAAAGGCATGCCGATCCCCACGATCATCACGGTTTACGCTGATCGCAGCTTCACTTTCGTGACCAAGACCCCCCCTGCCAGCTTTCTGCTGAAGAAGGCGGCGAAGCTGAAATCGGGTTCCAAGGAACCGGGCAAGGTTTCCGCCGGAACGATCAAGCGTTCGCAGGTTTCGGAAATCGCCGAAATCAAGATGGCCGATCTCAACGCCAACGATATCGAAGCGGCGACGAAGATCATCGAAGGCTCTGCCCGCGCGATGGGCCTCGAAGTAGTGGAGGGCTGAGATCATGGCTAAGCAGACCAAGAAGCAAAAGGCGCTGGCCGCCAAGCTGGACGCTGAAAAGCTCTATGGCGTGTCCGAAGCGCTCCAGACGCTGAAGGAACTGTCCAGCGTGAAGTTCGACGAGACTGTCGAGATCGCGATGAACCTGGGCGTCGATCCGCGTCATGCCGATCAGATGGTGCGCGGCATGGTGTCGCTGCCTTCGGGCACCGGCAAGGACGTCAAGGTTGCCGTTTTCGCCAAGGGCGACAATGCCGACAAGGCGCTGGCCGCCGGTGCCGACAAGGTGGGCGCCGAAGACCTGATGGAAGACATGCAGGCCGGCAATCTGGATTACGACCGCGTGATCGCGACGCCTGACATGATGGGCATCGTCGGCCGTCTCGGCAAGGTGCTGGGCCCCAAGGGCCTGATGCCGAACCCGAAGTTGGGCACGGTAACGCCGAACGTCGAACAGGCGGTCAAGGACGCCAAGGGCGGCCAGATCGAATTTCGCGTTGAAAAGGCCGGGATCATTCATTCCGGCATTGGCAAGCTGTCCTTCACCGAAGATCAGCTCAAGGCCAATTTCGACGCGTTTGTCGATGCGATCGTCAAGGCGAAGCCGAGCGGGTCGAAAGGCAAGTACGTGCGCAAGGTCGCGCTCAGCTCTTCGATGGGGCCGGGCCTGAAGATCGACACCACGGAAGTTGCTGGCGTCTGATCCGACAGCCAGCGGCAGGAAAATCCGGGCCGGGAAGGGTACCCTTCCCGGCCTTTTTCGTGCTAGCTGGCGCGGGCGAATATTGCGGGAACTCGCAAGCGAGGTGAAAAATGATCGATCTGCATTATGTGGCGACCGCGAATGGGCTGAAAGTGGCGATCGCGCTGCGCGAAATGGGGCTCGATTACCGGGTGATCAATTATGATCTTTTTGCCGGTGCGCATCTTACCGTCGCGTTCAAGCAAATAAATCCCAACAGCAAGCTGCCTGCGCTCATCGATCATGCTCCAGCTGATGGCGGCGCGCCCTTTGCGGTGTTCGAAACCGGCGCGATCCTGCAATATGTCGCCGAAAAGACAGGCCTCTTTCTGCCCGCCGATCTTCGTGGAAGATCACTGGTTCAGCAATGGCTGACATGGCAGGTGGCAGGTCTTGGACCGATGCACGGTCAAGCGCACCATTTCCTGCGTTATGCGCCAGAGCGGTTCGACTATGCCTCTGCGCGCTATGCCAACGAGGCGCTGCGTTTGCTCAAGGTGATGGATTACCGGCTGGGGCAGACGGACTATCTGGCGGGCGAATATTCGATCGCAGACATGGCGGCTTTCCCCTGGGTCGGCGGGGCGGCGCTGATCGACATCGACATCGCTGAACTGCCGGCGCTCGCGGCGTGGGTTGAGCGGGTTGGTGCGCGGGAGGCCGTGCAGGCTGCGCTTGCGGCCAGGGATACTGCGGTTCCTGCAGAATATATGCAAAAACATGCCATGCTCACGCCGGAGCAATGGTCGAACATGTTCGGGGAAAAACTGCTTGCCGCGTCCGATCTGCGCTAGATCGTTTCAGATTCCGCCCGGCGTGCAGTCCTTGCCCAGCGCTTTCAGCCCGGTGATGAGCACCGCGATGCAGGCGTCAAGCGCATCCCGCCGGGTTGAACGGACGACGAAATTGGCACCGACCCGGCCTTCGCGGAAGAAGGGATAACTGCCGATCTGGCATCCTTCATGCGCGCGTTCAGTGCTGCCCAGCAGATCGGCAACCTCGCTTTCGGCGACCCAGCAGCCGATCGTTTCCGAAATCAGCGGCAGGCCACCTTCCAGCGTTCCGGTCAGCCCTTCCAGCATGCCGGCGGTGATCGCGGGCACACCCGCCATCAGATAGACATTGCCGATTCTCAATCCCGGCGCGCCCGACATGGGGTTGGGGATCAGATCGGCCCCCGCAGGCGCGCGGGCCATGCGCAGCCGACCTTCGTTAAGCCCGCCGCGCGTGCGGTAATAGTCTTCAAGAATCGCGCGCGCTTCAGGGTGGACGATCACGCTCACGCCCAGCGCCTTGGCTACCGCATCGACGGTGATGTCATCATGGGTCGGGCCGATCCCGCCGGTGGTGAAGAGGTAATCATGCTGCGCCCGCAGCGTGTCAACCGCGCCGATGATCGCATCTTCAAGGTCCGCCACGACGCGCACCTCGGCCAGGCGGATGCCCTGTACCTGCAGCCAGCTGGCGATCTGGGCAATGTTCTTGTCATGGGTGCGACCCGACAGGATTTCATCGCCGATGACGACAAGCGCGGCGGTCCAGATGCGATCGGCTGTGCTCATGCGCGCTCACCTAGGCCAATTCGCTCGGCTGCGCCACTGTCTGCCGTTCGAAAATCAGCACGCCATCTTCCACTGGTCGTTCGCGCAAGTCGCGCCGGTCTTCCATGTAGTCCTGATTGAGCCGCCAGGGCAGGGCGGTGGCGCTTTTCGGCATCAGCGGCAGGGCGCGCTGGATATAGCCGGACGAGAAATCATAGACATTGTCTTCCACCAGCGCGTGATCGGCGGGCAGCACCGGCCTGACCTTGTCACAGCCCTTTGCGCGCATGCGGTTGAGCAGCTGGCAGACATAGCGCGCCGTGATGTCGGCCCGCAGCGTCCAGCTGGCGTTGAGATAGCCGAACACCACCGCCAGATTGGGCACGTTGGAAAACATGCAGCTGCGATAGTAGAAATGCTTGCGCCAGTTGATCCGCTGCCCGTCCAGCGTGGCCTTTATGTTCCCGGCGATGGACAGACGCAGCCCGGTGGCGGTGACGATGATGTCCGCCGCCAGATGCCGCCCGGATTCGAGCGCCACGCCGCGTTCGTCAAAGCGGACAATCCGGTCGGTCACCACCTCGGCGCGGCCCTCGCGCACGGCCTTGAAGAAGTCTCCGTTGGGAACCAGGCACAGGCGTTGTTCCCAGGGCCCGTAGGGGGGGAGCCAGTCCCGCTCATTGTAATGCTCGCCCAGCGCCTTGCGCGCGGCGCGGCTGAGAAAGGCGGCCATCCTGCCAGGCTTTGCGCGCGAGGTCTTGAACACATAATCGCTGAAGCGGATATTCCTGGCCCGGGCGAGGCGATAGGCCAGACGGGCGGGCAGAATGGACTGCCCCAGCCGCGCCAGCCAGTCCCGGCTGGCGCGCGCGCCCATCCAGGTCGGCGTGCGCTGCAGCATGGTGACATGCGCGGCTTGTCGGGCCATCGCCGGGACCAGCGTGACCGCAGTCGCCCCCGATCCGATCACCACCACCCGCTTGCCCGCGTAATCGAGCTGTGCGGGCCAGAATTGCGGATGGACGATTGTGCCGGTGAAGGCATCGCGCCCGGCGAAAGGCGGATCGTGTGGATGATCGTAATCGTAATAGCCCGTGCCGAGATAGAGAAAGCGGGCGGTCATCCGGCGCTCTGTCCCCCCGTCCGCCAGTGTCACATGCCAGCAGGCGTCTTCCTCGCGGAAATCGGCGCTGACCACGCTGGTGTCGAAACGGATGTGCTGGCGCATGGCGAAGCGATCGATCACCCGGTCCAGATAGGCGCGGATCCTGTCGCCCCCGGCGATGGAGTCCGCATCGGTCCAGGGTTCGAACTCGAAACCGAGCGTGTACATGTCGCTGTCGGAGCGGACACCCGGATAGCGGAACAGGTCCCAGGTGCCGCCGGGCTGGCTGCGCCGTTCGATCATGGCATAGGTTCGGTCGGGGCAGAGCATCCTGAGATGGGCAGCCATTGATATGCCGGAAATCCCGGCGCCCACGATCAGTACATCGACATCGGGTGACATGCCCATGATCCTAGTACGTGTTGGTATTACAGGAAAGGGCGTTGCCTGATTGGTGATGACGTGCGGGCCGCGTATCGTTAGGAAGCGCGCCGATATGAAACGCCCCATACTGTTACACCGCGCGCGATCGGCGCAGTCCACAACCGGCCCTGCCGCACTGGCGCTGGCCCTGTCGATCCTGGCAAACAGCCCCGCGCAGGCCGCCGATGCCGACGCGCAGGGGCGTGAGATCGTCGTCACCGGGCGCGGACTGGATGCGAGCCCCGCCACCCCCGCCTATGACGTGCAGGTGCTGGAGCGTGAGCAGATCCTGTCGAGCGGTTCGGGCCGGATCGAGGATGTGCTGGGCAATGTGGCCGGGTTCCAGCAATTCCGGCGCTCTGACAGCCGTTCCTCCAACCCGTCCGCGCAGGGGGCCACGTTGCGCGCGCTTGGCGGTAACGCGACCAGCCGGTCGCTGGTGCTGCTCGATGGCGTGCCGATGGCCGATCCCTTTTTTGGCTATGTGCCCTTCAGCGCCATTGCACCTGACCAGCTCTCATCCGTGCGGGTAACGCGCGGCGGGGGTTCGGGTGCCTTCGGTGCGGGCGCGGTGGCCGGAACAATCGAGCTGGACAGCGCCAATGCAGGGGAACTGGGCCTGCTTAGCGGCGGCGCGCTGATCAACGACCGGGGGGAGAGCGAGGCCAGCGCCAGCATCGCCCCGCAGCTTGGCGGCGGGTTTGCGGTCCTTACCGGGCGTTGGGACCGGGGCCGGGGCTTTTATTCCACCCCGGCGGATCAGCGCGCGCCAGCGAGTGCGCGCGCGAAATATGACAGCTGGTCGCTGGGAGCGCGGCTGGTGCAGCCGCTTTCCGACGAGATCGAGCTGCAGGCGCGCGCCCTGTTCTTCGATGACCAGCGCACCCTGCGCTTCAGGGGCGCGGACAGCACCAGCAGCGGGCAGGACGCCAGCATCCGTCTGGTCGGGCGCGGGGACTGGGCCTTTGACCTGCTTGCCTATGCGCAGTGGCGCGATTTTTCGAACATCGTCATCAGTTCGACCCGCTTCGTTTCGGTGCTGGATCAGCATGACACGCCATCTACGGGTATCGGCGGCAAGGCAGAGTTGCGGCCCCCGGTTGGCGATGATCATGTGCTGCGGCTGGGCGCAGATTTCCGCCGCGCGCGCGGGCATATGGAAGAAACCGCGATCAGCGCCTTTTCCGGCAATGTTACGGCCGAGCGCCGGGCAGGCGGGACCAATGACGATTTAGGCCTGTTTCTGGAGGATGACTGGACCATTGGCCCGTTGATCCTGACTGGCGGGGTGCGGCTGGATCGCTATGCGATCCGCCGGGGCCATTACCGCGAACAGAACGGTGCGGGCGTGCCGGTTGCGGATGACCGCTTTGCCAGCCGTTCAGACTGGAAGCCGACGTTCCGGGGTGGCCTTGTCGCCGATGTGGCGCAGGGGTTACGCCTGCGCGCGGCGGGATACAGCGGGTTGCGCCTGCCCACGCTGAACGAGCTTTACCGGGGCTTCGTTGTCTTTCCCGTCACCACACAGGCCAATGAGGAACTCGGCATCGAGAAGCTGCGCGGGTTCGAGGGCGGGATCGACTTCACTCCGCGCCAAGGGGTGCAGCTTTCGCTGACCGCGTTCGACAACCGGCTGAAAGGCGCCATCGCCAATGTGACGATTGCCGAAAATCTGCGGCAGCGGCGCAATGTGGATGCGATCCGCGCCCGCGGGATCGAACTTGCCAGCGCGATCGACCTCGGATCGTTCCGTTTCGACGGTTCGCTGGCCTATACGCACGCCCGGGTGAGAGGCAGCGGCGCTGCGACGGCGCTGGACGGGATGCGCCCCGCCCAGACCCCGGCATGGGCAGCCAGCGGGACGCTGTCCTGGCGTCCGCGCGATGGCTGGCTGCTGGCCACCACGCTGCGCCACGTCGGCGCGCAGTATGAAGATGATCTGGAAACCGACGTGTTGCCAGCAGCGACGACGCTGGACGCCTTTGCGCAGATTGGGCTGATGCCGGGCCTGTCACTGGTGCTGCGCGGGGAAAACCTGTTCGACGAAAAGATCGTGACCCGCAATCAGGGCGGATCGATGGATCTGGGGACGCCGCTGACGGTCTGGGGCGGGGTGCGCTTCGGTTACTGACCGCGCCGGTCGAAATGCGCGGCAAGGTGATCGAGCACCGAGGGGTGTAGCGCGTTGATGAATTCGACGCCCATTTCGGTGCGGTCCTTCCAGCGCACGATTGCGTCGATCGGGCCGATATTCTCGATCCTAAGCGCGATCGGATCACCTTCGCCAAGCCAGCTGTGATTCTGGAACATGCGACAGCCGGTGAGCGAGAGATTGGAAATCTGCACATCATGCACACGGCCATTGCCAGAGCGATAGCGCCCCTGCATCTTGACCGGCAAACGCATGTCGCGCCTTTCGCTCATCATGATCCCTTGCCCGCGATTGCCCCCTGCACCCATTATAAGGCATGCGGGCGGTCAAAGCCAAGTGCATGCACAGGGTTGTGGTTATGCCAGACGCCCCGGCTTGGATAGCGTGATGGTTTCGCCTAGGACTTTGCCATGGAGCATGTTCGTCTGACGCCCAAGGAACGGCGCAAACAAAAGATCATCAACGCCGCACAGGAGCTGATCCGGCAGACCGGCGGCACGGAATTCTCGATGATCCTCCTGGCGGAGCGAGCGGGCGTCAGCCCGACCACCCCTTACAACCTGTTCGGTACCAAGGGCGGGATTCTCTATGCGCTGCTCAATCAGTCAGCAAATACGGTTTATGTCGAAGCGCGTCGGCCACGCGGCGCGACTGCGGTCGAACGGGTGCAGGATTCGGCACGGGGTCTGGCCGCGGTTCTGGTGCGGGATCCGTCCTTCTACAAACCGCTCTATACCTTTCTGCTTGCCATTCACGATCCGGTCTGGCGCCCGGCCTTCACCTTGCGTTCGCAGCAATACTGGCGCGATGCGCTGACCGGGGACGGTCCGGCGGAGATCGAGGACAAGGAACTGGACCGTCTGGCCAACCGGCTGCGCTTTCACGCACTGGGTTGCGTCGAAGTGTGGGTGCATGGCGAACTGGCGGACAGGGATTTCGGCCCGGAGATGGCGCGCGGCGTGGCTGACCTTTATCGCGGCTGGCAGGCTGCGTCGTCCGGCGGTGCTGACGCGATGGATGAGGCAAAGGGTTAGGTCGCAGCGCTTAGGCCAGCCCCGTCGGTCCGCGATTTTGCAACAACAAGGATCATGTAAGGTAGCAGTCCATGTCCACCCCGCCTGACGACAAACCCGTCTTTCGCCTGCTGACAGGCAAGGATGACCGTGCCTTCTGCGATCGGGTGTCCGAAGCGCTGGCGCAGGGCTGGCAGCTATATGGTTCGCCCAGCATCAGCTGGGATATCGAAAGTAACTGCATGAAAGCCGCCCAGGCCGTGGTGTGGCACGATGCCGAGGTCGTGAAGAAGGGCTGAACTCACACCGCATCAATGCGGAACCGTGCCCAGTTCGAAGCCCGTCTTGTCATGCAGGGCGAATTTGTCGACGATGTCGGCGCTGGCCTCATTATAGCCTATCACCTTCACGCTCGCACCGCCGCGATCAAGCTTGCTGACGATCTTGTCCAGTGCATCGACTGATGAAATGTCCCACAAATGCGCATGCGTCATGTCAATCACGACATTGGACGCGGTTTCCCGTTCGACCTGCATCTGTTCGGCAAAGCGGTGAACCGATGCGAAGAAGATTTCCCCGCTGACGCGATAGATTGCGGTCTGGCCATCAGGCGTGGCCTCGCGTTCGATCCGGAACAGGCGCTGCACTTTCTGCGCGAAGAAGATGCCTGACAGCAGCACGCCTGCCGCCACGCCCAGCGAGAGATCATGCGTGCCCACCACCACCGCCACGGTCGTCAGCATGACGACCGAGCTTTGCCAGGGGTGGCGGCGAAGGTTGGGAATGGAATTCCAGCTGAATGTGCCGATGGAAACCATGATCATCACCGCGACCAGTGCGGGCATCGGCACCTGGCCAACAATCGGACCGAACAACACCAGTAGCGCGAACAGCACCGCGCCGGCGGTGAAGGTGGACAACCGCCCGCGACCGCCCGAAGTCACGTTGATGACTGACTGCCCGATCATCGCGCAGCCGCCCATGCCGCCGAACAGCGCGGCGACGATATTGGCGATCCCCTGGCCCCTGCATTCGTAACGCTTGTAGCTGTCCGTGCCGGTCATATCGTCCACGATCTGTGCGGTCAGGAGTGACTCCAGCAGCCCGACCGCCGCCATCGCCAGCGAATAGGGCAGGATGATCTGCAGCGTTTCCAGCGTCAGCGGCACTTGCGGCAGCGCAAATTGCGGCAGGCCCGATGGCAGCTGGCCCATGCCGGCGACGGTGTTGACCGGCAGGTGCAGTGCGATGGACAGTGCGGAGAGCACGATGATCGAAACCAGCGGCGAGGGCACCGCCCGGGTCACGCGCGGAAAGAGATAGATGATCGCCAGCCCGGCCGCGACCATCGCATAGGTGTGCCAGCTCACGCCGGTGAGCTGCGGCAGCTGGGCCATGAAGATCAGTATGGCGAGCGCATTGACGAAGCCGGTGATGACGGATCGCGAAACGAACTGCATGACCAGGTTCAGCCGCAGCAATCCGGCGATGATCTGGATCACCCCCATCAACACCGTTGCCGCGAACAAATAATCGACCCCGTGATCGCGCACCAGCGGAACCACCAGCACCGCGACGGCGGCGGTTGCCGCCGAAATCATGCCGGGCCGCCCGCCGGTAAAGGATATAACGATGGCGATGGCAACGGATGCCCACAGCCCCACCGCCGGATCGACGCCCGCGATGATCGAAAATCCGATCGCTTCGGGGATGAGAGCCAGGGCGACGACCAGCCCCGCCAATATGTCGGCACGCGGCTGTGCGAGCCAGCCGCGCCAATACGCGCCGGGATCAGGCATGGTGCTGTTTCCCTAAGTCGGGCGGTGCGAAAATGACCGCGCTGGTGGAACCTTGATGAACCTGGCCCCTAGCCCGATTGTGCAATGCAGCGCAAGTCGGACCCTATTGCGCTGCCTCCAGCCGCTTGCTCTCGCTTGCCTGCCGTTCCCACATTTCGGCGTAAAGCCCGCCGTGCCGTAGCAGTTCGGCATGGCTGCCGCTTTCCGCCAGTCGGCCGTGATCCAGGACCAGAATGGTATCGGCATCCGCGACCGTGGAAAGCCGGTGAGCGATTGACAGGCTGGTGCGGTTTTCCGAAACGCGGTGGAGCGTAGCGAGGATATCCTGCTCCGTCCGCGTGTCCAGCGCGCTGGTTGCTTCGTCCAGCACCAGGATCGGCGGGTTCTTCAGCAGGGTGCGGGCGATGGCCACGCGCTGCTTTTCGCCGCCTGACAGCTTCAGCCCGCGTTCGCCCACCATTGTGCCAAAGCCCTTGGGCAATCGTTCGATGAAGGGCAGGATCGCAGCGCCGCGCGCCGCCTCCAGCACCTCCTCGTCACTTGCCCCGTCGCGGCCATAGGCGATGTTGTAGCCGATGGTGTCATTGAACAGCACGCTGTCCTGGGGAACGATACCAATCGCGGCGCGCAGCGACGCCTGAGTGACCTGCGCGATGCCCTGCCCGTCAATCAGGATGCGTCCTTCCCAGGGATCGTAGAAGCGGAACAGCAGCCTGCCGATGGTGCTCTTGCCTGCACCTGACGGGCCGACCAGCGCGACATGGCCGCCTGCCGGAACCTCGAAGCTGAGGCCGTGCAGGATGGTGCGATCAGGATCATAACCGAAGGTGACATTGTCGAACGTTACCACCGGGCGGCGGATCACCAGCGCCGGTGCGCCGGGCGTGTCCTGCACCTCCACCGGCGTATCCATCAGCCGGAACATTTCAGCCATGTCGATCACGCCCTGGCGCACGGTGCGATAGACCATGCCCAGCATATCCAGCGGGCGGAACAGCTGGGTGAGGTACGTGTTCACCAGCACCAGATCGCCTACGCTCAGCTGGCTGCGCGACCATTGCAGCACGGTATAGCCCATGGCGCCGCCCATCAGCAGATTGGTGATCAGCGATTGCGCGATATTGAGCAGGCCGAGGCTGTTTTCGCTCTTCACCGCCGCATCGGCATAAGCCCGGGCCGCATCAGCATAGCGGGCTTCCTCGCGCGCTTCGGCTCCGAAATATTTGACGGTCTCGTAATTCAGCAGCGAATCGACTGCCCGGTCCAGCGCCTGCCCGTCCAGCCGGTTCATCCGCACGCGCAGCTGGGTGCGCCATTCGGTGATCCAGCGCGTCACCAGCACATAGGCGATGACCGCCGTTGCCGTCGCGGCGACCATGCCCCAGCCGAACAGCGTATAGAAGATTATCCCCACCGCAATCAGTTCGACCGATGTCGGGGCGATGTTGAACAGCAGGAAATAGAGCATGGTGTCGATGCTCTTGGTCCCGCGTTCGATGACCTTGGTGACCTCGCCGGTGCGGCGGGACAGGTGAAAGCGCAGTGACAGGCGGTGCAGCCGGGCAAACACATCTTCGGCCAGCGCGCGCGTCGCATCCTGGCCGACGCGTTCAAACACGATATTGCGCAGATTGTCGAAACAGACCGCGGCAAACCGCCCGGCGGCATAGGCCAGCACGAAGGCCAGCGCCATCATGACCAGTTCATTGCCCTGATTGGTCATGGTGTCGACCGCGCGCTTGTAAGCGAAGGGCAGGGTAAGGGTGACGGCCTTGGCTGCCAGCACCAGCATCATGGCCAGCACGATCCGGCGTCTCAGCCCGGGCCGGTCCGCCGGCCACAGATAGGGCAGGAAGCGGCGCAGCGTGCGCCAGCCTTCATCGCGGCTGATGGTCTTTCCGTCGGCTGTATCGGGTGGCATTGCCCCCAAGTGGGGGATGATGTGGGAAAGGGCAATGGCGATCGTGCAAGTGAGGCACGCTTGCGGTTGATAGGCCAGCCCGGTGCTGTCAGTCTAACGCTAAATGCTCTCCACTTGCGGCGTCTCGCCGCTTAGTGAGAGATGCATGAAACCCATTTCCTTCAAGCGCCATCGTTTCCCGCCGGACATCATCCGGCTCGGCGTCTGGCTCTACTATCGCTTCACCCTGAGCCTGCGGGACGTCGAGGATTTGCTCGCCGAGCGTGGGATCGACGTGACCTATGAAACCGTCCGCTGCTGGGCCAACAAGTTTGGCCCGGCGATCGCTGCCAACATTCGCCGCAAGCGCGGACGTGCCGATAGCGTGTGG
>JAURML010000006.1 GCA_030830695.1 Caenibius sp. | reverse complement strand
TCTGCACGATCTTGAGGCTGGTGGTGCCACGCACGATCGAATCGTCGATCAGCACGATCCGCTTGCCTTCCACCAGCGCGCGATTGGCGTTGTGCTTGCGCTTGACGCTGGAGGTGCGCTGCCCATCCGATGGCTGGATGAAAGTGCGCCCGACATAATGCGAACGGATGATGCCCAGCTCGAACGGAATGCCCGATTGCTGGGCATAGCCGATGGCGGCGGGCACGCCGCTGTCCGGCACGGGCACCACCAGATCCACCTCGACGGGTGATTCCTTGGCCAGTTCCACGCCGATCTCGCGGCGCGCATGATAGACTGAGGTGCCCCCCAGGATCGAATCCGGGCGGCTGAAATAGACATGCTCGAAAATGCAGGGACGCGGGCTGCACTGGCCAAAGGGGCGGTGGCTGGTGATCCGCCCGTCCGCGCGCACTTCCACCAGTTCGCCGGGTTCGACTTCGCGTTCAAACTGAGCGCCGACGACATCGAGCGCCACGGTTTCACTGGCAAAGATGATAGCTTCGCCCAGCCGCCCCATGACCAGCGGCCGGATGCCCAGCGGATCGCGGCAGGCGACCATGCGCTTGGGCGTCATGCAGATCAGCGAATAGGCGCCTTCAACCATGCGTAGCGCATCGACAAACCGGTCAAGCAGTCGGGCGAAACGGCTGGTGGCGATCAGGTGAATGATGACTTCAGTGTCCGAAGTGGACTGGAATATCGCGCCCTTCTGGACCAGTTCCTGGCGCAGATGGCGGGCATTGGAAATGTTCCCGTTGTGCGCGATGGCGAATCCGCCCGACGCCAGATCCGCGTAAAGCGGCTGCACATTGCGCAGCCCCGCGCCGCCGGTGGTCGAATAGCGGACGTGGCCCGCAGCCATGAAGCCGGGCAGTTCCCCGATCGCTTCGACGGAGGAAAAATTTTCCGCAACCTGGCCAAGCCCGCGCCGGGAATAGAATTCGGAACCGTCAAAGCTGGTGATTCCCGCCGCTTCCTGCCCGCGATGCTGCAAAGCATGCAGGCCCAGCGCCGTTACCGCAGCCGCATCGGTTGCGTTGATGACGCCGAAAACGCCGCATTCCTCGCGCAGCTTGTCGCCGTCAGCGTCGAAAAAAGGATGGTTCGTGATCATCGCTGCCTGCAAGGCCCCGCCTGCTGCTGTGTGCCTTGCGGCCCGCAATGGCGATGTTACGACAAGATTACAAGGTTCATTGTGCAAGGGCGAACAACCCATGGCGAAAGCGTGTTGCCTCGGCCACGGTGCGCTTCTAAACCGCAGGCACATAAATAACTGAGCAAAGCTTCACCCTTGATCCTCTCCCCCTTCGAATGGACCATTGCCAAGCGCTACATGCTGCCGGGCCGGGGCGAAGCGTTCATCGCGCTTGTCGCCGGGATCAGCCTGGTGGCAGTCATGCTGGGCGTGGCCGCGCTGGTCATCGTGATGAGTGTGATGAACGGCTTTCGCGCCGAACTGCTGGACAAGATCGTGGGGCTGAACGGCCATGCGATCATTCAGGCTTATGGCGGGCGGCTCGACAACTGGCAGAGTGTGCTGAAAGATGTGAAGGCGACGCCCGGCGTCGTGCGCGCCTCGCCCCTGATCGAACAACCCCTGCTGACCAGCTTCAACGGCCGGGTCGAAGCCATTCTGGTGCGCGGCAACACGCTGGAGGATATCCGGCGGCTCGAACCGCAGCGCAAGGATGGTTCGCTCGCTGCCTTGCGACCGGGTGCGGGCAATGTCGCCATTGGCGCGCGGCTGGCGGAAAACCTGGGCGCGCGGGTGGGCGATACGATTACCATCATCAATCCGCAGGGGCGTTCCACCCCCTTTGGCACGGTGCCGCGCCAGATCGGCTATCATGTCTCCGCCATCTTCGAGATCGGCATTTACGATTACGATCAGGCCTTCGTCGTCATGCCGATGAAGGACGCGCAGACCCTGCTTTTGACCGGGGATTCGATCGGCATGATCGAGGTGAAGACCACTGATCCCGATACCGTCGGCCAAACGCTGGCCCCGCTGGGGCGGAAGCTGGCGGGGCAGGCCGTCATTTCCGACTGGAAGACGATCAATGCCAGCCTGTTCGAAGCACTGGCGGTGGAACGGGTCGCCATGTTCGTGGTGCTTTCGATCATCGTGCTGGTGGCGGTCTTCAACATTCTTTCCTCGCTCATCATGCTGGTGCGCGCCAAGACGCGCGACATCGCCATCCTGCGCACCGTGGGGGCGACACGCAAAAGCCTGCTCAAGATTTTCGTGACGACCGGGTTCATCATCGGTGCGCTGGGCACCGTGGCCGGGCTGGTGCTCGGCTTCCTCTTTCTCTTTTTCCGGCAATCGGTGGTGCGGGGGATCGAATTCGTGACCGGTATCAGCCTGTGGGATCCATCGATCCGTTTCCTGGCCGAACTGCCATCGCGCACCGACCCGGCGGAGGTGGTCGTGATTTCGCTGATGGCTTTGCTGTTCAGCTTTCTGGCCACACTTTACCCCGCGCTGAAGGCGGCGAGCACGGATCCGGTGCAGGTGCTGCGCTATGAGTGATGCGGTCGTAAAGCTGATCGGCCTGACCCGCAGTTTCGAACAGGGCGGCGTGCGCATCGATGTGCTGCGCGGGGTAAATCTTGCAGTCAGGCCGGGCGAGATTGTGGCGCTGCTCGGCCCGTCGGGCGCGGGCAAATCAACCTTGCTGCAGGCGGTGGGCCTGCTGGAGGGCGGATTTGGGGGCAAGATCGAGATCGCGGGCGTTGATGCCAGCGGCCTGTCAGGCGATGCGCGCACGACCTTGCGGCGCGATCACCTGGGCTTTGTCTACCAGTTTCATCACCTGCTCCCTGATTTCACCGCGCAGGAAAATGTGATCCTGCCGCAACTGGTGGCAGGCCGCGCGCGTGAGGATGCTGAACAGCGTGCGGATGAGCTCCTGTCCGCGCTGGGCCTGGCCAAGCGGCTTCACCACCGGCCCAGCCAGCTTTCGGGCGGGGAACAGCAGCGAGTGGCGGTGGCACGGGCGCTGGCCAATCGGCCGCAGCTGGTGCTGGCGGATGAGCCGACCGGAAATCTCGATGAAGCAACCGCTGACCGGGTACTGACTGAGTTCCTGCGGCTGGTGCGCGGCGAAGGCAGCGCGGCGCTGGTCGCCACGCATAATGAGCGGCTGGCCAGCCGAATGGACCGGGTGGTACGATTGCACGAGGGGCTACTGGAATAGCGGCGCCGCAATACCCATTTCGGCAGTATGCAGTATTGGAGGATCCGATGAACGATAACACTGTTTCCAGACAGGTCGACTGGAGCGATCACGGAACTTGCATCGCAAGGATGATGGTGAGGGTGTGCTTTATGCGATGAAGAGCATCCGCAGCGGCACTTTAGCGGAGCTAGTTGGCTTCGTGATGTCACTGCCCGAGGCAGATCGCCCGTCCTACGCGATCGAGAAGGCAGGCGATCATCGGCTGGGCTATGCGGAAATCGCGGCGCTGGCTTCGCGCGCCGATTATCCGGGTTGAAGCATCAGCCCGGCTCTGCCGGGCTGGCTGACCCATTCAACGCATAGTCATTATCAAACGGATCGGGTGCGAAGGAGCGCGTGACCGCGCCGGAGGCTGCACCGATCACCAGGAAAAGAACGAACGCGGCCACGAATGTGGCAGCGGTGTAACCGCCCGCCTTTTCTGCCGGCACATTCATCATCGTGGTTGCGCCGGTGTAGAAAATATAGATGCTGTATAGGCCCAGCAGCCCCAGGATGGCCAACGTCGGTATAATGCCGAAGATGGCAGAAATCCAGGCGGCGGTCATGCTGTATGCCACCAGGCGAAAGGATTGGGCGAAGTCATCCTTGCCACCGAACCGGGGGGCAAGGAAGTTGGCGATAAAGCTCAGCAGGAAGACACCAGCCACCGCCAGGACGAATTGGGTGACGGTTGCGGCCAGCGCACCCGCAATACCCGGACGGAAACTGAAACCAAGAATGCCATAGCCAAAGATCTGCCCGCCCAGAAAGCTGGCGACAGGGCCGATGGCAATAAGCGGCAGAGCATAGGATTTGAGGATCGCGGTGCATGAGCCCTGTTCGGCCTTGATCTGTGGCCATTCCTCTGCGGGTTGCAGGATAATGCCCTTGGCCCGCGCCAATATTTTCTGAAATCCTGAATCAGAATCACCGGCGTCCGCCATGTTCGTGCCCTCCAGTTTCAGTGTGCGCGATAGGATCATATCCAGCGGAAAATGCAACTGGCCTTGTGCACGGCCTTATCCCCAACCGCCATGCTGCAGCGCCTTGAAGCTGTCTTGCGGGCGAGGCTAATCTGCCCGGATGGCTTATGCCCCTCTCGTTCCGCTGCGCGTGCTTTCGTCCTATTCGATGCTTGAAGGGGCGATCGATCCCAAGGCGATTGCCCGGCTGGCGCGCGAACGCGGCTTTCCGGCGATCGCCATTTGCGACCGCAACGGGCTGTATGGTTCGGTCGCCTTTGCTGCGGCCTGCCGCGATCTCGGCATTCAGCCGCTGGTCGGCGCCTTGCTGGGGGTGAAGCGGGGTGAAGATGGGCCAGTGGATTATCTGCCGCTCTATGCGCAGGACGGTGCTGGCTGGGACAATCTGTGCTATCTCGTCAGCCGCGCGCATCTTGACCGGCCCCTGCATGAAGAACCGCATGTCCGGCTGACCGATCTGGAAGGGTACAGCAGCGGGCTGATCGCGCTGACCGGCGCGGGCGAAGGGGCGCTGGTGCGGTTGCTGGCGGAACAGCGCAGCGACGCCGCCAACGCTTATGCCGGACGGCTGGAAGCATTGTTTCCGGGCCGGCTCTATATCGAGATCGCGCGCCGCAACAATGCGGTGGAGGATGCGGCGGAAGAGGCGTTGATTGATCTGGCCTATGCCCGCGATCTGCCGCTGGTAGCGACGAACCCGGCCAATTTCGCGGAACCGCATTTCCATGCTGCGCATGACGCAATGCTGTGCATTGCCCATTCGACGCATATCGATGCGGCGGACCGGCCCCGTTCGGCCCCGCAGGCATTCGTCAAATCGGCGGAAATGATGGCAGAACTGTTCGCCGATCTGCCCGAAGCCACCGCCAACACTTTGGTGATCGCGCAACGCTGCGCAGTCGCGCCGCCGATGCGCAAGCCGATCCTGCCCAGCCTGGCCGGCGATATCGAAGGCGAGGCGCGGATGTTGGCTGAAGACGCGCGCAGGGGGCTGGAGGCGCGGCTGGCGCCCTATGGCGCGATGAGCGCGGAAGAACGGCAGGCCTATGATGATCGGCTGAACTTTGAAGTCGACATCATCACCCGCATGGGCTTTCCCGGCTATTTCCTGATCGTTGCCGATTTCATCAAATGGGCGAAGGAAAATGACATTCCGGTGGGCCCCGGGCGCGGTTCGGGCGCGGGTTCGCTGGTCGCTTGGGCGCTGACCATCACTGATCTCGATCCGATCCGGCTGGGGCTGCTGTTTGAACGTTTCCTCAATCCGGAACGCGTGTCCATGCCGGATTTCGATATCGATTTCTGCGAAACCCGCCGGGGCGAGGTGATCCGCTATGTCCAGCAGAAATACGGGGATGATCACGTCGCCCAGATCATCACTTTCGGCAAGCTGAAGGCGCGCGCGGTGCTGCGCGATTGCGGGCGTATCCTGCAGATGAGTTACGGCCATGTTGACCGGCTGTGCAAGATGGTGCCCAATCATCCAACTGACCCATGGCCATTGCCGCGCGCGCTGAACGGCATCGCCGAATTCCGCCGCGAATATGACAATGACGACGAAGTGAAACGGCTGGTCGATCTTGCCATGCAGCTGGAAGGCCTGCCGCGCAATTCGTCCACTCATGCGGCAGGCGTGGTGATCGGCGACCGGCCGCTGGCGCAGCTGGTGCCGCTCTATCGCGATCCGCGCTCGGACATGCCGGTAACGCAATTCGACATGAAGCATGTCGAAAGCTCGGGACTCGTCAAATTCGACTTCCTCGGGCTGAAGACGCTTTCGGTGCTGCGCAAGGCGGTCGAACTGCTGGAAAAGCGTGGGATCACGGTCAATCTCGACCTGCTGCCATGGGATGATGATCAGGTCTATCGACTGCTTCAGCGCGGCGACACGGTGGGCGTGTTCCAGCTGGAATCCGAAGGGATGCGGCGCACGCTGGCGGCGGTGAAGCCCACCAATTTCGGCGATATCATCGCGCTGGTTTCGCTTTATCGGCCCGGTCCAATGGACAATATACCGCTGTTCGGGCGCCGCAAGAACGGCGCCGAAGCGATCGAATATCCGCACCCGAAGCTGGAAGGCATTCTTTCCGAAACCTACGGCATTTTCGTCTATCAGGAACAGGTGATGCAGGCGGCGCAGGTGCTGGCGGGCTATTCGCTGGGCGATGCCGACCTGCTGCGCCGGGCCATGGGCAAGAAGGTGCAGGCGGAAATGGACGCCCAGCGCCAGCGCTTCGTCGATGGTTGCAAGGAGGTTTCGGGGATCGAGGCGAAGAAGGCGAACGAGTTGTTCGACCTGATCGACAAATTCGCCGGATATGGCTTCAACAAGAGCCACGCTGCCGCCTATGCGCTGCTCGCCTATCAGACCGGCTGGCTGAAGGCGCATTACCCGGAAGAATTCTACGCGGCATCGATGTGTTTCGATAGGCATCAGTCCGACAAACTGTCGATCTTCGTTGACGATGCGCGGCGGGGCGGAATTGCCATTCTGGGCCCGGACATCAACGCCTCCGACGCCGAATTCACGGTCGAACAGACGGAAGATGGCTATGCCGTGCGCTATGCGCTGTCGGGCATCCGCAACGTTGGCGAAAAGGCGATGGACGCGATCGTTGCGGAACGCCATGCCAACGGACCCTTCGCTAGTCTCGATGATCTGTTCACGCGTCTGCCGCAGGGTTCGATGAACCGCCGCCAGCTTGAAGGGCTGGCCGGGGCGGGGGCCTTTGACGCATTCGAACCCAATCGGGCAAAAGTTCTGGCCAATGCGGATATTCTGCTGGCCACAGCCGAAGCGGCGGAGCGTGAACGCAGCAGTGGTCAGGCGGGCCTGTTCGGCGGTGAGGGCCACGTCGAGCCGACCTTGCGTCTTGAGGAGGTCGAGCCTTGGTCGCGGGCCGAGCAGATGGCGCAGGAACGCGAAGTGTTTGGCTTCTACTTTGCTGCACACCCGGTCGCTCAATATCGCACCATCGCATCGATGAACGGCGCGCGCAGCCATGCCACGCTGATGGAAAGCGGGCCGGAAGGCAGTGGCAGGCAGCCTGCCGTCATGGCGGTGCTGGTCGAAGGCGCGAACAAGGGAAAGACGCGCAAGGGCAAGGATTTCGTGCGTGCCGATTTTTCGGATTCATCGGGACAGTTCAGCGCTGCCTGTTTCGAGGAATCGCTGGTGGAACATTTCGTTAAATGGGCGCGTGAAGGCACCTGCGTCCTGCTCAATGTCGAACTGGATCGCCCGAACCCGGAAGAGCCGCCGCGCGTTACCATTCGCGGTGCTCGTCCGCTTGATGAAGTGACCGGCGCGGCGCGGATGTCGCTCGACCTCAAGGTACATAGCGCCGATGCCTTCGCTGAGCTCGCGTCGATCTTGCCGCGCGGCGAAGGCGGCGCTGGCGAAGTTTTTGCGACCGTCCGAACGCAATCGGGTGAAAGTGCCCGGCTGCTGCTCGGCCGGGATTTCCTGCTCGATGGCGAAACGGTCGATACGCTGGCCCTGATCGAAGGGGTGCGCGAGCCATCATTGCGAGCGCGCAGCGCAGCACGGTTGCGGCTCGTCGCTTGAACCGGGGCGCCGGAAAGCGTCGATTGCTGCCAAAACATTGAAATGCCCGGTTGCGGCCGGCCACGGCTGTTGCCAGACTTGCAGATGCAGAGCGGCGCTGCAAGCCGACGATGGGAGAATGCACATGCTGGGCGGAATGCAGGATTGGCAGCTGCGGCTGAGCGGACTGATCGATCACGCCGCGCGCGAGCATGGACAGCGCGAAATCGTGACATATTGGGCCGATGGCAGCGAAAGCCGCAGCAACTGGGGCGAATTGCGGCAAATGGCGTTGCGCATGGTGCAGGCGTTGCGACGGGTCGGGCTGCGCCCGTCTGACCGGGTCGGCACGCTGGCGATGAATCATGTGCACCACCTCGCCAGCTGGTTTGGTGTAACCGGTGCGGGCGGGGTGCTGCACACGATCAATCCGCGCCTGTTTGACGAGCAACTGGAATATATCATCAATCACGCGGACGATCGCGTGTTGCTGTATGACGCCGCGTTTCAGCCCATCGTCGATCGCCTGCGCGCCCGGCTGCCCAAGGTGGAACATTTCATCTGCTTCGATGATGGCGCTTTTGCAGACTGGATCGCGACAGAAGATGGCGACACCGCGTGGGAACCGGGGGGCGAACGTGATCCTGCCATGCTCTGCTACACCAGCGGGACAACCGGTAACCCGAAAGGGGTGCTGTACGAACACCGTTCTACCATTCTTCATGCCATGGCCGCGGTTGCGCCGTCAGTCGCCAATCTCGAACCGCGCTCCGCCATCTTCCCGATCGTTCCACTGTTTCACGCCGCCGCATGGGGTTTGCCCTGGGCGGGCGCGTCAGTGGGGGCAAAATTCGTCTTTTCCGCGGTGAACGAGCCGGCGCGCCTGTGCGAGTTGATGCGGCGGGAAGGAGCGACTCATGTGGCCGGCGTTCCGACCGTCTGGCTGGGGATTTTCCAGCATCTTGACGCAACCGGGCAGGACTTGCCGCCGTTTTCGCAGGCGATTTCGGGTGGCTCTGCCTTTCCGCCTGCGATGGTCGAGCGATTGCTGCGCGCAGGTGTGCGCATTACGCATGCCTGGGGCATGACGGAAACTTCACCGATCGCAACCACCTCCTATGAAACAGAGGGATGGGACGCGCTGAGCCTGGCTGAACAGGTGCGCTACAAGGCGTCGCAGGGCCGCGCGGTCTTTGGTAGCGAGGTGCGCGCGGTCGACCTGGACGATCCCGCCCGGGTCCTGCCGCGTGACGGGACGAGCGCCGGTGCACTGCAGGTGCGCGGATTCTGGTGCATCAAACGCTATTTCAAGGCTGAAAGCGATGCCGCGCAGGCTCCGGAACAATGGTTCGACACGGGCGATGTGGCCATCATTCACCCCGACGGAACCGTTCAGCTAACGGACCGGACCAAGGATGTGATCAAGTCAGGCGGAGAATGGATCAGCTCCGTCGATCTCGAAAACGCGGCCATAGGACATCCTGGTGTGGCGGAGGCAGCGGCCATCGGGGTGGCGCACCCACGATGGGATGAACGCCCCATCCTGGTGGTCGTGAAGAAGGACGGGGCCGAAGTTGAAGCGGCGGAACTGATCCGGTTCCTCTCAACCAAGGTGGCCAAATGGTGGCTCCCTGACGCGGTGGAATTCGTGGATGAGATACCGCACACCGGCACGGGCAAGATCAGCAAGAAGGACCTGCGCGAACGGTTCCGCGATTATCGGCTATCCACCTGACAGGGCCACGAAGTCCCCGACCGTCATCTTGCCGGCTGATTTGAAGTCACCGTCGAACATTTCGAACAGTTCGGCGCCTGTCCCGCGCGCGCTGTACAGCAGAACACAGCCGTCCGGGCCGCCACCTTCGCTGTGTACATCGTCACTGGCCGGGGTGATCGAATAGGTTCCCACCGGGCGGGTTTCGCGGCGCGATCCGTCTTCCTCATAGATGACATGCGCGCCTTCGATCACGAAGCTGTGAGTCGCTGCCAGGTGCCGATGAAACAGAACCTTGGAGTTCGGCGCGAACTTGACCAGAAAATCGACGCAATTGCTCTCCGGCTCGACGCTGCACAGGGACAGGACCATCCCTTCGAAGCCATCCAGCGTCTGCCATGCGACACTGCTGTCATCAAAGCGGGCAGTCATGTTTGTGTTGGCTGCTGATGCGGTCATAATGATTCCTCTCGCGGGGCCGCTTGCCAGCCCTGTTCTATATTTCGCGCAGGCGCGGCATCAATTCAACGAAATTGCAGGGTCGGTTGCGGCTGTCGAGCTGTTCGGCAAGAATGCCGTCCCAGCCATCCTTCACCGCGCCGTTCGAACCGGGCAGGGCAAAGATATAGGTGCCCCGCGCCACCACCGCGCAGGCGCGTGACTGGACGGTAGAGGTGCCGATCGTCTTGTAGCTGATCAGACGAAACAATTCGCCGAAGCCTGGAATGTCGCGCGTCTTGA
>JAURML010000094.1 GCA_030830695.1 Caenibius sp. | reverse complement strand
GCCTGCGGCGGGCCGCGCTGATCGATATTCCGCGCAGCACCAGCGGCGAAGGCTTTGGCGTCAGCGCCATGATCAATTGTGCTGACGGCCGGGAACCGGTGCAAATCGGCACTGGGTCCAAGGCCCAGCGCCCCGGCCGGCGCGTGGTGCACGTCAACGGCGCATCAGCGCCAGCCAATGCGCTGGGTGAATGGCTCGGCCTGTCCTGGCTGACCCCAGCGATGGATCGGTTGTTCACGGACAGCGCGGGCGCGCGGCGGCGCTATCTCGATCGGTTGGCGCTGGCTCTGGATCCAGCCCATGCCGGGCGGGCGGCGCGCTATGACAATGCGCTGCGTGAACGCAACCGGCTGCTTTCGGACGACACGGAACCCGATCCCGACTGGCTGGAAGCAATCGAAGCGCAACTGGCCGAATGCGGCAGCGCGCTGAGCCGGACCCGCGCTGCGCTGGTCGATGCGCTGGACACCGCACTCGACCGCCTGCCCGATCAGCCCTTCGCGCGGCCGACGCTCACCTATCAGGCGGGTGGTCCGCTGGCCCGCGATGGGCTGGCTGATGCGCTGCGGGCATCGCGGCGTCAGGACCGGGCGGCACGGCGCACTTTGACCGGCCCGCATCGCGACGAACTGGAGGTACGCATGGCCAGCAAGGCCATGCCCGCATCCGAATGTTCGACCGGTGAACAGAAGGCCATGCTGATCGCCATCACCCTGGCCCATGCAGAGCTGGCGGCGGGTGAGCGGCCCCGCATTCTGCTGCTGGATGAAGTGGCCGCGCATCTTGACCCGCTGCGCCGCGAGGCGCTGTTCGAACGGCTGCTGGCGGGCAAGGCACAGGTGTGGATGACGGGCACGGAGCGCGCACCCTTTGCGGCGATCGGCACCCAGCCAGCCGTCTGGAAGATTGCCCAGGGTGAGGCGCTGCGCACAAGCTAGGGTCAGGCGAAAACGTAACTTGGAAAACCGCTGGATTTTTCGGCCTCAAGGTCGTCCAGGAACATCGGCAGTCCGCCGTAATGCAGCAGCGGCGCGTGCGGCTTGCCCTCCTTGTTCGCGCCGTGAAACCAGGAGCGCAGCCGGCCGCCTTCCCTGAACAGCGTATCGTCCGTTAGCTGGTGCATGAGCTGGACATAGCGATCCACCGCCTCGGGCCTGACTTCGACCGACTTGATCCCCTTGTCGCGCATGACGCACAGTGTTTCGGCAAGGTATACCGCTATGGCCTCGAGCGTGGGCACGAAATTGGCGATCGGGATTTGCGGCCCGCCGACCATGAAGAAATTGGGAAATCCGTTCATGGCGACCGACTGGTAAGTGACAGCACCATCGGCCCAACGTTCATTGATCGATTCCCCGCTTGTGCTTGTGATGTCGATCTTGCTGAGTGCCCCGGTAAAGGCATCGTAGCCGAGCGCGAGGATGAGGACATCCAGCTCGTAAGTGGTCCCGTCCGCCAGGCGGACCCCTTCCGGCGTAATGCATTCGATCGCATTAGAGCTGACATCGATCAGCTTGACGTTGTCCCGGTTGTACGCCTCGTAATACTGGTGGCCGAGCGGGACGCGCTTGACGCCGATCGGGTTGTCGCTCTTGGGACAAAGAATCTCGGCAACCGCAGGATCGTTCACCTGCATCCTGATCTTGCGGCGAACGAAATCGGAGACAAAGCTGTTAGCTTCCATGTTGGTCATCAGGTCCGCGAAGGTCGAGACCATGAGACCCATGCTGCCCACTTCCCAGGCCGCTTCGCAGATGCGCTCGCGCTCTTCGGGCGAAAAGTCGGCAAAGTTGCGATCAGCCGGGGGAAAGGCCCAGCCACCCGGATTTTCCCGGACCATGTCCCACAGCGCGTCGTAATTATCCTTGATCGACCGGCGGGTCATGCTATCGATGGGATAGTTCCGGGCGGGCAGGACGTAATTCGGCGTGCGCTGGAAAACGGTGAGTTCGCTTGCGACCCCGGCGACAAGGGGGATCAGCTGGACCGCCGTTGCCCCCGTGCCGATCACGCCCACACGCTTGCCATGAAGATCCGGCTCCTTCTCCGGCCAGCGCGCGGTCATGTACCATTCGCCCTTGAACGTATCCAGTCCCGGAAGGTCCGGTTCCATTGGAATGGAGAGAACCCCTGTCGCTCCCAGCAGGAACTGGCAGGTATAGCTGCCCTTCCCTTCCAGAGACACCGTCCACCTGCCGCTTTCCTTATCATAACGGGCGGCCTCCACGCGGGTATTGAGGTCGATGTCCTTGCGCAGGTCATAGCGGTCGGCGACATGGCAAAGATATTTGAGAACTTCGCGCTGCGCGGGAAAACGCTCGTGCCAGTCCCACTCCTCCAGCAATTCCGGGTCCGTGGAATAGCAGAAGATGCGGCTCTCCGAATCGACCCGAAGCCCGGGGTAGCGGTTCCAGTACCAGGTCCCACCCACCTCCGATGCGGCATCGACGGCCCGCACGCTGAACCCACGCCCGCGCAGTTCCTTCAGCGCGGCCAGGCCGCCAAATCCGGCTCCGATAATCACTACGTCGAAATCGGCATTCGCCGTTCCGTCCGCGCCGTCGGCCGCCGTGGTTTCACTCATTGTCATCGACTTTCCGCTCCTTCGCCACACATCTGTTGTCAATGCGTTGGCTATCGCGCGCATCTTGCGCTTTGCTTGCGATGAAATTTCGATCGATCTGTCCCGTCAGGTGATGGAACAGACCAGCGAAACTTCAACCTTGCACACATTTTCCACGGTGGTGTGAAAAGTTCAATATCAAAAAACTGCGACGCGCAGATTCGAACCATCACTGGATCTGCAAGATTGCGGAACCCGGCCGATCGCATCTAGCTGGTTTCCCCTAGGGCCGCAGCAGCGCGGACTTAAATTCCTGACGCCACAATCCGGCGGGTCAAAGGACCGGCCCGGAGGGAGGCAGCGCCCGCCATGTTCGCCAGAATGCGCAGATCGTTCCGCGCCTTGCGCCCGAAAAGCCGCGAGATCGCCGGGCTGCGCGCGGCATTGCAGGATGCGCAGGCCGCCGGGCGCGCGAAAAGCGATTTTCTGGCGCATATGAGCCATGAAATCCGCACCCCCATGAACGGGGTACTGGGTTATGCGCAGCTCCTGCTCGACAGCGAGCTGGCTGACGAACAGCGCCAGTTTGCCGAACTGATCGCCGAATCCGCGCGTTCCATGACGGCCATCGTCAATGACATACTGGGCCTCTCCCGAATCGAGGCCGGGCAGATGCCCATCAGCGAGGAGGTGCTGGACCTGCGCGATGCGATCGAAGGTGCGCTCAGGCCACTGCGCGCAATCGCCGCGCACAAGGGACTGGCCCTGGAGTGCGAGATCGACCCCGCCCTGCCCAGACAGATCGTGAGTGACCGGCTGCGTCTGCAACAGATCCTCGCCAATCTGCTGGGCAATGCGGTCAAATTTACCGAACATGGCGCGATTCACCTTGTTGCCCGGCGCGACGGGCCAGCGCATCAGCCGTCGCTGTGGATCGCGGTGATTGACAGCGGCATCGGCATTCCGCCGGAACGCCAGGCCGCCATCTTCGAGGATTTCGTGCAGGCGGAGTGCTCCACTCATCGCCGCTTTGGCGGCACCGGGCTGGGCCTCGCGATCAGCCGCAGGCTGGCACATCTGATGCACGGCCAGCTTGAGCTGCAGAGCACGCCGGGGCAGGGCTCGTGCTTCCATCTCACCCTGCCCCTGAAGCTCCCGGAATCCCCTGCCCCGTTTACAGCCCCGCCCGGTCCGACATTGCCCGCCACGCGCAAGGCCCGCATTCTGGTGGCCGAAGACCATGACATCAACCAGTTGCTCATCACCCGGCTGATCCGTC
>JAURML010000093.1 GCA_030830695.1 Caenibius sp. | reverse complement strand
TGCCGTTCCCGCCATGCTGATCGGCCCGCATCTGCTGGACCTCGTTCACCCCGCCCGGGCCGAGGAACTTCGCGCCGAACATGACGCCGCCATTCGCGGCAGGCCGCACGAAGGCTGGCTGGAATTCCCTGCCCTGACGCGCGGGGAGGAGGAATACTGGTTCGAAATCCAGATTCGTTCACTGCGCGACGGGGCCAGCCGGATTTACGGCGCCCTTTCGATCATGCGCAATATTGACGAGCGCAAGGCACTGGAGGACCGGCTGTTCGCAGCCGAACTCACTGATCCGCTGACCGGCCTCACCAATCGCAAGGCCTTTATCGAAATGCTGCGCTATATCACCGGCAGGCAGATCGGCGGGCACCTGGCCATCTTCAAGATCGACCATTTCAAGGCGATCAACATGCGCTTTGGCCAGCGCAACGGTGATCGCGTGTTGCTGGCCTTTGCCGACCTGTTGCGCAAGTCGCTACGCCGTGAACATATCGTCTCGCGCATCGGCGGCGAAACGCTGGGCGTATTGATGCCGGGCACGGGCTGTGCAGAAGCCGAGGACGCCTGTCAGACGGTGATTGATACGCTGGCGCAGGCGGGCCGGACGGAAAATGGCCGGGGCGTGACGCTGACCGCCAGCGCGGGGCTGGCCGAGATCGGTGCCTGTCTGGATGTGGTGATCAAGCGCGCCGAAATCGCACTGTTTCTGGCCAAGGCGAAGGGGCGCAACCGGCTGGAGGTGGATTCCGGCTCGATGGAATCTCGCCGCATAGCACCAAACTGACGCCTTTCCAGGGCCTGTGTGCTTCGCATACGCAAAATCACGTTTGGCGCGACTCGCCGCAAGGTGTTATAAACCGTATTGCGTCGGGCCGGGCTGACCTCAATCCCCCCCCCGCTGGCCAGCCCGGTAACCGGCGCCATCACGGCGATGGAGGGCAAAACCATGCAGTCGAAAGATGTTCCGCGATACCTCAGGCAGGCGCGTGAAGAGGTGATCCTCGCGCTCAGCGCCCCCAATGCAGAGGAAGAATGCGGCCACCGGCGCCGCGCCGGCCAGTTCATGAGCGAAGTCGTGCGCACCGTGCATAGCGCACCTGCGCTCGATTGCGACTGGTCGCTGCTGCGCGCGCCCGAATAGCCGCGCCTGACGGCGCATTCCATGCTCCGGCGGTTTCCGTCAGATGAGCGACCAGCGCCTTGACCTTTTTCTGCCGCCACTGGGGCATGGGCGCAACCAGCCAATAGGCCCGCCGGCAAGGCTCTGCCTCGCCCAGCGCCCGCACCCGGCCATCCCCGATCCAGCTTTGCGCCAGCAGCGCTGGTACGCGCGCAACACCCAGACCAGCGGCGGCGGCGGCCAGCGCCTGGCCCGCATCGGCCACGCTGAAAGCGCTGTCTTCACCATCCCTTGCCGCGTCGCCGGGCCAGCGAATTGTCGGGCCATCCACCCCGTCAGCAGCCACGCGGACCCGCTGGGCCGTGCCCAGCATCACCCCTTCCAGTTCGCCCGGCCCCTCCGCCCAGCGCAAGGCAAGGTCTAGATTGGCTTCGGTAAAATCGGTCGTCTCTTCATCGACCAGCGCAAAGCTGACTTCGGGATGCACGGCGCGAAATCCGGCCAGACCGGGGCCGAGCCAGGCCGCGAAAATATCGCGCGGCGCGGCAATGGTATAGCGATGGCTGGCCTGCCCTGCCTGCATCGCGCGCACCGCCTCCTCGAAATGAAGGAAGCCTTCGCGCAGCGGGTCCAGCCCGGATGCCGCCTCATCCGTCAGTTCCAGCCCTTTGGAGGTGCGGCGGAACAAAACCACGCCCAGCACATCTTCCAGCGCGCGAATCTGCTGGCCGACCGCAGCCGGGGTCACCGCCAGTTCGTCCGCCGCGCGAGTGAACGAAAGGTGTCGGGCCGCCGCGTCGAACACGCGCAGGGCATTGAGGGGCAGATGAGTCCGCTTCATCGCGTCCCCTTATCTCGCTGGCGCGCGCGCGGCAACAAAGCGTGGAACCCGGTTGCGCTTGACATCTTGGCAACGCTCGCCAAGCAAATGGCAAGGCCAGACGCGCCATCTGCGGCGGCGCCCGACCGGGAGATTGACAGAATGAACGACCTGACCCGCCAGTGCGCAGAATTCCCGGTGGAACATGGTTTGCGCCACAAGCTGGCCGAAGGCGAACGGGAATCGCTGGCGCACATGCTGCTGATGCCCGAACATGGTCTGGTAGGCTTCATCTATCCCAGCATTCGCGCCAATGGCGACGGCAAGGGGCGTGCTTCGATCTTCGGGCCCGGCATTGCTGAGGAAATTCACGAAACCTTCGAGGAACAAACCAGCCCTGATGCCCGGTTCGAGGATCTGCGCATGAAGCAGCTGTCCATGGCGGTGGTGGAACCACTCAAGGTAGTCGATATCGGCTGGCAGGGTGAACGCTTTACCTTCACCGGCCGGTTCGAAGCCACCCACCCGCCTTATGCCTTCAGCATGCATCCGGGCGGCAATCCGCCCTATTACGGCAATAACCGCACCGAACAGCACGGGCGGCTCGTGGCCGACTTCACGATTGACGGTAAAGCCTATCATCATGAAGGTTTCCTGATCCGGGACCACAGCTGGGGACCGCGGGTGTGGGGCCTGAACCAGCATTACAAATGGTTCCACGCGACCACCGGCGATGTCTCGATTCACGTGTTCGAAATGCTCTCCTTCGGGCGAAGGCTATTGCGCGGCTTCCTGTGGAAGGACGGCAGGATGAGCCATGTGGCCGAATTCGATTATGACATCACTTATGACGATCAGATGATGCACAAGGCATTTGTCGCGCGAATCAAGGATGAGGATGGCCGCAAGGTCACGGTGGACAGCACCGCCCTGGGCAATATCCAGCTGGATTACGATCCGATGATCTGGCTGAACGAAGCGGGGCTGGTCCTGGAGATTGACGGACAGCCGGGCGTGGGCTGGTGCGAATTCTGCTGGAACAAGAATTACTACGACTTCGCGAAGGATTACGTCACCCGCTTCGGGCGTTAGCCCCGCCTAATCCGCCGTGGCGGGGGCAGCCAGCGGGAAGAAGGGGATCGCAACCTCCAGCACTTTGCCGCTGGTGCTGCGGAAGGTGTAATGCCCTTCCATGCTGCCGTGCGCCGTGGTCAGCGGGCAGCCGGACACATAGTCATGGCTTTGCCCCGGGCGCAGCACCGGTTGTTCGCCCACCACCCCATCACCATCGACAAGGTTGATCATGCCGCGCCCGTCCGTGATCCGCCAATGACGGCTGACCAGCTGCACCGTATCGGCAGAGCCGTTCTCGATCCGGATATGATAGACCCAGAACCATTTGCCCGCTTCGATATGCGACTGTTCCGGCAGGAAATTCACCGCCACCCGGACAGTGATGCCATGCGTGATCGCGGCGTGTTGGAAAAGCTGGTCCATTACGAGTCCCGAGCCTAACGCGGTTTACGGCAGGAGCAAGTGCACTGCGGTGGATTTCCGCAGATCAGCTTACAAACCCACCGCCTTCAGCGCATGGTCGAGATCCTCGATCAGATCCTGCGGGTCTTCCAGACCCACGCTGATGCGCAGCATGCCCTCGCTCACCCCCATCGTCTCGCGCACTTCGCGCGCAAGGCTGGAATGGGTGGTCGAGGCCGGGTGAGTCATCAGCGTCTTGGCATCACCAATATTGTTGGAGATGTCGATCAGCTCCAGCGCATCGAGCAGGCCATGTGCCGCCGTGCGCCCGCCTTCGATCACGAAGGAAAAGATGGAGCCGGGCTTGATCATCTGCCGCGTGGCCAGATCGTGCTGCGGGTGGCTGGCCAGCCCAGAATACAGGACGCGGGGAACCCGCCCTTCCAGAAAGCGGGCGACCGCCAGGGCGTTGTCCGCCTGGCGATGCGCGCGCAGGTCAAGCGTCTCCAGCCCCTTCAGCACCACCCAGGCATTGAAGGGCGACAGCGTCGGGCCAGTGTTGCGCTGGAACGGCAGCAGCTTGTCATTGATGAATGCCGCCGATCCGCACACCGCGCCGGCCAACACCCGGCCCTGCCCGTCCATCAGCTTGGTCGCGGCATAGGCGACGACATCCGCGCCGAATTCCAGCGGGCGTTGCAGCGCGGCGGTGGCGAGGGCATTGTCCACCACGCTGGTGATGCCGTGTTCGCGCGCGAGGGTGCACACCGCCGCAATATCGACCAGGTCCATGGTCGGATTGGCGGGGGTTTCGAAGAAGAATACCCTGGTGTTGGGCCGGATCGCCGTTTTCCACGCATCCAGGTCGCGTCCGTCAACGGGCGTCACTTCAATCCCGAAGCGCGGCAGCAGATTATCCGTCACCCAGCGGGTCGGACCGAAGGCGGCCTGCGCTATCACCATGTGATCGCCCGCCGAAAGCTGGCACAGCATCGAGGCGGTCATCGCCGCCATGCCGCTGGCCTGCACCCGGCACGCCTCTGCCCCTTCGAGCATGGCGATGCGTTCTTCCAGCATCTGCACCGTGGGGTTCTGCGTGCGCGAATAAGTCATCCCCGCCTCCTGCCCGGCGAAGCGGGCGGCGGGGGTATGCGCGTCGTCATAGGAATAGCCGGAGGTGACGAACAAAGCTTCGCTCGTCTCCCCCTGCTCGCTGCGCCAGGTGCCCGCGCGCACCGCGCGCGTGGCGGGCCGCCATTTGGCGGTGATCGAGCGGTTCTGTCCGGTATCTCTCTTCATGGCCCCGCGTTTAGGCCCGGCGGAAAGACAGGGCAAGCCGGAAGCGCGCCGCGCGGCCCCCTCGCCAAGCAGGGCAAACCCCGTTATCAGACAGGGCTTTGCAACCGCCCGGGACTGAGCATGCAAGCCATCATCCCCATCCTGCTGCTGGCGCTGGCCATTTCCACGGCGCTCAACGTGCTGCTGCGCCGGTCCAGTATTCCCACCGTGGTCGGTTAAATCATCACCGGCACCGTTCTGGCCGCCATGCTGAAAGTGGACGCGGGCAGCAGCGAAACGCTGGACCATATTGCGGAATTCGGGATCGTCTTCCTGATGTTCACCATCGGGCTGGAATTTTCCTTCCCGCAGCTCAAGAAAATGCAGCGCGAGGTGTTCGTCTTCGGTTTCCTGCAGGTCAGCCTTACGACCATCGCGATTTCCGCGCTCGCCTACGCCCTGTTCGGCATACCGCCGGTCAACGCGGCGATCATCGGTTCGGCGCTGTCCTTATCTTCCACGGCGATCGTGCTGAAAATCCTCAACGAATCCGGCAAGATCAAATCGGCGGAAGGTCGCAACTCGGTTGGCATACTGATTTTCCAGGATATCGCCGTCATTCCGATCCTGCTGGCGATCAGCCTGGTCACCGCCACGGGCCAAAGCGCGTCAAGCCTGATCGGGCAGACGGTCATCAACGCCTTCATCGTGATCACTGCGATCTACCTGTTCGGCCGTTTTGTCCTCAGATGGTTCTTCAGGATCATTTCGAACACCAATTCGAAGGAAATCTACATCGGCTTCGTCCTGCTGACGACGATCGGTGCATCCTATTTTTCCCACCACTTCGGCTTTTCCTATTCGCTGGGCGGGTTCCTGGCGGGATGATGATCGCTGACACGATCTACAAGCATCAGGTGGAGGCCGACCTCATTCCCTTCCGCGACCTGCTGCTGGGCGTGTTCTTCATTTCAGTGGGGCTGCAAATCGACCTGGACATCGTCGGCGCCAATTTCGTGACGATCGGCCTGCTGTGCCTGTCGCTGATGGCGATCAAGGCGATCATCCTCTATCTGATCCTGGCGACAGCCTGCGCGCCGGTCATTTCCGTCAGAAGCGCGATCAGCCTGGCCCAATCGGCGAATTCTCGCTGGTAGTGCTCTCGCTGATGCTGGGGCATCGCATGATGGCGGATGAACAGGTGCAAATACTGATGGTCACCGTGGTCATCTCGAT
>JAURML010000092.1 GCA_030830695.1 Caenibius sp. | reverse complement strand
GGATACAATGTCGGCGGGGAACAGTCCGGCCACATGATCCTGCTCGATCACGCCACCACCGGCGATGGCTGCATCGCCGCGCTGCAGGTATTGGGCGCGCTGGTCCAGTCCGGCAAGCGGGCGAGTGATCTGCTGCACCTGTTCGACCCGGTGCCGCAACTGCTCAAGAATGTGCGCTTTTCCGGCGGCAAGCCGCTGGACGATGCGCGGGTGCAGGCAGCCATTGCCGATGCAGAAAAAACGCTCGGCGGGCGCGGGCGGCTGGTCATCCGCCCCTCGGGCACCGAACCGGTGATCCGTGTCATGGCCGAAGGCGACGATGCCGCCGAGGTTCAGCGCGTGGTCGAGGATATCTGCGCAGCGGTGGCCGAAGCGGCCTGAGCGTGAGCATGGCCGCTCTTACCCCGCGTATACTTACCATCGCCGGGTCGGACAGTTCGGGCGGCGCGGGGGTTCAGGCCGACATCAAGACCATCACCATGCTGGGCGGCTATGCGATAAGCGCGATCACCGCCATCACCGTGCAGGACACCACCGGCGTTCATGCGGTGGAAGTGCTGAGCCCGGCCCTGGTCACCGCCCAGATTGACGCCTGCATCAGCGATATCGGAGTTGATGCCGTGAAAATCGGCATGCTCGGCTCTGCTGCAATCGCCGATGCCGTGGCGGACCGGTTGCAAGGGCTGGAAGTGCCGGTGGTCTTCGATCCGGTCATGGTCGCCACCAGCGGCGCGGCGCTGGCTGACGCGGCCACGATCGCCGCGTTTGAGCGGCTGATGGCGCTGGCGACGCTGACCACGCCCAATGTGCCTGAACTGCTGGCGCTGGGAGGGGATGCGGCCATGACCATGCGCGCCGTCGCCTATCTGGCCAAGGGCGGCGACGCGGAGGGGGAACTGGTGGAAGACATCCTCGTCCGCCCGGGCGAGAACGACGTGCTCTGGCACGATCCGCGCATCGCTACCCGCCACACGCACGGCACCGGCTGCACGCTGGCCAGCGCGATCGCGACCTTTCTCGGCATGGGGCTGGATCTGGCCGATGCGGTGGCGCGTGCACGCGCCTTCGTGCGCGCCGCGCTGGTGGCCGCACCGGGGTTCGGCAAGGGCAATGGCCCGCTGGGCCATGCGCAGGTTTACACGCAGGGAATATCGTAGAATGCGGTGATGTGCCGCCAGGCTTCCTCGGCGGTTTCGCACCAGTGGAACAGATCCAGATCCTCGCGATTGATCGTGCCTTCCTCGGCCAGCGCGTCGAAATTGATGACCCGGCTCCAGAACTCCTTGCCGAACAGCAGCACGGGAATGGGCTTCATCTTGCCGGTCTGGATCAGCGTCAGCAGTTCGAGGAATTCGTCCAGTGTGCCGAAACCGCCGGGAAACACCGCCACGGCGCGGGCGCGCAGCAGGAAATGCATCTTGCGCAGCGCGAAGTAGTGGAACTGGAAAGAGAGGTACGGCGTGACATAGCGATTGGGCGCCTGTTCATGCGGCAGCACGATGTTAAGGCCGATCGATTCGACTCCGGCTTCCGATGCCCCCCGGTTGGCCGCTTCCATGATGGAGGGGCCACCGCCCGAACAGACCACGAATTGCCGTTTGCCATGTTCGATCGGCGCGCAAGAGCCGGCGGTGAAGGCCAGCTTGCGCGCTTCCTCGTAATAGCGGGCCTTGGCGGCCAGCCGTTCCAACACGGCCCGCTTCTCGGGCGCGGCATTGGCGACCATATCCGCGGCCATTTCCGGCGACGGGATCCGGGCCGATCCGTACATTACCAGAGTCGATCCGACCCCCGCTTCATCCAGCAGCATTTCAGGCTTCAGCAGTTCAAGCTGGAAGCGCACAGGTCGCAATTCGTCCCTCAGCAGGAAATCGCGATCCTGAAAGGCGAGCCGATAGGCGGGATGTTCGGTCTGCGGGGTGACGGTGGGTGAGGCCTCGGTAAAGGCGGCTTCCTGGCGGGCTTCGTAGAATTTGCGGCGGGCCAGTTCACGATCCGGCGCGGCCGTTTCGCCATGGGGGCCGGGAACGCCCGGTTCGCTGGGTGGATCGCTGGCGATGCTCATTTCACTCCCCGAATTGCGTAAATGCTTATGGCGCCGGACTAAAGCCATGACCGGGAAGGAGCAAGGGTGGTGACAGGAAGGATGGATGCCCCGCGAGGATTCGAACCTCGATTGACGGAGTCAGAGTCCGTAGTCTTACCTTTAGACGACGGGGCAGCGCGGGGCGTGCCATTAGGGCGCGCAGGCGGGCGGGTCAAGGGCTGGCAGACTGCAACAGCCGCTGATTGCGCATGCCCTTGCCGGGACCGGCTGCGCAAGCTAGCATCACCGGCAGGTTACCTGCCCTGTCGGGCGGGCATATATATGTGAAAGTCATGTGAGATGGCGGATATTCCTCCGCCGGATGAGCGCGCGGCGCGCAATCGGGCAAAACCGCCCGCAACGCGCAATCGCAACCGGAAAAAGGGGCGCGGCAAACCGCCCCGGAACGGATCGCGGCCTTCCGGCGACAACAGGGCAAGGCCCGGCGCTGAACAGGGCGCAAGAGTTGCGGAAAAGGCCCCCGTCGCGGCGCGCGCGCCGGCATCGCAGCCCTTCGTACCGCGTCAGGCCTATGCCGCGATTGACCTTGGCACTAACAACTGCCGCCTGCTGATCGCCCGCCCGTCAGGCGAGAGCTTCACGGTGATCGATGCCTTCAGCCGGGTCGTGCGGCTGGGCGAAGGCGTGGCCCAGACCGGCCGGTTGAGCGAGGAAGCGATGAATCGCGCGCTGGCCGCGCTCAAGGTCTGCGCCGAAAAGTTGAAGCGGCGGCGCGTCCGCCTCGCCCGTTCGGTCGCCACCGAAGCCTGCCGTCGCGCTGAAAACGGGGATGACTTCATCAATCGCGTGCGCGAGGAGACCGGCATCGTGCTGGACGTCATTTCCGCCCGTGAAGAAGCCCGGCTGGCGGTGCTGGGCTGCCACATCCTGCTGGAAGAGGGGGATGGCCCCGCGCTGATCTTCGATATCGGCGGCGGATCGACCGAACTGGTGCTGATCGACGCAGTGACGGAAACGCCGCGCATGATTGACTGGGTCAGCGTGCCCTGGGGTGTCGTCTCACTTACGGAGAGCTGCGCGGGCGAAGAAAACTCGCCCGAAGCGCGCGCCAGCCGTTATGACCAGATGCGCACGCTGGTGCGCGAGAGCTTCGCCGAGTTTGCCGGGCGCACCGCACCGCTGGTGGGGCAGGAGGTCCGCCTGCTCGGCACCAGCGGAACCGTGACCACGCTTGCCAGCCTGCATCTGGAATTGCCGCAATATGATCGCCGCGCCGTGGACGGACTGATCGTGCCTGCCCATTCGATGCGTTCGATCAGCCAGCGGCTGGCGGGCATGTCGGCCACGGAACGGGCAGACATGCCGGGCCTTGGCCGTGAACGATCAGATCTGGTGATCGCGGGCTGCGCGATACTGGAATCGATTCTGGACATCTGGCCGGCCGACCGGCTGGGGGTGGCCGACCGCGGCATTCGCGAAGGCATCCTGCGCAGCCTGATCGCCTCGGACCTCTCCTTCGCGCCGCAACGCCCGGCCACTGCACCGCAGCGCAACCGGCAGAAGCAATCATGACCCGTTCCGGCAAAAGCCCGGATCGCAAGCTGCGCCCGGGCAAGAAGCGCACCGCCTCCTCCGCCCGCTGGCTCAGCCGCCAGCTCAACGATCCTTATGTGCAGAAAGCCAAGGCGGATGGATATCGCAGCCGCGCGGCCTACAAGCTGATTGAGCTAGATGAACGCTTTGGTCTGCTCAAAGGAGCAACGCGGGTGATCGATCTGGGCATCGCGCCAGGCGGATGGAGCCAGGTCGTGCGCAAGCTCGCCCCGCGCAGCGCGGTGGTGGGCATCGACCTGCTGGAAACGGACCCGATCGAAGGCGTCAGCATCCTGCAGATGGATTTCATGGACGACGCGGCGCCCGGCCTGCTGGAAGCGGCGCTGGACGGGCCGCCCGATCTGGTCTTGTCCGACATGGCCGCCAACACGGTCGGCCACAAGCAGACGGACCATCTGCGTACCATGGGGCTAGTCGAAACGGCGGCGGATTTTGCGATCGCCACCCTGGCGCCGGGCGGCACTTTCCTGGCGAAAGTACTGGCAGGCGGCACCGATGCGCAATTGCTGGCCCTGCTCAAACGTCACTTCGAAAACGTCAAACATGCCAAACCCCCGGCGAGCCGGAAGGATTCGTCTGAATGGTATGTGATCGCGAAAGGCTTCAAGGGGCGCGGATAGCGCCCCTTGTCAGCATGTCCGCACCGCTTAGTGAGCGGCGGCAGCTTCCGCCGGTGCCGCTTCTGCTGCTTCAGCGGGAGCCGCTTCTTCGCCACCTTCGGCCGGCGCAGCAGCGGCTTCTTCAGCCGGCTTCGCTTCCACCGCAGGTAGCGGCAGGTTCGAACCCTGCGTGTTGAGCCATGCGATCAGGTTCGCGCGATCTTCCGCCTTGCCGAGGCCCGCAAAGCTCATCTTCGTGCCGGGGGCAAAAGCCTTGGGGCTGGTCAGCCAGGCATCCATCGTCGCGAAATCCCAGCTGCCGCCAACGCCGGACAGTGCACTGGAAAAAGCATAGCCACCGACGCCCTTGCCAACCGCTTCGCCCACGATAGCGTG
>JAURML010000091.1 GCA_030830695.1 Caenibius sp. | reverse complement strand
GTCGACGTCGCGGCCCGGCACCATCGGCACTTCTGCGCCCGTATGGCGCAGCATGATGACCCGGCGCACCGCAACTTTTTCAAGGGCCGCATCGACATTGGCCTTGAGCGGAACCTTCTTGCCGCCGCGCAGCCCTTCGTCGGCGGTCAGCACGATGTCGCTGGCGCAATCCTCGATCCGTCCGGCCAGCGCATCGGGCGAGAATCCCGCAAACACGATGGAGTGGACCGCGCCGATCCGCGCGCAGGCCAGCATGGCCACGGCCGCTTCGGGCACCATCGGCAGATAGATGGTGACGCGGTCCCCCTTCTTGACGCCACTGGTCTTCAGCAGATTGGCGAAGCGGCAGACGTCGGCATGCAATTGCCGGTAAGTCAGCGTGCGGCCGGGTGTCGCCGGATCGTCCGGTTCCCAGATGATCGCAACCTGATCGCCCCGGGTCGCCAGATGGCGGTCAAGACAATTGGCGGAAAGATTGAGCGTGCCGTCCGCAAACCAGCGGATACCGAAACCGTCTTCGTTGAAGCAGGTTTCCTTCACGCTCGTGAAGGGCTTGATCCAGTCAATCCGCCGTGCTTCGTCCCGCCAGAAGCCATCCGGGTCCGCGACTGACCGCGCGTATTTTTCCTGATAGGCCGCCGCGTCGATTATCGCATTCTTCGCCCAGTCTTCCGGCACCGGGTGGACGGAAACTTCATGCATTGCCAACTCCCCGAAACATATTCGTGTTTGCTTTGCTACACGAGGTGGTGCGGGCTGAAAACCGCCTGTGTCGCTTCAGCCCCTGCCGAACCGGCTTTCGAAACCGGCACTGTCGCCCCGGGCAAGATAACCGGCCTGTTCCACCCAGCTGTCACGTTCGATCCGGCCGCTGAAATTGCCCAGTTGCGCATCTATCCGCGCGATGTCTGCATCCGTCCACCCGGCGATCTGGTCAAAGCGGGTGACCCCGAGCGAATGGAGCAAGGCGACCAGTTTCGGCCCCACGCCCTTGATGCGGCTGAGATCATCACCGCCAGTAGCGGCTGGTTGCGCGGGCGCCGCCGGTGCCGACGCGGCGGGTGCAGTTGGCGGCGCGGGCCGGTCAATCAGCGCCTGATTGCGTTGTGCCGGGGCCGCGCCTTCGTCCAGCACATCGCCGGTCTGCAGCGTTTCAACCCGGGTGCGGCGATTGGCGAACAGCAACCAGGCGACCACCACCCCGATCAGCAGGGCGGCGACCAGAACCCACCAGAACTCTGTAACCAATTCAATCATCTGTGCACTCTCCTGATGAAGTCACCGTCATTTTCCGCTGCGGCTGAACACGGCCCAGCCCAGCGCCAGCCCGATGCCATAGGCGACGAGGGCCAATATGCTCAGTTCCATCCAGATCGGCATGTCCTGTCCTTACCTCGGCCCGGGAACGTCAACCGGGGTGGGCTTGAGCGGCACGGTTGCGATCACTGAAAACTCAATCCGCCGGTTGGCCGGATCATCCGGGGCGAGCCCGCTTACCGGCATTCCCGAACCCATGCCCAGGGTGCGAATTCCGTCGCGCGGGATGCCCCGCTGGACCAGAGCGTCGCGCACCGCATCGGCGCGTTCCTGCGACAGCGCCAGATTGCCCGGTTCCGCGCCGGAACTGTCAGTGTGGCCAGTGATGGAAATGATGCTGCCAAGGCAGGGGCGCAGCGCAGTGGCGACTTCATCGACCAGTTCGCGGCTGTCCCTGTCAATCGCGGCGCTCGATTCCTCGAAGCGGATGGTGCGGGCACGCAGCAGCGCGGCCACATCGTCCTGGCAATGCAGCGGATGCAGCGCCTCCTGTTCGCGCGAAACCAGGGCGGAAGCGTTGAACCAGCGCACGCCGCCGACGCCGGGGATGGCCGCGATCGCCCGCGCGGTGCGGGCGCGCGTGTCGTCATTCAGGGTCTTGCCGCCATTCAGCACCGCATGGCGAGTGGGCCAGCCGTTCCCGGTCAGGAACCGCACGGTCACGCCGTGCCCGCCCTGTCTGGCGACAACCTCTTGCGCCTGCGCCTGCAGCCGTTGCGCCATGGCCGGCCCGCCAATCTTCGCGCCGAGCACGGCCAGCAGGACGCTGGCAAGCGCACCAAGCGCGTTGAGGATGGGTTGCCGAGGGGCCATGCCCCTTCCTTAACCGCGCACTGCGCGCGGGGGAAGAGTCAGGGCCGGTTCTGTTCCAGACCTTCCGCCACCGAGACCAGCCGCAGATATTCCTGCCGCCAGTAAACCGATTGCTTGCCCGCCAGCGCCGCGATCTGGCCGAAGGAGAAATCGCCCAGCAGCGGATCGCCGCGCAATTTCTGCCAGAAGGCCGCGACCGAGGTGGCAAAGGCAAAATCGCCTGTGAGTGCGGGCGCGCCCGCCAGGCTGGCAGCGGGAACCGCCCGCTCGATCAGTTTCGAGACTTTTCCGTCCGGCAGTTTGTAGCGCAGCTTGACGAAGGCCAGCTCGCCCGTTGTCGCGTCCGCCCTCGTGCCCGTCTCGCTGTAGCGCAGCGGATCGACCCAGCCCTTTGTCCCGGCCGGCACGATTTCGTAAATGGCGGTCACCTGATGACCCGCGCCGATATCGCCCGCATCGACCTTGTCATTGTTGAAATCTTCGTTGCGAAGCGCGCGGTTTTCATAGCCGAGCAAACGGTACTGGCTGACAAAAGCCGGGTTGAATTCGACCTGGATCTTCACATCCTTGGCGATGGTGAACAGGGTCGACTGCATTTCATCGGAGAGTACTTTTTCCGCCTCCAGCGCGCTGTCGATATAGGAATAATTGCCGTTCCCGTGATTGGCGATCTGTTCCATCATCGCTTCGTTGTAATTGCCGGTGCCAAATCCCAGCGTGGTCAGCGTCACGCCGCTGTCGCGTTCCCGCTCGATCATTTCGACCAGCGAGCCCTGATCGGAAACCCCCACGTTGAAATCGCCGTCAGTCGCCAGGATCACCCGGTTGACCCCGCCTTCAATCATGTTGTCGCGCGCGATCTGATAGGCCAGTTGCAGCCCGGCGCCGCCAGCGGTCGAACCGCCTGCCGAAAGCCGGTCCAGCGCGGCGCGGATTTTCGCGGTGTCATTGGTCGGCTCCAGCACCAGACCGGCAGCGCCCGCATAGACGACGATGGACACACGGTCGTTCTTCGAAAGCCGCCCGGCCAGCGTGGACAGCGCCGATTTGACCAGCGGCAGCTTGTCCGGGCTGTTCATCGATCCCGACACATCCATCAGGAACACCAGATTGGCGGGCGGGCGGTCGGCGCGCGGCAGGTCGTACCCGCGCAGGCCAATGCGCATCAGGCGGGTGTTCTGGTTCCATGGCGTGCGCGCGATGCCGGTGGTGACGGTAAAGGGCACCGCCTTGTTGTCAGGGGCCGCATAATCATAGCGGAAATAATTGATCATCTCTTCGGTACGCACCGCATCTTTTGGCGGCAGCATGCCTTGGGTCAGAAAACGGCGGCTGTTGGCATAAGCGCCCGTATCGACATCGACCGAGAAGGTCGAAACCGGTTCCTGGGCCACCAGCTTGACGGGCGAAACCTCCTCGCCGTCATAGCGTTCGCGCCCCGGATCGGCGGGAACCACCACGGGTGGAATGTAGTGTCCGGGGGCATGGCGGGTCATCATGCCTGCCGCCATGGATTCCTGTGCCATGATCCGCGGCGGCGGGGCAGGGCTGACGACCGGCGGGGGAGGTGGCGGCGGGGGTACGGCAGCATCGCCCACTTCGTCGTTTTGGGATTTCTGGGCCGTAACGACGATGCGTTCATCTTCTCTGGTGCTGGCGCATCCGGCCAGAATGGCTGCGCCGCATCCGGCAACGAAAATCTGCGTCAATCGCGTGTTCAAATGGCGCATGCCGAACCTCTCTTCTCGCTTCCTCGGGTGCGGGAGAAGATGTGCCCAGGGCGTGAATGACGACTGAACGCCCTGCAGATGCGACGAATTGTGTGGGTTTCAGCCCGGTTCGGCGCGCGCCTGGCGCCGGAACAGCATTCGGTCTTCAGGGCCGAATCCCTTTTTCCAGATCACCCAGCCATAAGTCAGCAGGATCGCGGGCACGCCGAACAGCAGTTCGACCCATTCGGGCAATTGAGTAAACAGCCAGCCGACCACGACCGCCGGTGCCGCCGCCCAGACCAGCGCCCAGCGCCAGTTGTTGATCCGTTCCTTGAGAATCGCGGCGAGGATCCAGGCCTTGATGAAGGAGGCCAGGCCAAGGGCAATCGCCAGCCCGCCCGCTGCCGCAGCGGCCATGAACAATTCACCCAGGCCATAATGGCGGACCAGCAGGATCAGCGCGATGGTAATGGCGGCCTGCACCAGGATGGTCAGGACGGAAACCCACAGGTTACGGATGCGGGCGATATAGACCAGCGCGGCTTCCGAAACGACGGCGGTGGATGCCAGCACCTCGGCCGCAAGCAGGAAGGCCAGCGCGGCCGTCCCGCTCACGAATTCCGGCCCGACCAGCCCCATCACGCCTTCGCCCGGAATGCCCAGCGCCAGCGCGATCCCGGCCTGTGCGGCAGTGATCCAGAAGCCAACCTGGCACACCTGCCGCGCGATGGCGGCATAATTGCGTTCCTTCAGATTGCGGGTGATGATCGGGCCAAGGATCGGCTCAAAGCTGGTTTTCAGCTTTTGCGGCAGGCTCGCCACCTGCTGGGCGACATAGTAAATGCCCACCGTTGCCGGAGAGGCGAAAATCCCCAGCAGCGCAATGTCCAACCTGCGCGTCCCCCATTCGATCGCATCGGCAGTGGCCAGCGGCAGGCTCTGCCGGGTCAGTCGCCACATCATCGCCGGACGAGGATGCCAGGCCTCGGGCAGGCCGTAACTGCGCAGCAGCGGGACGAATGCAGTCAGCGCCGCTGCGAAGACGGACGCGAGAAAGGCAATCGCCAGCCCGCTGTCAGGCAGGATGAAATACATCACGCCCGCGCCGATCGAGATCGTCCAGGGTTCGACCACGGCGCGCGAACGCACGGTGGTGGCGATATCGAAGCGATAGGCCTGGGCCGCCAGCGCCACTTCGGTCAGCGCCAGCGGGATGATCGCAAGCGGCATCAGCCGGTCAATCGCGGTGTAGTGCCCGCTCGGGAACATGGGGAAGGGGAAGGCATAAAGCGCGGCAGCGACCAGGCAGGAAAACAGCAGCGCCAGCAGCAGTCCGTCAGCCACGATATTGGCCGGCTTGCGCACCTCGTCCTGCGAAAGCCAAAGGGCAAGCCCCCGCTTCATCCCCAGCGCGCACAGCTGCCCCGTCAGCTCGACCAGCACCAGCGCGGAGGCGAAACGGCCCAGCGCCTCTGGCCCATAAAGCCTGCCGGCAATGAACAGGAAGGGGATCCGCGCCGCCAGCCGCAACAGGAAGCCCACGAAATTGGTGCGCCCACCCTGGGCGAGGGCGGCGATATCAGCCTGCGATCTGTCTTCGGTCACGCAGGACTGCCCAGTTCTGCCTGCAAGGGCCGGGCGAGGATATCAGCCACGATGTCTTCCGCCCGCGCGCCCTGCAGCAGGCGATGCACTGCCTCCACCAGCGGCATGGCGGTGTTGTGGCGCGCCGCCAGTTCGACCAGCACGGGCGCGGTATGCGCCCCTTCGGCCACGGTCCGCCGGTCCGCCATCAGGGTGGCGGCGGATTGCCCTTCGCCAAGGGCCTTGCCGAGCGAGAAATTGCGGCTGGAGGTGGAAGAGCAGGTCAGCACCAGATCGCCAAGCCCGCACAGCCCGGCGAGCGTTGCGGCCTGCGCGCCCAGCGCTTCGCCGAAGCGGAGCATTTCTGCATATCCCCGCGCGATCACCGCCGCGCGCGCATTCTGGCCAAGCCGCAGCCCTTCGACCACGCCGCAGGCGATGGCGAGGACATTCTTGACCGCGCCGCCCACTTCGGCGCCGATCACATCGTCCGAATAATAGGGCCGGAAGGCGGGTCGCGCGATGGCAGGCGCCAGCCTTTGCCACTGCGCATCGCCGCCGCCGCAGGCCAGCGTCACCGCCGTGGGCAGGCCGGCAGCCACTTCATGCGCGAAGGTGGGGCCGGAAAGGACCGCGATCTCGCTGGATGGCGCGGCATCATGCGCCACATCGCTCATCAGCCGGCCGCTGTTCTTTTCGATCCCCTTGCTGCACAGCACCAGGTCGCGCGGAATGGCGGGCATCCGGCCCAGAATATTGCCCAGATGCTGCGCCGGGGTGACCAGCAGCAGCGCATCGCAGCCCGCCAGCTGCGCCAGATCGCCGGTTGCGCGGATCGTCGGGGCGAGGGCGGCGGCGGGCAGGTAGAGCGCGTTGCGATGGCTGGCGTTGATCTGTTCGACCAGTTCCGGCTCCAGCGCCCAGATCAGCACGTCGCGCCCGTCCGAGGCGAGCATGTGCGCCAGCGCCGTGCCCCATGCGCCTGCGCCCACCACGCCGATGTTGCATGTGCCGCCTGTCATGCCTTCACCCCCGCACCGCGCACCGGTTCCGCATCGGGATCAAGCGGCCAGCGCGGGCGTGCCGCAAAATCGAGCGGATCGGACTGGCCCATGGCAAAGCGTTCTGCCCCCGCCCAGGCGATCATGGCCGCATTGTCCGTGCACAGCGCCAGCGGCGGGGCGATGAAGGGCAGCCCGTTGCGCGCGGCCAGAGTTTCCAGCGCGCCGCGGATTGCCTGATTGGCGGCCACCCCGCCCGCCACGACCAGAGCGGTGATCCCCCTCATGGCGTCGAACGCGCGTTCCAGCCGGTCGACGAGGCAGTCAATCGCGGCCTGCTGGAAGGCGGCGGCGATATCCGCGTCGCGATATTGACCGCTTTCCTTGGCGCGCAGCACCGCGCTTTTCAGCCCGGCGAAGGAAAAATGCGGTTCCTTGCTGCCCAGCAGCGGGCGGGGCAGGGGAACCACGCCCGCATCGCCTTCGCGGGCGAGCCGTTCCACTGCCGGGCCGCCGGGATAGCCAAGGCCAAGGATCTTGGCGGTCTTGTCGAAGGCTTCGCCCAGCGCATCGTCAATCGTGGTGGCAAGGCGGCAGAACCGGCCAACGCCGTCTACCCGCAGGATCTGGCAGTGCCCGCCTGACACCAGCAGGAGGCCGTACGGGAATTCAAGCGCGGGATCGGACAGGCGCGGCGACAGCGCATGGCCTTCCAGGTGATTGATCGCGATCAGCGGTTTGCCCGTCGCCATCGCCATGGCCTTGCCCGTGACCAGCCCCACCATCACCCCGCCAATCAGCCCCGGGCCTGCGGTCGCGGCGATGGCGTCCACCGCGTCCAGCCCGCAGCCCGCATCGGCCAGCGTATCCTTGATCAGCGGGGCCAGCCGTTCGGCATGGGCGCGGGCCGCGATTTCGGGCACCACCCCGCCATAGGGGCGATGAGCTTCGTCCTGCGAGGCGATGCGCTGCGCCAGCACCCGCCGGTCGCTGGCGACCAGTGCCACCGCGGTTTCGTCACAACTCGACTCTATGCCCAGGATCAGCGCCATGCCTCTTCCACTGGAGAAAATTGCTGGTTAGGGCAAGCAACGCTTATGACTATCACTCCACGCTTACGCCTCGGCACACGCCGTTCCCCGCTCGCCATGGCCCAGGCGCATGAAGCGCGCGCGCGCCTGTGTGCTGCGCATAAATGGCCGGAAGACGCGGTGGAGCTGGTTCCCGTCACCGCCAGCGGTGACAAGGTGCAGGACCGCCCGCTGGCCGAGATCGGCGGCAAGGCGCTGTGGACCAAGGAACTGGACGAATGGCTGCATGAAGGGCGGATCGATGCTGCCGTCCATTCGATGAAGGATGTCGAAACACTGCGCCCCGCCTGGCTGACGATTGCCGCGATCCTGCCCCGTGCGGAGGTGGCTGATGTGCTGGTGGGTGCCGGATCGATTGCCGACCTGCCCCCGCGCGCGCGCGTTGGCACCAGCGCACCGCGCCGCGCGGCGCAGTTGCTCCATGCGCGGCCTGATTGCACCATCGTGCCGTTTCGCGGCAATGTGGCGACCCGTCTGGCCCGGCTGGATCAGGGGGAAGCAGAGGCAACGCTGCTGGCTGCAGCGGGGCTTTCACGGCTAGGCCGGGACAATGTCGGCGCATTGCTTGATCCGCAGCAATGGCTGCCTGCGCCCGCGCAAGGGGCGATCGGGCTGGAATGCCGCTCGGCAGATGCAGAAACACAGGGCCTGCTCGCCGCGATCGATCATTTGCCCAGC
>JAURML010000090.1 GCA_030830695.1 Caenibius sp. | reverse complement strand
TAAGGGCAGTAAGATTTGCGAGGAAAGGTAATTCCCCATATAAATCAGCATTTTATATTGTAAAATGGCTCCCCGAGTTGGATTCGAACCAACGGCCGCTCGATTAACAGTCGAGAGCTCTACCGCTGAGCTATCGGGGAGCAGCCCGGCAAAGTCGCCTTCAGCCGGGCAGGGCTGCGCCTATATTCAGCCCGATCTGCTTTTGCAAGCGCCCAGAGGCAGCTTTTCTGTCAGGAATGGAATTGTTCGCTGACGATCCGTTCGTCCAGGCTGTGTCCGGGATCGAACAGCAGCGTCAATTGCCGGTCCCGCGCGATTTCCAGCTCAACCTGCGCGATGTCGCGCACTTCCTTCTGGTCCGCCACCGCCGCCACCGGCCGCTTTGCGGGTTCCAGCACGCGCAGGCTGATGCGCGAAAAATCGGGCAGAATCGCACCGCGCCAGCGGCGCGGGCGAAAGGGGCTGATCGGGGTCAGCGCCAGCATCTTGGAATCGAGCGGCAGGATGGGGCCGTTGGCGGAAAGATTGTAAGCGGTGGATCCCGCCGGAGTTGCCACCAGCACTCCATCGCACACCAGCTCGTCAATTCGTACCTTGCCGTTCACGGTGACTTCGATTTTCGCGGTCTGGCGCGTTTCGCGCAGCAGCGATACTTCGTTGATCGCATAGAATTCCTGGCTCCGTCCGTCCTGAGTGACGGCGGTCATCATGATCGGATCGACGGCAAAGGCGCGGCATTGATTCAGCCGTTCGATCAGTCCGTCGCCCGCCCTGTATTCATTCATCAGGAAGCCGACCGTGCCGAGATTCATGCCATAGGCCGGGATGACCCGCCCGCTGTCCAGCATGGCGTGCAGCGTGTGCAGCATGAAACCGTCACCGCCCAGCACAACGACGGCGTCCGCTTCCGCGATCGGAGACCATGAAAAGGCCTCGGTCAGCGCCTGCGCCGCGTCCTGCGCGCGATCATGCGGGGAAGCGGTCAGCGCCAGTTTCCTGAAATCGTGCCGTTTCGTCACTTCCACCGTCTCCACATGGCCGCCGGGCGGGGGCCTTGCGCGAAACTATGGGCCGGAAGGACGTTTGGCAACGCGCCAGCGGCGGAATTGAAGGAAATCCTAACCCGTACATGCTAATGCGCGGGGCATGACGGCTGCGCCCCTGCCATTCGCGGCGCTGGATCGCGACGCGCTGACCGGCCTGATCGGGCCGGAGGCTGCGTCCGTGCGCCTGGACGAATGGGACGCAAAAGCACGCGAATCGGGCCGGATCGCGTCCGTTCACGTGATGACGCTGGGACTGCGCCGCTTCGAGACGGTCAATCTGGCGTTCGGGGAAGAGGCGGGCGACAGTGCGCTGGCCGAAGTCGCCACCCGGATCCAGCATTTTGCGCAGGAGGAACTGGAGGGGGAGTGGCTGGCCGCGCGGCTCAGCGGGGGCAATTTCCTGCTGGCGCTGAATGAAAGTTGCAGTCGCGAGCGCTGGCAATGGCTGGCCGAAACACTAGCTGATCTGGTCGCCCGGCCGATCCTGAACACTTGCAGCGCAGGCACGATGCGGCTGTGGCCGCGCATTGCTCTGGTGCAGGCGATGCCGGGGGAAGGCGCCGACAATCTCCTCGCCCGGCTGGCCGAGACGCTGGCCCGGACGCAGCGCCAGGCAGGCAGCCGGGTGCAATGGGCCGATGGCGACATGGGCCTGATCGGGCGCAGCGCGCAGCAGATGGAAGCTGACCTGCTGGGCGCGCTGGACCGGGACGAGATCGAAATTCTCTATCAGCCGCAATATGCCCTGCCGGATGACCGGCTGGTGGGGGCAGAGGCGCTGGCCCGCTGGCAGCATCCCGAACTGGGGCGGATCGGGGCGAGCGCGCTGTTCGCGATTGCCGAACGGGCTGATCATGTCGCCCAGCTTTCGCATCACATCGCCACCCGCGCGCTGGCAGGCGCAGCGGCATGGCCCGAACCGCTGCGCCTGTCGCTCAACATCACCCCGGCCGATCTTGCCGCCAATTCCTTCGCCAATTCCATCGCCGCGGCGGTGGTGGAGGCAGATTTCTCGCCTGACCGGCTGACGCTGGAAATCACGGAGGAGGCACTGCTGACCGATCTTGACCGGTCAGCTGGCGGACTGGCGAAGCTGCGCGATATCGGCATCCGCATCGCGCTGGACGATTTCGGCGCGGGTTTCTGCAATTTCCGATATCTGAAGCTGCTGCCGCTGCATTACCTGAAGCTGGACCGGGTTATGGTGGATGACATTGTCGACGATCCGCGCGATCTGGCGGTGTTCCGTGCGATCCTGACCATGGCGCAGGCGCTGGGCCTGAAAGTTATCGCCGAGGGAATCGAGAATGAGGATCAGCGCGCCCTGATCGCGCGTGAGGGCTGCGATTACTATCAGGGCTTCCTGCGCGCCCAGCCGATGAGCGCCGACGACTTCGCCGCGCTGGCGGGTTAACCGCCCGCCTTGGCCGCTTTGCGGGCGATGGCGGACAGTCCCTTGGTCAGCTGGAACAGGCCGTTGAGACGGCTTTTGGGGTCACCCCAGGCGCGGTTGATGGCCAGCTTCATGTCGGGCCGCAGCCTGGCCGTGCCCTGCAGCCGTTCGACGTAGGCGATAAGCCCCGCCGGATCGGGGAACATGTCCTTGTGGAAGGTTACCAGCGTGCCGCGTGCACCGACATCAACCTTGGCGATGTTGGCGATGATTGCCTGATGCTTGATTTCGATCAGCCGCACCAGATTCGCGGTCGCATCGGGCAGGGGGCCAAACCGGTCGATCATCTCCGCCGCCAGCGCCTCGATCTCCGCCTTTTCGCCCGCTTCGTTCAACCGGCGGTAAAGCGCCATGCGCACGGTCAGATCGGGCACATATTCTTCGGGGATCATGATCGGCGCATCGACCGTGATCTGGGGGGATAGCCCGCCGGTGTCCGCTTCCAGTCCCATTTTGCCCGCCTTGGCCGCGAGGATCGCATCCTCCAGCATGGACTGGTAGAGTTCGAAGCCGACCTCGCGGATATGGCCGCTCTGCTCGTCACCCAGCAGATTGCCGGCGCCGCGAATGTCGAGATCGTGGCTGGCGAGCTGAAAGCCCGCGCCCAGGCTGTCGAGATCGCCCAGAACCCTCAGCCGTTTTTCGGCGACGACGCTCAGCCCCTGATCGCGCGGCCAGGTAAGATAGGCATAGGCGCGCAGCTTGGAACGGCCGACGCGCCCACGCAGCTGGTAAAGCTGGGCGAGGCCGAAACGGTCCGCGCGGTGAATGATGATGGTGTTGGCGCTGGGGATATCCAGCCCGCTTTCGACGATGGTGGTGGAGAGCAGCACATCATACTTGCGTTCGTAAAACGCGCTCATCCTCTCCTCGACCTCGCTCGCGCTCATTTGTCCATGCGCGGTGACGTGGCTGACTTCCGGCGCCGTATTGCGGAGCCATTCCTCCACCTCGGGGATGTCCGCGATGCGCGGCACGATCACGAAGCTCTGTCCGCCGCGATGATGTTCGCGCAGCAGCGCCTCGCGCATCACCATGTCGTCCCATTCCATCACATATGTGCGTACGGCCAGGCGATCGACCGGCGGGGTCTGGATGGTGGACAGTTCGCGCAGGCCCGACATCGCCATTTGCAACGTGCGCGGAATCGGCGTGGCTGTAAGCGTGAGCACATGCACATCGGCGCGCAGCTGTTTCAGCCGTTCCTTGTGATTGACGCCGAACCGCTGTTCCTCGTCCACGATCACCAGCCCCAGTCGCTTGAAGCTGACCGACTTGGCGAGCAGCGCATGAGTGCCGATTACGACGTCCACCGTGCCATCAGCCAACCCGGCGCGCGTTTCTGCCGCCTCCTTCGCCCCGACAAGGCGCGAGAGCCGCCCGACTTTCAGCGGGAAACCGGCGAAACGCTGAGTGAAATTGGTGTAATGCTGGCGGGCAAGCAGGGTGGTGGGGGCGACCATCGCCACTTGCTGTCCGGCCATGGCCGCAACGAAGGCGGCGCGCAACGCAACCTCGGTCTTGCCGAAGCCGACATCGCCGCAGACCAGCCGGTCCATCGGCTTGCCTCCGGCAAGATCGTTCAGCACATCCTCGATCGCGCGGTCCTGGTCGTCGGTTTCGTCCCATGGGAACCGGTCGACGAATTGCGGGTAGGAGGATTCTTCCGCCGCCAGCACTGGCGCCTGGCGCAGCGCGCGGGCCGCAGCGGTCTTGAGCAGCTCATGCGCGATTTCGCGGATGCGTTCCTTCAGGCGTGACCGGCGCCGCTGCCATGCCTCACCCCCCAGCCGGTCCAGCATGACCCCGTCCGTCGCGCTGCCATAGCGTGACAGCACGTCGATATTCTCGACCGGGATATAAAGCTTGTCGCCGCCCGCATATTCCAGGCACACGCAGTCATGCGGGCTCTTGCCCACGGGGATGGATTGCAGCCCTTCGTAACGCCCGATCCCGTGCTCCATATGGACCACCAGATCGCCGGGATGCAGCGCGGACAGTTCAGCCAGGAAAGCGTCCGCATCCTTGCGGCGTTTCTTGCGGCGCACCAGCCGGTCGCCCAGAATGTCCTGTTCGGTGACCAGCTCCAGCGCATCACTGGCAAAGCCGGTTTCCAGCGGCAGCACCATGGCAGCGGCACTGCCCCCGGCGGCCAGCCCCAGCGCTTCCTGCCAGCTTTCGGCCAGGGCCACCCTGGCCCCGGCCTCGGTCAGAATGGCGGAGAGGCGGGCGCGGCTGCCGGCGGAATAGGCGGCGATCAGCGGCTTCTTGCCGCGCGCGGCCGCGCCGTTCAGATATTTCGCGGTCGCTTCGTAGATATTGTCGCCGCGCGCGCGTTCCGGTGCGAAATCGCGGGCGGATGAAAAGCCGAAGTCGATCACCTCCGCGCTGTCAGGCCGGGTGAAGATGTCAGTGTGGTGAACCGGCCATCCGGCCAGCCGGGACTGGAATTCATCAGCTGACAGATACAGCGCATCTGTCGCCAGCGGGCGATAGCTGCCCGCCGCCTGCCCGGCCGTGTCACTGCGCGTATGATGGTAATCCGCGATGTCGGACAGACGTTCTTCGGCCGCGCCGATCGCGCCATTGTCAATCAGAATGAGGTCATTGGCGCCAAGGTGATCGAACAGGCTGACCAGCCGTTCCTCGAACAGCGGCAGCCAATGTTCCATGCCCGCCAGCCGCCTGCCGTCGCTGACCGCCTGATACAGCGGATCGCCCGTGGCGTTCGCGCCGAACAGCTCGCGATAACGGCTGCGGAAACGTTTGACCGTTTCGTCATCAATCAGCGCTTCGCTGGCGGGGAGCAGCAGATGCCCGTCCAGCACGCCGGTCGTGCGCTGCGTGCTGGGATCGAACAGGCGCAGCGATTCCAGCTCGTCACCGAAGAAATCCAGCCGCAGCCCCTGATCCAGCCCGGACGGGAAGATGTCAAAGATCGACCCGCGCACCGCGAATTCGCCCGCATCCACCACCGTGTCGCTGCGCGAATAGCCCTGCCGTTGCAACAATGCGATCAGGCTTTCGCGCCCGATTTCAAGGCCGGGCTTCAGCGCGCGCACGGATTCGCGGATACGGAACGGTGTCAGCACCCGTTGCAGCAGCGCGTTGATCGTGGTGACCAGCAATTGCGGGCCGCGTTTGCCCGCCTGCAGCCGGTGCAAGGCTGACAGGCGGCGCGCACTGACGGACAGGGCGGGGCTGGCCCGGTCGAAGGGCAGGCAATCCCAGGCGGGAAATTCGATCACTTCCAGTTCGGGCGCGAACCAGGCCGCGGCTTCCGTAACCGATCGCATTGCCGACTCGTCAGGTGCGATGAATACCGCGCGCCCCGCGGAGGCGCGGGCAAGATCGGCCATGACGAGCGGCTGCGCACCGCGCGCGACCGAAGTCAGCGTGAGCGGCGTCGTGGCCTTCAGGATCTGGTCTATATCGGGCATGGTCAAGCCGGCGGCGGTGCGGACGGGCAGCAGCCGCTAGCGCGGAATCTCGACGTAATCGAGCCGCTGCATAAGCTGCATCTGCGCCGATTGGAAGCGTTCCGGGACGGGCTGCGTCTGCAACGCCCAGGCCATCACATCCACATCGTCTTCATCCAGCAACGCTTCAAACCAGACGATATCCGCTTCCACCCAGTGCGCATGATAGCGATCGAAGAATCCGCCGATCATGTAGTCGGCTTCGCGGGTGCCGCGATGCCATGCCCGGAAACGGATGCGGCGCAGTCGGTTTTCGCTGTCAGACATGCCCCGCCGGTAAGTGACCCGGCGGCCAGTGGCAAGCCCCGCGCTATTTGCTGCGCAGGGCGGCGATGATCTCCGGACCGCTCCTGCCGTTCAGATCCTTCGACAATTCGCCCAGCAAGGCCTGTTCCCGCTGCTTGTGATAATGGCGCCGCAATTCGCCCAGCGTGCGAGGGGCGGCGATAACCACCAGCGTTTCGATCTTGTGGCCCAGCACCTGGCCGTTCAGCCATTGTGCGACCGCGGCGGCGTGCGCGCCTTCGTCCAGCAGGTGGCCGGTGGGGTTGCCGGAACTGGAATAATGATGCGCGCCCGCCCCCTTGTTGTGTTCATCCGGTTTGGGTGGTGCCATTTCCGCAAGCTCGGGCGAGGATTCATTGCCGATGTTGCGAAACAGTTCGAACTTCTTCCCGTCAACCAGTGCGATGACGGCTTTGTGCGGCAGCAACATTCCTGTCTCCTTCAATTCTGTTGGAGCCAGACTGACCGCTGCGGCGCTGCCGTTCCATGCGCTGCGTCAAATCTGGCAAATTCATGCCAAGGCAGACTATGAGGGGTGATGCGACCGGAACGTCTCAATCTGTTGTTCAGTGACACGGAAAACCTCGACGGGGTTGGGCCGAAGCTGAAGAAGCCGCTGGACAAGCTGGGGCTGACGCGTTTGCGGGATCTGGCCTATCATTTGCCTGACCGGTTCGTGGACCGGCGCGCGGTTGCCAATCTGGACGAAGCGCACGTTGGCGAACAGATCGTGGTGGCGCTGACGCCCACTGAACATCGCCCCACGTCCGGGCGCGGCCCCTATCGCGTGCTGGCGAGCGATGCGGTCGGCAATGTCTGCGCGCTGACCTATTTCGGGCGCGCGTCCTATACCGCGAGAAAGCTCCTGCCAGTGGGTGAACTGCGCTGGATAGCGGGTCGGCTCGATCAATATGGCCAGATGCTGCAGATCGTTCATCCCGACCATGTCGAGGCCGAAAGCACCGGCTTGCTGACGCGGTTGAGCGAGCCGGTCTATGCGCTGGCCGAAGGGCTGACGCAGCCGCGCGTTGCCGGGCTGATCGGCCAGGCGCTCGCGCAACTGCCGGACCTGCCTGAATGGATCGAGCCGGGGCTGCTGGCGAAGATGCAGTGGCCCGCATGGCGCGATGCGCTGCTGCTGGCCCATCGCGGGGCGCATCCCGCAGCACGCGACCGGCTGGCCTATGACGAACTGCTCGCCAATTCGCTCGCCCTCATGCTGGTGCGCGAGAAGAACCGGGCGCGCCGGGGCCAGCCAATGAAGGGTGACGGATCACTGCGCGACAGGCTGCGGTTGCCCTTTCCGCTGACAGGCGCGCAGCGGCGTTCGATCGGTGAGATCGAGGGCGATCTGGCCCAGTCATCGCCGATGCTGCGCCTGCTGCAGGGCGATGTTGGCGCGGGCAAGACGGTGGTCGCGCTGGAAGCGATGCTGCTGGCGGTGGAGGCGGGCGGGCAGGCGGCCATGCTGGCGCCCACTGAAATCCTCGCCCGTCAGCACTATGACACGCTACGCGCGCTGGCCGCGCCGACGGGCGTGTCGATTGCCCTGCTGACCGGGCGTGACAAGGGCCGGGCGCGCGAATCGATCCTGATGGGGCTGCTGGATGGCAGCATTTCCATGATCGTGGGCACGCATGCCATCTTTCAGGACAGCGTTTCCTACCGCAATCTCGCGCTGGTGGTGATTGACGAACAGCATCGCTTCGGCGTGAGTCAGCGCCTGATGCTGACCCGGAAGGGCAAGGTCACGCCGCATTGTCTGGCCATGACCGCCACGCCGATTCCGCGCACGCTCACGCTCGCCCAATATGGGGAAATGGATGTGTCGCGGCTGGACGAGATGCCGCCAGGCCGCCAGCCGATCGACACGCGGGTCGTTGCGGCGGATCGCTTCGCTGATGTGGTGGCGGGGCTGGAACGGCATCTGGCGACCGGTCAGCAGGCCTATTGGGTATGCCCGATGGTGCGCGAGAGCGAGACTGAGGACATGGCCGCGGCCGAAGCCCGATATGCTGCGCTCAAGGCACGGTTCGGGGATGCGGTGGTGCTGGTTCACGGACAATTGCGCCCTGAAGACAAGGACGCGGCAATGGAACGCTTCGCTTTCGGCCAGGCTAAACTGCTGGTGGCGACCACGGTGATCGAAGTGGGGGTGGATGTGCCCAATGCGACGCTGATGGTGATCGAACAGGCCGAACGCTTTGGGCTTGCCCAGTTGCACCAGCTGCGCGGGCGCGTCGGGCGTGGCTCGGAAAAGTCGGTCTGTCTGCTGCTGCGCGGAGAAACCCTGTCGGAAACGGCGCGTGAACGGCTTGCCCTGATGCGCGAGACGCAGGACGGGTTTCGCCTGGCGGAGGAAGATTTGCGCCTGCGCGGCGGGGGCGAATTGCTGGGTACGCGGCAATCAGGGGATACGCCGTTTCGTGTCGCCTCGCTCGAACAGATCCAGCGGTTGTTACCGCTGGCGCATGACGATGCCCGCCTGCTGGTCGAACGCGACGGCGGCCTGACGGGGGAACGGGGCGACGCGGCGCGGTTGCTGCTTTATCTGTTTGAACGCGACTGGGGCGTGCAATTGTTGCGAGGGGGTTAGAGCGGCTCCAACCGCGGGCCGAACTTGTCCAGATCGGGAATCGGTATTCGCGGGTGGCTATCCAGATTGGAAAAATATTCGGCCAGTTCGTCAAGGCAGCGGCTGCGCACCTCCCGCGGGTGGTAAGGTACGTTATGTGCCACGAAGGGTTCGATCACATCTGTGCCAATATAGCCGAGCGTTCCCTGAAACAGGTGACGCATCATCCCGTGTACCAACGGTCCGTGAATGCCGCGTTCGCCGAACATGTCTTCGCGCCCGCCAAGACTGAAGGCGGCGCAGGCCTTCTTTCCGGCCATGCCGCCCCGACCATAGATCGTCTTGCCGCCATAGAAGGTGCCGGAAATGAACACCCGGTCGAACCACCCCTTCATGATTGCCGGGACCCCGAACCAGAACAGTGGAAAGGTCAGCACGATCAGGTCGGCGGCGCGAATTTTCTCGATCTCGGTGACGATATCGGCTGCGAGCGTACCGTTTTCGAAATTGTGCCGCTGTTCCAGCGCATAGACCAGATGATCGGGTGCGCTGCGCTGCCCGAAATCGGCGGGTGAAAGCACCGGGTTGAAGTTCATCGCATAAAGATCGGAATGAGTGATCGTATAGCCTTGCCCGGCCAGGGTCTGCGCGATCCGGTCGCGCATGGCGGTCACGAAACTGTCGCTTTCGGAATGGGCATGAACGAGCAGGGCAGTGAGCATCGCGATCTCCAGTGTGGTGGATGGGCGATCTCGCCGATAACGCGGCCAGGATCAACTGGCCCTGCATGAATTGGTCGTGTATCGTTGTCCGATAACGAACTGTCTCCAGTCGAATAGGACGAAAACGAAGGTTTTGCTAGCCCTCCGATGGCTTTGATTGAACCTAGCGCAGGAGTTCGGCCACCAAAGATGGTTTCTTATCGATCATAGCAAGCAGCACCTGGGCTGGGCCCGTCGGGCGACGCCGGCCATGCTCCCAGTTTAGCAATGTGCCCTTGGCTACACCAATGCTCCGGGCGAATGCGCCTTGTGACAGCCCAGTGCGCGCTCTGATGGCGGCGACATCAACGGCCGGCACCTCGACGTGATGAACATTCGCGCCAGCATGCTGGCCTTGGGCAAAAGCAAGAGCCTCATTTAAACCCTGCATGATGCTGTCATGGGCGTTCATTGTCTGCCTCCATAGGTGTCGACCAGGATCTTGCTTAGCTGGATCGCTGCTATCTGCTCGGCCTTGCTCAAATTGTCTTTCTCGTTCTTGGCGAACACTGTGACCAGAAATATGGGCATGTGCGTGCCGCCAAAAACGTAGATGGTCCGGTATCCGCCGCTCTTGCCACCGCCTTCGCGGGGGATCCTTACCTTGCGTAAACCGCCGCCCAAAGACACTCCCGCATCTGGGTTTGCCGCGATATAGTGCACAAGACCGAGGCGTTCGGCCTCGGTCATGATGGCCTTCGCCCGTCGAAGGAACTCGGGCAGCTCCACGACGGTCTGTAAAGTGGTCATGAAGCCTTATTTATACGTCAATGACCCATAAGTCAATGACGTATGGCTGGGCGCGCTGTCACCTCATTCCAGCAT
>JAURML010000089.1 GCA_030830695.1 Caenibius sp. | reverse complement strand
TAGGCTCCGGCGCAAAACACGGCGACGAGATCGCCGACTTCGGCGCGCGGCAGGTGCGCCTTGTCAGCTAACCGGTCGAGCGGAGTGCACAGGCAACCCACGACATGAGCGACTTCTTCAGCCGCTGCACCAAAGTGCGACGCGATGGCGACCGGGTAATTGCGGCGCACCACCGTGCCGAAATTGCCCGAAGCGGCCAGCTGATGATGCAACCCGCCATCAGTGACGAGGAAAACCTCGCCATGGCTCAGCTTGCGATCGATTATGCGGGTGAGATATACCCCCGCCTCGCCCACCAGATAGCGGCCAAGTTCAACACACATCTGTGTTTTTTCAAGCGCTTGCGGCAAGTCTTCCAGCGCTTTGGCCAGCGCCTGTCCTACCGCTTCGAGATCGAGTGACTCATCCCCCGCAAAATAGGGAATACCGAACCCCCCACCCATGTTGAGGTGCGGGAGCGCCGCCCCGCTTTCCTCTGCCAGCCGGGCCGCCAGCGCCAGCGTGTTCGCCTGCGCTTCGATCAGCGCATCAGCGGACAGCGCCTGACTGCCCGCAAAGATATGAAACCCCCGCCACTCTGCCCCGGCGGCGATAATGCGCCGCGCCAGCGCGGAAACGCGATCCGCATCGATTCCGAAAGGCTTGGCCCCGCCCCCCATTTTCATGCCCGAACCGCGCAGTTCGAAATCGGGATTGACGCGAATGGCGAGCCGCGGGCTCAGCGCCAGTTCTCCGGCGATGCGCAGCGCCCGCTCCGCCTCTGCCTCCGATTCAAGGTTCAACGTCACGCCCGCAGCGATCGCCGCGCGCAATTCCTCGTCCCGTTTACCCGGACCGGCGAAGCTGACCAGCGCAGGATCGATCCCCGCCTCGCGCAGGATCGCCAGTTCCCCGCCCGACGCGATATCGAAGCCATCAACCAGAGTTGCCATTTCCTTGAGGACAGGAGCGTAAGGGTTTGCCTTGACAGCGTAATGTATCGCGAATCGTTCCGGCAGAGCGGCCCGCAACCGTGCAACGCGCTGGCGGATCAGATCGCGCGAATAGACGAACAACGGCGTTGCGCCCGCCTCCGCCACCAGCGCGCTGGCCGCCTTGCCGCCAATCGCCAGTTCGCCGTTAATCGCGGCAAAACCGGCCGGGATCGGGCCAAGCGGCTTCACGCGCCCAGCTCCCTGGCCAGCGCCGCCCGATCAAGCTTGCCATTGGGGCTGAGCGGCATCTGCACCCGCCAGTGAATGGCGCGCGGTTGCATGAAATTGGGCAGTTCGCGGGCAAGTTCGGCGGGAAGTCTAGCTTCGGCGTCCACCGCACCGGGCACGGCGCGCACCACCAGATGCACCGCCTGGCCCAGCCGTTCGTCAGCCACGCCTATCGCCACAGCCTCTGCAACAAGGCCGGTCGCCAGCGCCGCTTCTTCAACCTCCTGCGGGCTGATGCGATTGCCCGCGCTCTTGATCATCGCATCGCGCCGCCCCGAAAAATAGAGAAGGCCATCGCCGTCGCGAACAACCCGGTCACCCGACCAGACCGCAGTGCCGCCATAGGCCGATTGCGCGGGCGCAGGACGGAACCGTTCTGCCGTGCGTTGCGCATCCTGCCAGTATCCCTTGGCGACAAGCGGCCCGCAATGCACCAGTTCGCCCTCCTCACCCGGTTGCGTGACCTGCCCATCGTCGCCGATAACCAGCACTTCGGCAAAGGGAATCGCGCGCCCCATCGACGTCGGGTGCGCTGCAACCAGCTCCGGATCGAGGAAGGTGGAACGGAACGCCTCGGTCAACCCGTACATCGGGAACAGTCGCGCACCGGGAAATATCCGGCGCAGGTGCGCCACCAGATCGACCGTCAGCGCCCCGCCGCTATTGGTCAGGCGGCGCAGCGGCGCGATGGCTTCTTGCGGCCAGTCCTGTTCAACCAGCTGCACCCACAGCGGTGGAACCGCAGCCAGCGTGGTCACACCATGGCGTGCGCAGGCCTTGGTCACATCTCGCGCGGTCAAGTAATCGAGCGGGACCACGGCACCACCCGCACGCCAGGTCGAAAGCAGCTGATTCTGACCGTAATCGAAGGCCAGCGGCAGCACCGCCAGAACAACATCATCCGCTTTCAGCGCCAGGTAATGAGCAACGCTGACCGCACCGAGCCAGAGATTGGCGTGGCTCAGCATCACCCCCTTAGGTCTGCCGGTCGACCCGCTAGTATAGAGAATGGCAGCAAGATCATCGGGATCAGCCTGCGATTCGGGCAGCGGTTGCGCGATGACTTGAGCACCGGCGAGCGCGCTCTGATCCTCGACCAGAGTGCATGACGCGGGCACATCCGCCGCCCCCAGGCTGGACAGCCGCGCCACATTGCCGATCAGCAGCCGCGCGCCGCTGTCAGCCAGTATATGCGCCACCTGCGCGTGTTTGAACAGCGGATTGACGGGAACATGGACCAGCCCGGCGCGCGCCGCAGCCAGCGGCATCAGGCAGGTCAATTCGCTTTTTCCGGCCCAGCTCGCCACCCGCGCGCCCCGTTCGGGGACCTGCTGCTGCAGCCATGAAGCCAGTTGGCCTATACGCACCCTTAAGTCCTGATAGGTAAGGGTCTGTTCGCGCAGGATCAGGGCAGGCGCGCCATCCGCACCGAATCGGGCGAGATGGTCGAGCGGATGCGCCACTGGATCAGGCGTGACAGGCATGGGGGGTGGCGGCTCCGTGGAAAGGACGAGAATTGACGATTGCGGTCAGCTATCACGAGACGGTTAATGTCTTGCAAGGGTTGAATTGGGTTGCCGCCAGCCCCTTTGCCCGCGCGGACTGGTTTGCCCTGCTTGCGGCCAGCGCGACCAAGCCGGTGCTGGTCGCCCTCGCTCAGGACGAGCGCGGGGCCATGGCGGCTCTCCCGCTCATTCAGGCAGAGACCCGACTCGAACCGCTTGCCAACTGGTACAGCTTCACCTTCACCCCGCTGTTGAGCGAAGGCGCGGATGCGGCGGCACTGCTGCATGCCGTCGCGCGCGATCTGCAGCGGCATGCGCGGCGCGTTACGCTGTGGCCGCTGGGGGCCGAGGACGGGATGGCCAGTGATATCGAAAGTGCATTCAAAAGAGCGGGTTGGACCTGCTTTTTGACGAACTGCGATATCAACCATATCCTCCCGGTCGCAGGGCGCAATTATGCCGAATATCTTGCCACCCGCCCGGGTCCACTACGGACCACGCTGAAACGCAAGTCAAAGCGGATAGAAGTCCGGATAATCGCATTTTTTGATGATGATACCTAGAATATCTACGAAGACATCTACGCAGATAGCTGGAAGCCGAGCGAAGGCGATCCACGCCTCCTGCGCGCATTTGCCAGGCAGGAAGGGTGCGCCGGGCGGCTGCGCATGGCACTGGGCATTCATGAAGGTCGCCCGGTCGCCGCGCAATTCTGGACGGTGGAAGCGGGAACGGCCTGGATTCACAAGCTGGCGCACCGCCAGGATGCGGATCATCTGTCAGCGGGAAGTGTGCTCACCGCTGCCCTGATGGAGCAGGTGATTGACCGGGACGGGGTCGCACTGGTTGACTTCGGCACGGGCGATGATCCCTACAAGGCCGACTGGATGGACGAAAAGCGGGCGCGCTTTCGCCTCGATTGCCACAACCCCAAAACCGTGGCGAGTTGGCCACACATTGCCCATGCTGCGCTGCGACGCCTTGCCACTCGTTCATCCGCTGGCTAGGCACCGTTTCGAGGGACGAAATGGACAAATATACGCACGAAACCCCGACCATCGGGCAGCCGCCCGCCTTGAACGAGACTGAAACAGTCGACGCGATCCTGCGCGCCGTATTGGTCGATGTGCTGGGGCTGGAGGCCGAAAGCGTGCGGGACTTCGGCGCGGATACGGGCCTGTTCGGCTATTTGCCGGAACTCGATTCCATGGCGGTGGCAACGCTGCTGACCGAAATGGAAGATCGCCTGATGATTGTCATCGAGGATGACGAGGTCGATGGCGAAATGCTGGAAAGTTTCGGCGCATTGCTGGCCTTTGCCCAAAACAAGCGAAGCGGGACCTGACCGCGCCAGTGATCGCCAGCTGGCCCTACCCCCATGCCGATGGCAAGTCGGCGGATGAATATGCTCTGGTTTTTGACCGGTCGCGCGATGCGCGACTGCTCATCCTGCCGCCCCTGTTTGAAGAAGCGAACAAGCTGCGCCACTTGCTGGTTGAGGTCATGCGCAGGCTGGACGGGGCGGGAATCGGCAGCTTCCTGCCCGATCTGCCGGGCTGCAATGAAAGCCTCCAGCCGCTGGCACAGCAGACCCTGGCCAGCTGGCGGGGTGCAGGCGTGGCCGCAGCCGCGCATTTCCGCGCCAGCCATGTGCTGGCAGTGCGCGCCAGCGCGATCCTGCCCCCTCCCCCGGCCTGCCGGGCTGGCGCTATGCCCCGGCATCAGGAGCCAGCGCCCTGCGCGCGCTGTTGCGTTCGCGCATGATCGCCGCGCGCGAAGCAGGCGTGGAAGAACGCATGAACGATCTGGCAACCGGCGCGCGCCAGGACGGGATCGAGCTGGCGGGATACAGGATTGGCCCTGAATTGTTTGGCGATCTGGAAAATGCGCATCTCCCGGATCCGGGCGGAATCGTCGATATCGCGCAGGACAGCATTGGCGGCAGCGGGCTTTGGCTGCGCGCAGAACCGGGCTTCGATGCCGCACAGGCGGATGCGCTGGCTGCATTTCTTGCAATCGGCATGCGGCCATGAGTCGCCGCCACGTGCACTTCACCTGCGAAACAGCACGCCTTGCCGGCACGCTGGACAAAGCCAATGCAACCAGCGGGCTGCCGCTGGTTTCAGGCGGAAACGAAACGCGCGCGGGTGCCTTTCCCGGTCAGGCGGAACTGGCCGCGCGGGTGGCAGCTGCGGGATTCCCCGTGTTCCGCTTTGACCGGCGCGGCGTGGGTGACAGCGAAGGCGAAAACACCGGCTTTCTCGGGAGCCGGGGCGACATCGCTGCTGCGCTGGCCGCGTTTCTGGCGGAAATGCCTCAACTCACGCGGGTCGTCGCCTTTGGCAATTGCGATGCGGCGAGCGCGCTGATGCTGTCTGGTGGGGCGGGCTTTGACGCGCTGGTGCTGGCCAATCCCTGGACCTTTGACAGCGATGACGCACCGCCCCCGCCCGCTGCAATCCGCGCACGCTATGCCGCACGGCTGCGCGAGAAGGGCGCGATCCGGCGTCTGCTGACCGGGGATGTATCGTTCGCCGGGCTGTTGCGCGGCTTGTTGCAGGCATTGCGCCCTGCCCCGCCGCCAGGCGGCCTTTCGGAACGGATGAAGCAGGGGCTGGCGAATTTCAGCGGTCCGGTCGAAATCCTGATCGCCAGCCGCGACCGCACCGGGCAGGCCTTTATCGCGCAGTGGAACAAAGATGATCCGCGTCTGGCGTATTGCCCCGGCGCATCGCGCGGGTTTGCGGAACCGCAGGCGCGCGACTGGCTGTTTGAACGGCTCTGTTCAGCCCTTGCGGAGAAATAGGCTGGCCAGTTCGACATGAGTGGTCCAGCGGAACTGGCCCACCGGGCGCACTTCCTCCAGCGCAAAACCAGCCTCTGCCAGCAGTTTCGCGTCGCGCACCCAGCTTGAGGGGTTGCAGCTGATATACACGACCCGCCCCACCCGGCTTTGCGCGATGCAGGCAATCTGTTCGCGCGCGCCCGCGCGTGGCGGGTCAAGCAGGATGGCCGAGAAGCGATCGAGCTCGTCCGGCTGCAAGGGGTTGCGGAACAGATCCCGGTGCAGTGCATGAACCGGCAGGCGAGCCGCGCCCGCCGCCGCCTTGCAGGCCAGATGCGCATCGCGCGCCGCCTCTGCCGCCAGCACTTTGGACGAGCCGGCAAGCGCATAGGAAAAGGTGCCAAGGCCCGCAAACAGGTCCGCAATCGTGGCGCAATCGCCCAACCATGAGCGCGCAGCCTCGGCCAGCACGCGTTCGCCATCCGCAGTCGCCTGAAGGAAGGCACCGGGCGGGAAGTTCACCGGCACCCCTGACAGGGTTACGGTGACCGGTTCGGGTTCCCACACGGTTTCCGGGCCAAACCCCTGATCGATGGTCAGGCGGGCCAGACCGGTGGCGCGCGCGAAGTCCAGCATCGCCTCGGTCTGGACCAGCCCTTCCATCGTCAATCCCTTGATCGCAAGGTCCGCACCCTGATCAGTCGCGCTCAGGCTGATCTCCGCCGCATATTTGCCCTGCCGCCGGGCGAGCAGCGCGCGTGAGGCCACCACCACCGCGAACAGCTCGGGCAGAAGTACCGCGCATTGCTGCAGATCGACGGTCCGGTGTGATCCCCGTTCGCGAAATCCGATCAGTGGCCGCCCACCGCCATTGACCGCATGCAACACCGCGCGCCGCCGGCTTAATGGCGGCGAGAGATGCGCGGGCGCGACATGTCCGGCTTCCAGGCCCTGAGAGGCCATCGCATGAACCACCCGCTCGCGCACGAAATCCGCCAGCGCGGCATCATCGCACTGCTGCAGTTCGCAGCCGCCGCAGCTACCGAAATGGCGGCAGGTCGGATCGATGCGATGCGGACCCGGTATGACGGAACCATCCGCATTGACCAGATCGCCAGGCGCAGTGCCGGGGACATGACGCCCGGAAGCGGTGATGCCATCGCCCCTGGCGGCGATGCGCAGGATGGTTTCAGCCTCGCTCACAGGCAGGCAGCAAGCGCGATGGCGCAATGCGGCGCCAGATCACCAGCGGTAAAGGCCACCCCGGCAAGGCGCGCCGCCTCACCATGCAGCCACACCGCCTCACAGGCAGCGTTGAATGCGTCTCCGCCAGCAGCGAGGCGGCTGAGCACCAGCCCTGCCAGCACGTCGCCGGTTCCGGCCACGGACAGCCAGCTGGAAGCCGCCGGTGCGATGGCGACCCGCCCGTCGGGCGCGGCGACGATCGTATCCGGCCCCTTTGCCACCAGCACCATCCCGCTCGCCTGCGCCAGTTCGCGGGCAATGCGCAGCTTGCCTGCGCCATCCACCGCAAAGGCGGTGGCCAGCCGGTCCAGTTCGCCGTCATGCGGCGTGGCTATGGCTGGCGCGCTTCTCCCGTCGAGCATTTCCGGACGCAGCAGGACGAGCGCATCGGCGTCGAGAATGGCAGGGCAATAGCGGGCAAGCACCGCACGCAGCCGTTGGCGCGCCTGCCCGTTGCGGCCCAGCCCCGGCCCCACCAGCACCGCGTTGAGCCGCGGGTCTTCCAGCGCATTTTCAAGATCCTGCGTGTCCACCACCAGCTCTGCCGGTGCGCCCTGTGGCACCTCATAAGCCAGCAGTTTCACATAGCCCGCACCGCCGCGCATCGCCGCCCCGCAGGCGAGCAGCGCCGCCCCATGCATTGTACCGCTGACGACTGCCGCCAGTCCGCGCAGATATTTATGCGCATCGCGAACCGGCGCTGACAGCGCTGGCCGCGTAATCAGCCGCGCGGCACCGGGCACGGGCGCAACGCCGATCGGCACCAGCTTGCGCGCGCCCATGGCGCTGGCGGCGGGCATCAGCCAATGCGCGAACTTCCATGCGCCCAGTGCGATGGTAAGGGTGTAATCGGGCAAACTCCCGTTAAGAGCTCGACCACTGTCACTTTCCACGCCGCTGGGCAGATCAATCGCAATGCGGATCGGGTGGTGGATGGCGAGATCGGCCAGCAGTGCGGCAAGCCCTGCATCGAGCGGACGGGTAAGCCCGCTGCCGAACAGGCAATCGACCAGTACTTCGCCCGCAACGCCATCGCCATCGGCAACTGTCTTGCCCTGCCAGGCCGCACGTGCATTGCGGGCGGCATCAGTGGCGGGTTCCAGCGGCGCGACAAGGGTAACTGCAAGCCCCCGGCTGCGCAGCACCTCGGCGATCACATAGCCATCGCCACCATTGTTGCCCGGGCCGCATAATACGGTGACACGGCGATGGCCCGCCACGCGCCAGACCCATTCAGCAGCCCCGCCGCCAGCGACCTGCATCAGCGTGTCGACCGTCTCGCCACTGGCGATCAGAGCATCTTCCCCGGCGCGCATCTGCGCGACCGTCAGGATCTGGTTACTGGCCGGCATTGCTCTTCACAGTAGCGAGAAAGCGATACCGGTCACGATTGACCGCAACTTCGAGAATCTCGCCATCAACGCGCGCCTTCGCCTCGTCGAAGCCATCGGCGGTGATGACCCCGCGACCGTCCTTCACCACTTCAAAGCGGCGAAATCCGCCATCGGGATGGCGAATGACCAGAAACAGACTGCCGCCCTGCTCATCGCGCTCCACACCGCAGCGGGTATCGAAGCCCTCGGCCCCGTTCAGGGCACAGGCAATGGTTTCACCGTCGGGATCAACCGCGCTGGCCTGCGCGCCCGAATCCGCCCCGCACGACGCAAGCAGAGCGCCAGCGACCAGCAGCGATGCCGAAAGGGACCGCACCATCAGCCGCGGCGGAGCTGCGAGATATCACGCACGGCCCCGCGCGCGGCGCTGGTCGCCATGGCGGCGTAAGCCCTGAGCGCGACGGAAACCTTGCGCTGGCGCGGCGCGGCAGGGTGCCAGGCCGCATCTCCCTTCGCCTCCATTGCGGCGCGACGGGCGGCCAGTTCCTCATCAGAAACGGCCAGGTTGATGGTCCGGTTGGGAATGTCGATCTCGATCGTGTCGCCATCGCGCACCAGCCCGATCTCGCCCCCTTCGGCGGCCTCTGGCGAGACATGGCCGATGGAAAGGCCGGATGTGCCGCCGGAAAAGCGACCGTCCGTGATCAGCGCGCAGGCAGCGCCCAGTCCCTTCGACTTGAGGTAGCTGGTGGGATAGAGCATTTCCTGCATGCCAGGCCCGCCCTTCGGCCCTTCATAGCGGATCACCACCACATCGCCTGCCGTGACCTGATCGGTCAGGATCGCCGCCACGGCCGCATCCTGGCTTTCAAAGACCTTTGCCGGGCCGGAGAATTTAAGGATCGATTCGTCAACGCCCGCCGTCTTCACGATGCAGCCGTCACGCGCGACATTGCCATACAGCACCGCCAGCCCGCCATCCTTGCTGAAGGCGTGTTCTGCGCTGCGGATCACGCCGTTTTCCCGGTCCTTGTCCAGTTCGTCCCAGCGACGCGACTGGCTGAAGGCGGTCTGCGTCGGCACCCCGCCGGGGGCAGCCTTGAAGAATTCCTGCACCTTGGGATTGTCAGTCAGGCAGATATCCCAATCGGCCAGCGCATCGCCCAGCGTCGGGCTGTGAACGGTGGGCAGCGCCGTGTGCAGCAGGCCCGCGCGGTCGAGTTCACCCAAAATCGCCATGATGCCGCCAGCGCGATGGACATCTTCCATATGCACGTCGCTCTTGGCCGGGGCGACTTTCGACAGGCACGGCACCCTGCGCGACAGCCGGTCAATGTCAGCCATGGTGAAGTCCAGTTCCGCCTCATGCGCGGCCGCCAGCAGATGCAGCACCGTATTAGTCGAGCCGCCCATGGCGATATCCAGCGACATCGCGTTTTCGAAGGCTTCGAAGCTGGCAATGGAACGCGGCAGGACGCTCTCGTCCCCTTCCTCGTAATAGCGGCGGCACAGCGCGACGGCGAGGCGGCCCGCGCGCAGGAACAATTGCTGGCGATCGGAATGAGTGGCAAGCTGCGACCCGTTGCCCGGCAGTGACAGGCCCAGCGCCTCGGTCAGGCAATTCATCGAATTCGCCGTGAACATGCCCGAACAGGAGCCGCAGGTGGGGCAGGCGGAGCGCTCAATGCTCGCCACTTCTTCGTCCGTGTAGCTTTCGTCTGCGGCGGCGACCATCGCATCGACCAGATCGAGCGCATGTTCCTTGCCGTTCAGCACGACCTTGCCCGCCTCCATCGGCCCGCCCGACACGAACACGACCGGAATATTGATCCGCATTGCCGCCATCAGCATGCCCGGCGTGATCTTGTCGCAATTGGAAATGCATACCATTGCGTCGGCGCAATGCGCGTTGACCATATATTCAACGCTGTCAGCGATCAGATCACGGCTGGGCAGGCTGTAGAGCATCCCGTCATGGCCCATGGCGATGCCATCATCCACTGCGATGGTGTTGAATTCCTTGGCGACGCCGCCAGCCGCCTCGATCTCGCGCGCGACCATCTGGCCCAGATCCTTCAGATGGACATGGCCCGGCACGAATTGCGTGAAGGAATTGACCACGGCGATGATCGGCTTGCCGAAATCGGCATCGGTCATGCCGGTGGCGCGCCACAATCCGCGCGCGCCAGCCATGTTGCGGCCGTGAGTGGAAGTGCGGGAACGATAGGCTGGCATGTGAAGGCTCCGGCGTTAAAGGCGTTGTCGGGCGCCCTACACCCCTATTCCCCCAGCTTCAACGCCACCTGATTGCAAATTCGCGCAAGGCGCTGCGCCCATTCGGTCTGGCCGGCCGTATCCCCGATCAGATCCTGACGAATTTCGATATAGAGATAGGGGCGCCCTTCGCTCTCCACATGGCGTTCGATGGCCGCGTTATAGACTTTGCCCGAATAGGGCAGCTGGTCACCCACGATCAGCCCATCAGCTTCCAGCAGCGGGAAGGCCGCGCGCGCGCCGCGATCATCCCGGTCGTAAAGCAGGCCGCAATGCCAGGGGCGGAGCGCGCCCGGATCGGTTCTGAGCGAGGGCGTATAACTGTGCAGGATCAGCGTCAGCAGCGGCGGCGTATCCTCCAGCAGTTCGGTCAGCCGCGCGTGAAATGGCCGGTGAAAGCGCGCCAGACGGGCCTCGCGATCGATCCCGACATTGCCCGGAATGGGGTGCCCGTCACTCTGCACCGGAATTGCGGCCGGGTCGTCCTCGGTCCGGTTGGTATCGCAAACCAGACGGCTGACGTTGCCCAGCAAGGCTGCAACCCCGGGATTGCGGGCCATGATCTCGGCGATCCCCGCCACCCCGATATCCATGGCAATATGTTCGCGCATCAAGGCAGGATCGATGCCAAGATCGATATCATCGGGCACGCGACTGGATGCGTGATCGGCGACCACCAGCAAGCCGCCGAAACGCGGGCGTCCGATCAGGAGGAAGGCCTCATCCGTCATCTCAATCGCCCTGACATTTGCCACCATTGCGGGAACTTGAGGCGGATTTGCGATGCTGCGTCGAGCATGACGTCATGACTGCGAAACAGTGCGAAACAGGTTGCGCCCGAGCCCGACATGCGGGCCAGGAACGCTTCAGTCTGGCGCAACGCCGTCAGCACCTCGGCGATGACCGGACAGAGCGCGATGGCCGGTGCTTCCAGATCGTTGCGGCCCTGCGCGGCGATCACGCTGGGCGGCCCATCCGGCAATGCCCCGCGATCAATCCCGTCCCATGCCTGAAACACTACCGCGGTGGACAAAGGCGTGCACGGATTGATCAATAAAACCGGTAATTTGGAAAGATCATCTTCAATCGGTTCGAGTTCCGTTCCGGTACCGCGCCCGATGCATGTGCGGCTTTCCACACAGGCCGGAACATCGGCCCCGAGATGCGCGGCGCGGGCCCGCCAGTCTTCCGGCAGGCCATGGCTGCGTTCCACCAG
>JAURML010000088.1 GCA_030830695.1 Caenibius sp. | reverse complement strand
TCCCCCCCCCCGGTGGCGGGATTCGACCGGCCGCACACCCCGGTCGGGCTGCATCAGGGCGACCAGGGGGCGGGGGAACCCCGCCCGGGTGCCAAGATCGGGCCAGGGCCCTGTTTCACGTGGAACCAGTGGCAACAGCTGTGCGCTGTCCGCAATGTGGCGGCGCCAGAGTTCCGTGACGGTCGCCCGCGCGATCAGGTTTTGCCGTTCATTTTCCGAGGTAAGCAGCGCACAAAACTGCTCCAGCCGCTCCATCGCCGCATCGTCGCACAGGCCGGCGACAAAGGCGCGCGCTTCGGTCTCGTCCGCAATCATGCCGCAGCCAGCCTGCGCCGCGCATGCACCAGCAGCGCCGCCAGTGCCGCCGGCGTGATGCCGGGCACACGACCCGCAGCAGCAAGGCTCGACGGGCGGGCGGCCTCCAGCCGCTCAACCATTTCACGAGACAGGCCGGGGACGGCGGCGAAGGGAAAATCATCGCCCAGCGCCACCTCTTCGCTGGCTCGCAGGTCACGCAGCTCCGCGTCCTGCCGCGCGAGGTAAGGCGCGTAAGCCGCATCCTCCGCCAGTTCGGCCCCAAGCGCCCCACCCCAGTCTAGCTCTGGCGGCAACCACGGCGCAAGCGCATCAAGACCGATCCCGCCGTAACGCAACCATTCGTTCAAGGCCTGGCGGGGAACATCCCGGCGCACCGGCAGGCCGGCATCCGCCAGCTCCGCACCGGCAACCAGGCGTTCGAGCGCGCATTCAAGCCCGCCACGCTGCTCTTCCCGTTTCAGGAACCAGTCGGCACGCTCCGCCCCTAGACAAGAGGCCGCCAGCGCCAGCGGCGTAAGCCGCGATGTCGCATTGTTGGCGCGCAAGCGCAGACGATATTCGGCCCGCGCCGTCAGCATGCGATAAGGCTCGCTGACGCCATGCAGCGTCAGGTCGTCAATCATCACCGCCATATAGCTGTTGGCACGATCCAGCGGGGCAGGCACTTGGCCCAGCAGCGTCGCAGCTGCATGCATCCCCGCAACCAGTCCCTGAGCCGCCGCCTCTTCATAGCCGGTTGTCCCGTTGATCTGCCCGGCGCAATAAAGTCCCGGCATTGCGCGCAGCTCCAGCGTCGGGCGCAGGGCGCGCGGATCAATGTGATCATATTCAACGGCATAGCCCGCAACGGCCATCTCCACCTGCTCCAGTCCGTCCATCGTCCGCAGCATGGCGAGCTGGACATCGGCGGGTAGCGAGGTGCTGATCCCGTTGGGATAGACCAGATGCGTGTCCAGCCCTTCAGGCTCGAGAAATATCTGGTGGCCATCGCGATCGGCAAAGCGGTGAATCTTGTCTTCGATAGACGGACAGTAACGCGGACCGCGCGCGTCAATCGCGCCGGTGAACAAGGGCGAACGATGAAGGTTTGCCCGTATGATGTCATGGCTGCGCTGATTGGTGCGAGTGATCGCGCAGAACAACTGCGGATTCACACGTTTCTCGCTGAGCGCGGACATGCACCAGAGCTCCACGTCGGATGGCTGCTCTTCCAGCCGGGCCCAGTCGATCGTACGACCATCAAGGCGCGGCGGAGTTCCCGTCTTGAGGCGAGCCATGGGCAGTTCTGCCGCACGCAGCTGCTGCGCGAGCTGCTGGGCGGCGGCTTCGCCAATGCGCCCACCGGTAATCCGTTCCTCGCCGCGAAACAGCGTGCCGCCGAGGAAAGTGCCGGTACACAGGATCACCGCACCGGCATGCAATTCGGTGCCATCGGCCAGAACCAGCCCGTTCACTCGTCCACCCTGCAGGATCAACCGGGCAGCCTCACCCTCAATCAGATCGAGCCCAGGCTGCGCATGCAACATGCGCTGAATCGCCCGCTTGAACAGGGCGCGGTCAGCCTGCACACGCGGACCCCAGACTGCGCTGCCCTTCGAGCGGTTGAGCATCCGGTAATGAATCGCGGCGGCATCCGCGGCGCGACCGATCAGCCCGTCAAATGCATCGACCTCGCGAACAAGGTGGCCCTTGCCCAATCCGCCGATCGCCGGGTTGCAGCTCATCGCGCCAATAGTTGCCAGATCGAAGCTCACCAGCGCGGTGCGGGCACCCATGCGCGCGGCGACGGCGGCGGCCTCGCAACCCGCGTGCCCGCCACCGACAACCAGGACATCGAAGTGATTCATGCGCGGCCCTTACCCGCGCTGCGGATTCCGGTCAAAGAAACTGCGATGTTTCACGTGAAACATACGGTCACCAAACCCTCACTTGCCGATGCAGAAGCGCCCGAACAACGCATCGAGCATATCCTCGGTCGTCGCCCGGCCAATCAGCCGGTCCAGCGCAAGCCTGCCCCGCCGCAAACCCTCCGCCACAAGCAGGGAATCAGTCTGCATTCGGGCTTCGTTCAATGCCTCTGCCAGTTCAGAGAGGCGCGCGTGCTGGCGTGCATTGAGCGCCGCCTCCCCCGGCCCTGGCATGACCCGACGCGCCGCCTCGATCATGGCCTGGCGCAGTGCATCCATCCCCTCGCCGCTCAGGGCTGACAGGCGAAACGCCGGACGGGCCTTGCGCGCATGCCCTGCATTGTCGATCTGCGCTTCGATCTCCCATGATCCATCCGGCCCAGCACCCTCGGGGCCGAGCCACAGCACCAGATCGGCGCGAAGCAGCTCCTGATTGGCGCGTTCGATGCCGATCTGCTCAATCGCGTCCGCGCTTGCCTCGCGCAGACCCGCCGTATCGACAAAGCTGAACGGGATGCCGTCCAGCGCGACCGAGCGCAGGATGACGTCGCGGGTCGTACCCGCAACCGGCGAGGTGATCGCCGCCTCGCTCTCCACCAATGCGTTGAAAAGTGTCGATTTCCCGGCATTCGGTGGCCCTGCCAGCACAACCCGGAAGCCTTCTTTCAGGACCTGCGCATGCGGGCGCGCCAGCCAGCAAGAAATGTCCTGCGCCAGTGCGCTCAACCTCGCACCGAATTGCGGGGAAAGGTTGCTGATCGCGTCATCCTCGTCCGCGAAATCCAGCACGGTTTCAACCTCGGCGGAAAGCTCAAGCAGCGTGGCACGCCAGCTTTCGGCCAGTTGCGAAAACGCCCCGCCAGCCATGGCCTGCGCGGCGCGGCGCTGCAGTTCGGTTTCCGCTGCCAGCAGATCGGCCAGCCCTTCCGCTTCTGCAAGGTCGATCCGGCCATTGGCGAAGGCGCGCCGGGTGAACTCGCCAGGCTGCGCGGGGCGCAGTCCGGGCAAGGCGCCAAGCGCGCGTTCGACCGCGGCCACCACCGCCCTCCCGCCATGCAGGTGGAATTCCGCACAATCCTCGCCGGTCGGGCTGCGCGGGCCAGGCAGGAACAGCACCAGCGCCCGATCCAGCTCTGCCCCGTCCGCCCCGCGCAACAGGCCGAGGCTGACGCTGCGCGGCGGGGGAACCCGCCCAGCAAGCGCCATCAGCGTGTCCTTCGCCGCCGGCCCCGACACGCGCATGACGGCAATGGCGGCGGGCGGCGAGCCACTGGACAGGGCAAAGATCGTGTCAATCATGCGGCCGGGCGGGCGCGGGCGATGAATGGCGCGCCCTTACCCCTTCTTTGAACTGCTCGCTCCCGAGGCAAAGGCCGCACCGCTTTCCATGAATTTCTGGAAAAGCTGCAGGCCCATCTGCCCCATTGGCGCGAACTGGCGGGAAAGCTGTTCCATCTGTTCAAGGCTGGTCGCGCCCTGCATCGCATTCTTCAGACTCTCGACATAGGCCTCGTTGACCGAGGAGACATCCGGAAGGCCGAGGAAACGACGCGCTTCATCCGGTGTGCAATCGACTTCTACATTCACTTTCATGAGCGAACCCCGCAGGAGAAACACCTAAACCTGTCACACGCGCTTGGCAAAGTCCATCATCCCCCTCTAACATCAGTTCACAAGCCGAGGAGACTCATCTCATGTCTGCGACTCACAAAATTCCCGATCTGGACGGCGACGGGCAGATTCCCGTCTATGTCGCCAGGCCCGCAGGCGCGCCGCGCGCTGCCATCATCGTTATTCCGGAAATCTTCGGCGTGAACCCCGGCATCCGCCAGAAATGCGATGACTGGGCGGCAAAGGGCTTTCTGGCCGCCGCCCCGGACATTTTCTGGCGCTTTGCCCCCGGTGTCGAACTGAACCCCGACATCGAAGCCGAACTGAACAAGGCCTTCGGCTATTTCGGCCAGTTTGATCCCGATCTTGGCGTGAAGGACATCGAAGCCCTGATTCACTGGATCCGGCGCGATCAGGGTGTGCCCAGCGTCGGGCTGGTCGGTTTCTGCCTTGGCGGGCGCATGGCCTATCTGGCTGCGGCCCGCACAGATATCGACGCCAGCGTTGGCTATTACGGCGTGATGATCGATCAGATGCTGGGCGAAAAACATGCAATCGCCAGGCCGTTGATGCTGCATATCCCGACCGCAGACGGCTTTGTGCCGCCAGAAGCTCAGCAGGCCATTCATGCCGGGCTGGACGATCACCCGCGCGTGACGCTGCATGATTACGACGGGCTCGATCATGGTTTTGCTGCGGCGATGGGCAATCGCCGCGACGAGGCAGGCGCACAACTGGCGGACGGGCGAACCGAAGCCTTCTTCGCGGAGCATCTGGGCTAGCAGCGCCCGATCATGGACCCCGCAACCCGCTACATCGTTCCGCTGGTCCTGCTGGCGACAACAGGTGCGGCAGCGGCCATTCCCGCATTCCACACCGCGCTGTGGGCGGCCCTCCCGCTGCTCGCGATCGCATTGTGGGATTTCCTGCAGTCGCGCCACACTCTGCGTCGCAATTACCCGCTGCTTGCCCGGCTGCGCTGGCTTTCGGAAGATTTGCGCCCCTTTGTTCGTTCCTATTTCGTGGAAGGCGATCTTGAGGGTTTCCCGTTCAATCACGATGAGCGCGCTCTGGTCTATGCCCGCGCCAAGGGCCAGCTTGACACTCACCCGATGGGCACCGAGCTTGATGTATATTCCGATGAACATCGGTGGCTTGGACACTCAATCCAGCCCAATTCGGCGGCCCCCGAAGAATGGCGCCTGTCCATCGGCGGGCCGGATTGCACACAGCCCTATAGCGCCGCACTGCTCAATATTTCGGCGATGAGCTTCGGCTCGCTGTCAGGCCGGGCGATCGAGGCACTCAATCTCGGGGCGAAGCGCGGCAATTTCGCGCATGACACGGGCGAGGGATCGATTTCGCGCTATCATCGCAAACATGGCGGCGATCTGATCTGGGAAATCGGCAGCGGCTATTTCGGTTGCCGCGCCAGCGATGGCGGCTTCGACCCGGCCCGCTTTGCCGAACGCGCGCAGGACGATCAGGTCAGGATGATCGAGATCAAGCTCAGCCAGGGCGCAAAGCCCGGCCATGGCGGGATGTTGCCCGGCGCCAAGGTAACCGCCGAGATTGCCGAGGCGCGCGGCGTACCGATTGGGCAGGACGTTATCTCGCCCGCCGCTCATTCGGCCTTTTCCACCCCGCCCGAACTGCTGGAATGGATTGCGCGAATGCGCGAGGCATCGGGCGGCAAGCCGGTGGGGATCAAGCTGTGTGTCGGTCAGCCGCACGAAATCTTCGCGCTGGCCAAGGCCATGGTGCTGACCGGGATTACCCCCGATTTCATCACGGTTGACGGGGCGGAAGGCGGCACCGGAGCCGCTCCGCTGGAACTGACCAACAGCGTGGGCATGCCGCTGCGCGAAGGGCTGGTGACGGTACGCAACGCACTGGTCGGGACAAATTTGAAAGACCGGGTCAGGATCGCAGCGTCTGGCAAGATTCATTCAGGGGCCGGCATGGCGGAAGCCTTCGGTCTGGGTGCGGACTGGTGCAATGCGGCGCGCGCCTTCATGTTCTCGCTGGGCTGTATCCAGTCGATGAAGTGCCACACCGGCGCGTGCCCGACGGGCATCGCCACGCAATCGGCCTGGCGCGAACGTGGGCTGGTGGTTGAGGACAAGGCCCGGCGCGTGACCCGCTTCCAGCGCCAGACGCTGCACAGCCTGCGCGAGATCATCGTCGCAATGGGTCTCGACAATCCTTGGCAGGTCAGCCCCATGGACATGCGCGCGCGGGTCAATTCGGCGGAAACGAGTGCGGTGGACCGTATTCACTATTTCGTTCCGCCCGGCGCGCTGATCGAAGGACCGGAAGGAACGCCGCTGGCGCGCTACTGGTCCATGGCCCGGGCGGACAGTTTCAGGCGCATTTCATGATGACAGCAAACCACCAGCCCGGCTGACCACCGCCGGACTGATGCGTTACTGATTCATCGTGGCGAAGAAATCCTCGTTGGTCTTGGAATCCTTCATCTTGTCCAGCAGGAACTCCATCGCATCGATCGTGCCCATCTGCATCAGGATGCGGCGCAGCACCCACATCTTGCTGAGCTGATCCTTGCCGACCAGCAGTTCTTCCTTGCGGGTGCCGGACTTGCCGACATCCAGCGCCGGGAAGATGCGTTTGTCCGCCACCTTGCGATCCAGCACGATTTCACTGTTGCCGGTGCCCTTGAACTCTTCAAAGATCACTTCGTCCATGCGGCTGCCGGTATCGATCAGCGCGGTGGCAATGATGGACAGGGAACCGCCTTCCTCGATGTTGCGGGCCGCACCGAAGAAGCGCTTGGGCCGCTGCAGTGCATTGGCATCAACACCGCCGGTCAGAACCTTGCCCGAACTCGGCACCACCGTGTTGTAGGCACGGCCAAGACGCGTGATCGAATCGAGCAGGATCACGACATCCTTCTTGTGTTCCACCAGCCGCTTGGCCTTCTCGATCACCATCTCGGCAACCTGGACATGGCGGCTGGCCGGTTCGTCAAAGGTCGAGGAGATCACCTCACCCTTCACGCTGCGCTGCATGTCCGTCACTTCCTCAGGCCGTTCATCGACCAGCAGGACGATCAGGACCACTTCGGGATGATTGTCAGTGATCGCCTTGGCGATGTTCTGCAACAGCACCGTCTTGCCGGTGCGCGGCGGCGCAACGATCAGCGCGCGCTGGCCCTTGCCCTGCGGGGCGATGATGTCGATCACCCGCGCGCTCTTGTCCTTCACCGTGGGATCGACAGTGTCGAGCACCAGCTTCTCGTCAGGATAAAGCGGCGTCAGATTGTCGAAATTGGTACGATGGCGCACGGCGTCGGGATCATCGAAATTGACGCTGGTCAGCTTGGTCAGCGCGAAATAGCGCTCGCCATCCTTGGGCGCGCGAATTTCGCCTTCCACCGTATCACCGGTGCGCAGGCCCCATTTGCGGATCTGGTTGGGCGAGACATAGATGTCGTCCGGACCGGCCAGATAATTGGCTTCCGGGCTGCGCAGGAATCCGAAACCGTCCTGCAGCACCTCGATCGTGCCGATGCCCAGGATCTCTTCGCCATCTTCGGCAACTTCCTTCAGGATCGCGAACATCAGATCCTGGCGGCGCATGGTAGACGCGCCTTCGACCTCGAATTCCTCGGCCATTTCAACCAGTTCAGCCGGGGTCTTTTTTTTCAGTTCTTTCAAATGCATCGGTCAGATGTTCCGAAACTAGGGGGCCGGCAGGTCAATCAGGCTTGGGGAAAGCGGACCGGGTCGCACAGGACGGGCAACCATTACCGGAAGATGTGCGGGGAAATAGGCCGGACCAGCACATCCGTCAATTCGGAAAACAGCACTTCGGCCACGGCCCGGCGCGCAAATGGCCCGTCAGAACGGCTTCACCACCACCAGCACGACGATCAGCGCCGCAGCAATACCCGGCACTTCGTTGACCAGCCGCAGCGTGCGTTCGGCCAGCGGGCGCTCTCCCGCAGCCATTTTGCGGGCGGTCGCCGCCATCCAGCCGTGATAGGCGCTCAGCCCCAGGACCAGCGCGAATTTGGCAAGCAACCAGCCTTGCGTCCAAGCGCCGATGGTGGCGGCCAGCACAAGTCCAAGGCCCCAGACCGCAATCAGGCTGGGCCCGAGGATCACCTTACCCAGCAGGCGGCTGCGCCTGGCCCAGAGCGCTTCTTCCTCCGACCCCGGAGCAGCGCCGTGCATGTAGATCAGCTGGCGAGGCAGCATGAACAACCCGGCCATCCAGAAGATGACGAAAATGATGTGTCCGGCCTTGAGCCAATAGTAGATCATGGACAGCACCTCGTTCATGACACGCTTCCTGCCCGTTAGCCCTTCCAGCCGCGCACCGCCGCCAGAAGGCGCTCGACATGATCTAGCGGCGTATGCTGGCCAATGCCATGACCAAGGTTGAAGACATGCGGGCGATCCGCAAAAGCTTCCAGAATCTGCAGCGCTGCCTGTTCGAGCTCCGCGCCGCCCGCTTCCAGCAGCAGCGGATCGAAATTGCCCTGCACCGGCAGCCCTTGCGGCAGGGCCCGTGCGGCCCAGACAGGATCGATTGTCTCGTCCAGCCCCAGCGCATCAACCCCGGTCTCGTCCGCATAGGCTGGCAATTTTTCGCCCGCGCCCTTGGGAAACCCGATGATCGCAACCCCGGGATAGCGCAATTTCAGCGCACTCACGATCGCCGCATTGGGCGCAATCACCCAGCGGCTGAATTGCGCAGGGGAAAGGCTTCCCGCCCAGCTGTCGAACAGCTGCACTGCTTCGGCACCCGCCTCGATCTGCCCGGCCAGATAATCGACCGTCAGCGCCGTGATGGCATCAATGATCGCCTGGAACGCCGCCGGATCGCGATAAGCCATTGCGCGCGTCACATGCTGGTCGCGGCTGCCTTCGCCAGCCACCATATAGGTCGCGACGGTCCATGGGCTGCCGGCAAAACCCAGCAGCGTTGTTTGCGCGTCAAGCTGGCTGCGCACCTTGCGTACGGTATCGTAAATCGGATCGAGCCGTTCTGGCGCGCTGGCCAGCCCTGCCAATGCACTGTCGACCAGCGGGGGTGAAAGCCTCGGGCCTTCGCCGGCCAGAAATTCAAGCTTCTGGCCCATGGCATAGGGCACGATCAATATGTCGGAAAACAGGATTGCTCCGTCAAAGCCGAAACGGCGGATCGGTTGCAGCGTTATTTCCGCAGCGGCATCACTGTCATAGACAAGTTCGAGAAAACCGCCCTTTTGCGTGCGCAAAGCCCGGTATTCGGGCAGGTAACGACCTGCCTGGCGCATGAGCCAGACCGGGCGGGGAAATATGTTCTGACCGCATAGCGTATTGAGGAGAAGACCGGGCATCGTGGAGGCAATCCAACTAAATTAATATCTTTATATATGGATGTAGGAGTCTGTTGGGACGTGGATAATGGGGATAAGTGGCCCTTGCCTGAATTTTCCCGGGATGAACAGGGCTGGCAAGCGATCGAATCGCGGCATGGCACGGTCAAGTCAAAGCTGTCCACGCTATCCCCAGCCCGTCGATATCCCCTCTCCCATGTCGAGAAAATCAGGGCCGGTGTCATGATAGCTGGCATGGAATCCCATGCCGAACTTGTTCGCCGCTTCATGCCGTGGTTTATGCAGCCATTCATCCACAGCCAGCTGGCCGCGCCGTCGGGCGCTGTCACGCGGCCCAGATATCAGGTTTCCGATCTGGCATGACCAGGCTTCATCTGCATCTTCTGTCCGATTCCACCGGCGAAACGCTGGAAATGGTCGCCAAGGCCGCGCTTGCGCAGTTCGAGGATGCGGAGGTCACACGCCACTTCTGGCCCATGGTTCGATCGCACCAGCATCTCGAACGGATCATGGCCGATATTGCGGCCAATCGCGGACTGGTGCTGTTCACCCTGGTCAATCCCGAGATCCGCAGCGCGCTGGAAGAAAAATGCCGCGACATGTCGATTCCGGCCGTTCCGGCGCTGGATGCGGTGACCAGCGCACTCGAAAGCCAGCTGGGGCGTGCCGCGCGCGGCCGCCCGGGTCGCCAGCACATGATGGACGATGCCTATTTCGCGCGGGTGGCTGCGATTCATTACACCATTGCGCATGATGATGGCGTGGGCTGGGAGGATTGGGAGGAAGCCGACATCGTGCTGGCGGGCGTGTCGCGCACGTCCAAGACGCCAACCAGCATTTACCTGGCCAATCGTGGTTACAAGGTCGCCAATATTCCGATCGTGGTTGAAAGTCCCCCGCCCCCAGTCCTGTTTGGCCTGCGTCGTCCACTGGTCGTGGGCTTGACCACTGCTGCCTCCCGGCTGGTGCAGGTCCGGCGCAACCGTTTGCTCTCGTTGAACGAAAGCACGGAAACCGCCTATGTCGACAGTGACCGGGTCCAGGCAGAGCTGCAGTTCGCCAACCGCATGTTCGCTGACAACAACTGGCCGGTGATTGATGTGACCCGCCGTTCGATTGAGGAAGCAGCGGCCGCCGTGCTGCGGCTCTATGGTGAATTCAAGGCACAAAAAACCGCACAGGCGCAAGGCACAAAGCCGATCTGATGGCGCAATTATGCTGATCCTTGCTTCGCAAAGCGCCTCGCGCAAGGCCATGTTGGCTGCGGCCGGTGTCGCGTTTGAGGCGCGTCCGGCGCTGCTTGACGAGCGTACTGTCGAGTCGGGGTTGGGCGCGGCGGAACCCGCAGAGATCGCGTTGGCCCTTGCCCACGCCAAGGCTCTGGCGATCGAGGCAGACACGGCGCTGGTCCTGGGCAGCGATTCGCTGGTGGAGGCTGACGGGCGTCGGTTCAACAAACCGGAAAACCGCGCGGATGCGGCCCGGCACCTGCAGTTCTTCTCCGGCCGGATTATGCATTTGCACAGCGCCGCTGCGCTGGCCCGCGATGGCAGGATCGTCTGGTCCCATGCCGATGTGGCGCGACTGCGCGTCAGGCCACTCAGCGATACTTTCATCACCTGGTATCTTGAACAGGAGTGGCCAGCCGTTGCAGGCTGTGTGGGCGTGTTCCGGATCGAGGCGCTTGGCCCGCATCTGTTCGAATACATCGAAGGCGATCATTTTACCGTGCTTGGCATGCCATTGCTTCCTGTGCTGGCCGCCCTGCGCGAAGCAGGGGAGCTGGTCGCGTGA
>JAURML010000087.1 GCA_030830695.1 Caenibius sp. | reverse complement strand
GTACTTTCGCGCTGTTCCAGCTCACTTTTGCCGCGATCACCCCTGCGCTGATGGTTGGGGCGTGGGTCGATCGCGCGCGGTTCGGCTGGGTGATCGGTTTCTGCGCACTTTGGGGTGTCGTGGTCTATGCTCCTGTGGCGCACTGGGTCTGGGGTGGCGGCTGGCTGGCCACACGCTTCGGCGTGCTCGATTTCGCGGGCGGGATCGTGGTTCATACAACCGCGGGCGTTTCCGCACTGGTTGTCGCGCTGCTGCTGGGCCGGCGCAATGGCTTTCCCAAAACCCTGATGCTGCCGCATGCCCCCGCGCTGACAATGCTGGGCGCTGTATTGCTTTGGGTGGGCTGGTTCGGCTTCAACGGCGGCTCGGCCTTTGCCGCAACCGATGATGCATCCAGCGCCATCCTCAACACTCATGCCGCAGCGAGCGCAGCGGCCCTGATGTGGATCCTGATCGAACGCTTCGCTGTGGGCAAGCCGACCAGTGTGGGCTTCGCAACCGGCGCCATCGCCGGTCTTGCGACGGTGACCCCGGCAGCAGGCTTCATTTCCCCGGGTGCCGCCATCCTCTTTGGCATCGCGGCTGCCGTGATCTGCTACGTCGCGATCCAGCTGGTGAAACAGCGCTGGCATATTGACGATTCGCTGGATGTATTCGCGGTCCACGGTATGGGCGGGATCACCGGCTCTATCCTGCTGGGCCTGTTCCTGTCACCGTCGCTCGGCGGTACGGGGTACGCGGAAGGCATGGGCATGAGCAGTCAGCTGATGGGTCAGCTGCTTGCCGTCGGATTCGTTGCACTCTGGTCAGCGGTGGCCACGGCCATTCTGGCGCTGGCTGTTTCGCTGCTGTTCCCCATGCGGGTGAGCGAGGACGAGGAACGCGAGGGGCTGGACATCACCAGCCACGGCGAACGCGCTTGGGAACTGGACTGAGGCCAAACGGAAAGCGGGCAACGCGCCCGCTTTTCCCCTCAATCGCCGGTCAGGATACGGTCAACCAGTTCCTTTACGCTGGGCGTGTAATTGTTGGAATAGAACGGGTCCTGCTTGAAGCGGTACGCCGCATGGCCCGCAAAGGCCAGATTCTGGTTCACATCGCCGCCATGGGCAATATCTTGCAGCGTCTTCTGAATACAGAAGCTGCGCGGATCGGCGAGCCGCCCGGTCGTGTAATCGTCATGATCCTTCCATGACGAAAAGCCGCAATGTGACAGGCAACCCATGCAATCTGCCTGATCCTTGCGAATTTCAGCGCGTTCGGCGGCGCTGACGAAGACCAGCGTATCGTCAGGCGTTTTCAGCGCATTGTCATGCCCTTGTGCCGCCCAGCTTCGCGCCCGTTCGCGGTCAGCCGCTGTAACCCAGAAGTTCTTGCCCTTCACCCCCACGTCGAGCTGGACGGTATGTTCGCCAGCCTCGACCTTCGAATAGGGTATCTGTCGTTCGGAACGGGCTTCCAGACTGCGCAGGAACGGATTGCGCACCGCTGAACTGTAAAAGCCGGTGGGCGAAAAGCGGTGCAACAGCACGTCGCCCGGTTCCAGATTGCGCAGCATATCCTTCCAGCCTTGCGGAATGGGGCTTTCCTGCGTGAGCAGGGGCCGTGTTCCGAACTGAAAGACAATCTGACCCAGTTCCGGATTGCCAATCCAGTCTTCCCATTCCCGCAGGAACCAGACCCCACCGGCCATCACGATCGGGACATTGTCGGATATGCCTTCCGCGCGCATCGTGTCGCGCAGGGCCTTGACCCGCGGAAACGGATCTTCGGGTACCAGCGGATCCTCGGCATTGGAGAGGCCGTTGTGACCGCCCGCCAGCCAGGGGTCTTCATAGACAACTGCCCCCATCAGTTCGGCGACCTTGCGGTAGGACCGTTTCCACAGCGCGCGAAACGCGCGGGCCGAACTGACGATCGGCAGGTAATTGACTTCAAACCGGGCGGCGATCTCAGACAGCTTGTAAGGCATGCCCGCGCCGCAGGTCACGCCGGCCACCAGCCCCCGGGTGCGTTCCAGCACGCCTTCCAGTACCTGTTGCGCGCCGCCCATTTCCCACAGCACGTTGATGTTGAGCGCACCCCGGCCTCCGGCAATATCATGCGCCCGTTTGACCTGTTCGACCGCACCGTCAATCGCGTAACGGATCAGCTGTTCGTGCCGCTCGCGCCGGGTAAGCTGTTCGTAAACCTGCGGAATGATCTTGCCCTGCGGATCGTAACAGTCTGCATTGACCGCACTGACCGTGCCGATGCCGCCGGCAGCGGCCCACGCGCCTGAACTGGCGTGATTGGTTGCCGATACCCCCTTGCCGCCTTCCACCAGCGGCCAGACTTCACGGCCTGCATACTGGATAGGCGAAACACCCTTGAAACTCATCTCGACCCTAACTTGTCATCCGGCCCTTCAGCCGGTCTATCCGGTTACTTACCGCCCGGCAGGCGGCAAGGCACGATATCCTTCGGTTCGGGCCTCTCACCCGTTGTTTCAAACTGGGCATAGAAGCCAGCCAATTCCGGCTTACGAACAAATTCAACCAGACGAAAGCCCACTTGTCCAAACTCGCAAAAAAGCAGGCGCGGATCGATCCCGTGCTGGTCAGTCGGGCGATCCACATCAACCACGATCACCTGCCCCCCTTCGCGCAGCGCCGGGCGCAGGCGCCAGAGGAATGCGTATGGTTCCGCGACCTCATGATACATGTGCACCATGAAGATTCGGTCGAAGCTGTCTTCAGGCAAGCGCGGATCGTCCGCCGCGCCGAGCTTGATCGAAACATTGTCGATCCGCTCCCGCTCCACCCTGCTGCCCAGCTGCTTAATCGCCTGCGGATCGATATCCTGCGCCAGCACCCGCCCGCGCCTGCCCACACGCTCTGCCAGGCGAACCGTATAATAGCCTTCGCCCGCGCCGATGTCGGCCACAGTCATGCCGCGCCTGATCCGGGCAAGGTCCATGACCAGCGCCGCTTCGCGCCGGTCGTCACGCGCCTGCTCGGATCCGACACGGTTAGTACCCAATTCCGAGACCGGGCGATGCGCCCGCGGAAAATCACGGGCCGTCTGCGGCCGGTCCACGTCCTTTTCAGTCTGCCCGCACCCTGCGACAAGCAGGGCCGTAAGGAGCAGCAAGGCACGGCGGCCCCTCATTCGACGTCTTCGACCTCCACGGTCTCGCCCGTCACGCGCTGCGACAGGGCAGCCGCCATGAAATCGTCAATCTCGCCGTCAAGTACATCGCCGGGACTGGGCGAGGTAACGCCGGTGCGCAGATCCTTCACCATCTGATAGGGCTGCAGCACATAGCTGCGGATCTGGTGCCCCCAGCCAATCTCGCTCTTTTCCTGATATTCCCCGCTCGCCACGGCTTCCCGCTCGGCGAGCTCCTTTTCGAACAGCCTGGCCTTCAGCATGTTCATGGCCGTTGCACGGTTCTTGTGCTGCGAGCGGTCATTCTGGCTGGCCACAACAATGCCGCTGGGGACGTGAGTGACCCGCACCGCGCTGTCCGTAGTGTTGACGTGTTGCCCGCCCGCACCGCTGGCACGGTAAGTGTCGATCTTGAGGTCGCCTTCATTGATCTCAATCTCGATGTCGTCGTCAATGACCGGATAGACCCACACGCTGGAAAAGCTGGTGTGGCGCCGCGCCGAACTGTCATAGGGACTGATCCGAACGAGCCGGTGCACCCCGCTTTCGGTCTTGGCATAGCCATAGGCGTTTTCGCCCTTGATCAGCAGTGTGGCTGACTTGATCCCGGCCTGTTCGCCCGCATGATAATCGACCAGTTCCACCTTGTAGCCGTGGCGTTCGGCCCAGCGCGTGTACATGCGTTGCAGCATTTCGGCCCAGTCCTGGCTCTCTGTCCCGCCCGCGCCTGCGTGAATTTCCAGATAGGTGTCATTGCCGTCCGCTTCACCTGACAACAGTGCCTGCACCTTGTCCGCATCTGCCCGGTCAGCCAGCCTGGCCAGCGAATCAAGTCCTTCCTGCACGATCGCGTCGTCGCCCTCGGCCTCGCCCAGTTCGATGAACTCCACCGCGTCCGCCATTTCCTGGCCGATTTCCTTGACCGTGCCAATGGACGCATCCAACCTGCGCCGTTCGCGCATGATCGCTTCAGCCTGCTTCGGATCGTTCCACAGGTCGGCATCCTCGACCCGCGCGTTGAGCTCGTCGAGGCGGCGCACGGCGCGGTCCCAATCCAGCGACTGGCGAACCAGCGTCAGCGCGGCTTCGATGCGGTCAATATGGGCCTGCCCTTCGGCACGCATGGTGCTTCAACTCCGTAATTTCTGGTCCGCTTAGCGGACAGTGAACGCTTGTAAAGGCAAGGTTGCTCGCCGCGCAGCACCCGACGGTGGAGCTCTTTCAGTAAATGCCGCCCTGCTCTTCGGCGAAATTCTCCTGAGCGCCGTCACGCTGCCCCCCTGCCCCGGCACCATCCTGCGCAGTGCGCCCACGGCGGAGCAGATCAAGTATCTCCTCGCGCATCGCATCAAGTTCGTCCTGGCGCGTGCTGCGACGCGGTTCGGTATCGGGCTTGAACGCTTCCCAGATGATGGAGGCCTGAGGGTCGTTCGAAGGCCAGCCATCAAACACCCGCTTGCCGGTGCGCCGGTCAATTCGCACCATGCGGATGCCCGCAGGCGCAGGAAATGGTTCGTCCTTCCAGCGCGAGCGGGTGTTCTGGATGAACTGCTTGACGATCGGTGCAGCTACACGCCCACCCTGTGCCCAGCCGCCCATGTTGCGTGGCTGGTCATAGCCCAGATAAACCCCCGCAACGATATCAGGCGATCCGCCGATGAACCAGACATTGGTCGGGCCGGTGGTGGTTCCCGTCTTTCCGAACAGCGACAGACCCAGATCGCGCAACACCACGGCCGTTCCGCGCTGCACGACACCTTCGAGCATGTGTATGACCTGATAGGCAGTGCCCGGATCCAGCACCTGCTTGCCGCGCGATTGCAGGCGCGGCATCGGCTTGCCATCCCATTCAGGCATGTTGCAGCCAATGCAGCGGCGCTTGTCCGCCCGCCAGATCACCTTGCCGTTTCGGTCCTGCACAAAGTCGATCAGCGTGGGTTCGAACTGCACCCCGTGATTGGCCAGCGCCGAATAGGCATTGACCATCTTCGAGACGGTCGTGTCACCCGCGCCCAGTGCGAAGGACAGATATGGCTTGTAATCGCCGATCCCGGTGCGCCGGAAGGTCTTGGTGACGTTCTCCATGCCCGCATCATTGGCGATATGCACCGTCATCAGGTTGCGCGACTGCTCAAGCCCCCAGCGCATGGTGTGCTCGCCACCGCCGCCGCCGCCGAAGTTGCGAAAGCATTTTTCGCCCAGCGCGGCGCCCTGATAGACGCAGAACGGGCCATCCATCACCATGCTGGCGGGCGTCATGCCGCTGTCAATCCCGGTAGCATAGACGAAGGGCTTGATCGTCGATCCGGGCTGGCGCAGTGCCTGCGTGGCTCGATTGAAGGCGCCAAGGCGCGAATCAAAACCACCCTGCATGGCCAGCACCCGGCCCGTCCCGGGCTGTTCCGCAACGAAGCCGCCCGACACCTCGGGCACGGTCCGCACGATGTAACCGCCCGCCTGCGGTGAAACGACGATCACGTCACCCGCCTTCAGCGCATCCGGCATCCCGGAAAGGGGCGCTTCACTTCCGTCAGCAAAGCCCACCATCGCCGACGCGCCCTGACGTTGGGTCACGACGCCGACGCGCCAGTCCTGATAGCTGATCGAAAGATAGGAACTGGCCAGTTGCCCCCGCCAGCTGCCTTCGTCCAGATCGATCCGGGCGATCGGTCCGGTCCAGCCCCGCCCGGAATGGAACCGCAGCAATCCCGCGCGCAGCGCATCGCGGGCTGCCTTCTGCAATTCCGGATCGAGCGATGTGCGCACCCACAAACCGCCTGCATAAACGCTGTGCGGGCCGTCTTCAGCTTTCTCGCCATATTTGTCGATCAGCTGGCGGCGCACTTCCTCCATGAAATAACCCGCATCGACTTTTCTCGCTTGCGAACGGTTGGGGATGACGCCCAGCGGCATGGCCTTTGCCGCCTCAGCTTCCTGCTTGCTGACGAAATCGTTACGCACCATCTGGTCGAGCACGAAGTTGCGGCGTTCCATCGCCAGACCTGCGTTTCTGGCACGGCCATATCGTTCGGGCGCCTTGGGCAGGATCGCCAGAAAAGCTGCCTCATGCAGTTTCAGCTGGTCTACATCCTTGTCGAAATAGGCCCGCGCGGCGGCCTGTACGCCGAAGCTCTGGCGACCAAGCGGAATTTCATTGAGATAAAGTTCAAGGATCTGCTGCTTGGACAGCACCTGCTCGATTCGACCGGCAAGGATCATTTCCTTGAGCTTGCGAGTGATCGAATATTCGTCACCCACCAGGATGTTCTTGGCGACCTGCTGCGTGATGGTCGACCCGCCCTTGGCACGTTGGCCCGAGCCGATCTTGCTGACATAGTCGAACACCGCGCCTGCAAAACCGGTGTAGTCAACCCCGCCATGCGTCCAGAAAGTCTTGTCCTCGGCGGCCAGATACGCGTTGATGAGCGGGCGTGGGAAGTCCTGGAAACGCAGCTGCACCCGCCGTTCGCGCGCATAGGAGTCAACGATTTCGCCATCGATACCGCGCACCATGGTGGGCAAGGGCGGCTGATAGTCGAGCAGGGTCCGCGCGTCAGGCAGATTGCGACCGATGGTGACCCACACGAGCAGCCACAGCAGCATCAGGCCGGCGATCGCCAGCGCCAGCAGCCGGAAGACCCGGCTGTCGTGCCAGTTGCGCCTAAACCAGGCCACGACGCCCTGTGCATCGCGGCGAATGCGGTAGCGCATATTATCGTTCCGGGGTTTTTCAGCCATGATTGCGCCAGCCCTTAGCACGCAGATTTCCCAGCGCGCCAGATACTATGGCACGAGCCGCACAAATACGGCGATCAGCCTGCCGCACTCCGTGCGAAATAGATACGGATCGCGCGGGACAATACCTTTGCAAAACGATCCCGGCCTTCCTCAGAAGCCAGCCGGGCGGCTTCCTCCGGGTCAGTGATATATCCGGCTTCGAATAACACGGCGGGAATATCAGCCGATTTAAGCACGGCGAATGCGGCGGAGCGGCGCGGTGCGGGGCGAAAGGCCAGCATGCCCTCCCCTTCCCTTGTGATCAGGGCGGCAAATTGCGCTGATTGTTCCTGAGTGCGCCGACGGGCAAGATCGACCAGAATGGCGGTGACATCGTCACTCTGCCCCACAAGTTCGATGCCGTTTATCCTGTCAGCCCCGTTTTCCCGTTCGGCGATGCGGGCGGCGATTTCGTCAGACGCCTTGTCCGACAATGTATAGACTGTGGCCCCGCTGATGCCACGAACATCGCCTGATGAATCGGCGTGGACCGAGAGAAAAAGGTCTGCGCCCAGCGCGCGTGCAATGGCGGAACGCTCTGCCAGTGCCAGAAACCGGTCATCATCGCGCGTCATCGCCACCCGGATGCCGCCATCGGCCAGCAACCGGTCCCGCAATGCCAGCGCCAGCGCCAGCGTCAGGCTTTTTTCGCGATATCCTGACCCGATCGCGCCCGGGTCATGCCCGCCGTGCCCGGCGTCAATCACCACCAGCGGACGGCTTGCATCTTGCGGGCCCTTGATTTCAGGCAGGCCGATCTTCTTGCCAGCTTCCGGCAGTTCGATCCGGATGACGGAGTCACGGCCGAAATACGGCACCGGAATGGTGAGGCCAAAGGCAAACAGCCCGGCCACGAGCAGCACCGGAGCCAAGAACAACAGCCAGAGCCGGAGACGCATCGACATGGGGCAATCGTTAGAAGCCCCTGAGCGCAAAGGACAAGCTAATTTATCGTGAGTCGCAATAAGGTTGCCGATCACACAATGCGGTGCTAGCACCTGCGCCACGGGCTGGAACCTGCCTACTACCGACCGCGATCCGTTGCGGCACGGAGGCCGGATAACCGGCAAGCATGGCTCCTCCCGCAAACGCGATCACTCATTCTCAAGAGTGATTCCACACAGGTTGACGCCACAATGAGAAGTCTTTCCCCCAACCCGAAACCGCAGTTCACCAACTGCGCAGCGGTTGCGGCTGGAAATATTGCGCGCCCGAAAAGCCCGCGCATTCCCGTTGAGGCAGACACGATCCCATTCGCCCTGCGGACAGACCGCAACGGCCAAATCCATGAACAATCGCGCGCCGCCCGCAGCAAGAGAGACCTGCGCGCGCGCGCCTGGAGATATTTAAATGGCAACGCGTATGCTCATCGATGCGCGCCACCCGGAAGAAACCCGGGTTGCGGTGCTCAAAGGCAATCGTATTGAGGAATTCGACTTTGAATCTGCCGATCACAAGCAGATCAAAGGCAATATCTATCTGGCAAAGGTCACGCGGGTCGAACCCTCGCTTCAGGCCGCTTTCGTAGATTTTGGCGGGAACCGGCACGGTTTCCTCGCATTCAGCGAAATTCACCCCGATTACTACCAGATCCCGAAAGAGGATCGCGAAGCCCTGCTCGCCGAAGAGGCGGCTGCGGCGGAAGAAGAGGCCGCGCTGCGTGCTGTCGAGGATGACGAGAGCGACTATGGCGAAAGTGCCCTCGACCGGATCGAGGATCACGACCATAGCGAAGATATGGGCGGTGGCCTTGGCGAACTGACCGAAGTCGATTCCGATGATGTGGACCATGTCGCCACCATCGAAGGCGGGCACGTCGAAAATGGTTTCGACGACAATGACGACGACAGCGAAGACGACGCGGACCGCGAAACTGATGACGCGGACGCAGATGACGCCGACAGCGACGAAAATGGCGATGACAAGAGCCGCCCGCGTCGCGGTCGCCGCCGCCAGCAGGGCCGCGCCCGTTCCAAGCAGGCCGAGGAAATCCGCGCCAAACGGATGGCACTGCGCCGCCGTTACAAGATTCAGGACGTCATCCAGCGGCGCCAGGTACTGCTCGTTCAGGTCGTCAAGGAAGAACGCGGCAACAAGGGTGCCGCGCTGACCACTTACCTCAGCCTGGCTGGCCGCTATTGCGTGCTGATGCCCAATTCCACGCATGGCGGCGGCATTTCGCGCAAGATCAATTCCGTTTCAGATCGCAAGCGGCTGAAGCAGATCGTCTCCGAGATGAACCTGCCCAAGAGCATGGGCTGCATCGTGCGCACTGCCGGGCTTCAGCGCACCAAGACCGAGATCAAGCGCGACTTCGATTACCTCGCCCGGTTATGGGACGAGATCCGCGAAAACACCCTGAAATCGACGGCACCCGCCCTGATCCATTCCGACAGTGATCTGATCAAGCGGGCCATCCGCGACATCTACAATCGCGAGATCGAGGATGTCGTGGTCGAAGGCGAGGAAGGCTACCGGGCCGCGCGCGAATTCATGAAGCTGCTGATGCCCAGCCACGCCAGGCGGGTGAAGCAATATGCCGATCCCGTCCCGCTGTTCCAGCGTTATGGCGCAGAAGATCAGCTTTCGGCTATGTACGATCCGATGGTGCAGCTCAAATCCGGCGGCTATCTCGTCATAAATCCCACCGAAGCGCTGGTTTCGATCGACATCAACTCTGGCCGTTCCACCAAGGAACACGGCATCGAACAGACCGCGCTCAACACCAATCTGGAGGCGGCACGCGAAATCGCGCGCCAGCTGCGCCTGCGCGACATGGCCGGGCTGGTAGTGATCGACTTCATTGACATGGATTACGGATCGAATGTCCGCAAGGTCGAGAAGGCAATGAAAGACGCGCTGAAAAACGACCGCGCCCGTATCCAGGTCGGCCGCATTTCCAGCTTCGGCCTGATGGAAATGAGCCGCCAGCGCCTGCGCACCGGTGTGCTTGAAGCGACGACCCGCGGCTGCCCCCATTGCGACGGCACCGGGCTAGTCCGCACCGCTTCCAGCGCCGGTCTGGCCGCCCTGCGCCTGATTGAGGACGAGGCGGGACGCGGCAAGGGCAGCACGATCACGCTCTATGCCTCAACCGAAGCGGCAATCTATCTGCTCAACTCCAAACGCACTGATCTTGCGCAGATCGAAGACCTCTATGGCGTGACCGTCGAAGTCATTCCCGAAGGTGAAAACGAAGGCGCAAAGATGCGCGTCGCCAGTTCCGGCCCCCGGCCGGAAAAGGTGCCGACTTTCGCCCCGCTAATGGTTGAAGAAGACGATCTTCCGTTTGAGGAAGATGAAGACGACGAAGGCGACGGCGAAGGTCGGGATGATGGCTTCGCCAACAACGGCGACGATGATGGCGCCCGCAAGAAGCGGCGTCGGCGCCGGGGCGGGCGTGGCCGCAAGCGCGGTGACCGTCAGGACGAGGGCGAGGCACAGGAACGCGACTCGGACGATGCCGAAGACGCTCCGGGCGCTGATCAGGAAAATGGCGATGAAGCCACTGACGCGCGGGCCGAAAACGGCGATGAAGCGCCACGCAAGCGCCGCCGGCGCGGTGGTCGTGGCCGTCGCAAACCCGAAAACGGCTTCGAAGCCGCCGATGACGCCAATACCGTCATAGCGGATGAACCGGCAGATGGTGCCGTGTCCGAAGCGATTGCGCCTGACGATGATTCCGACCACGCGGCAGCCGCCGAGATTGCCGAAGAGCCGAAGCCCAAGGCCAGGCGTACCCGGCGCAAGGCGACTGAAACGCCGGTCGAGGAGACATCCGGCACTGACGCCACAGCTGCCGAAATTGAAGAGGTAACACCCGAGCCCAAAGCCAAGCGCACCCGGCGCAAGAAGGCAGAGGCAATCGAAACTGTCAGCGCGGACGAAAGCACGGAAACGGAGGAAGACGCGCCAAAGCCGAAGCGGACCCGCCGCAAGAAGGCGGACGCGGCGGCTGACGAAAGCCCGGCCCCGGTTGCGGATATGGCGTCTGTGGAACCGGCCCTGCCAGTTGCGGAAGAGGCACCTGCGGCAGCGCCGACAGTGGCTGAACTGCACGAACCGACACCAGCCAATGATGAGCCCGCACGCGATGACGCCGAAAGTGATGACGGCCAAGGCCCGCGTCGCGGCTGGTGGCAGCGTACCTTCGGCGACTGACGAACCGAACTTAAGCTTGCGGCTCCGCTCCTCGCACTAACTTATGCGAGGAGCGGGGTGCAGCTTTCAGTCGCTTTTCACGGCCTCACCCCATTCCATCCAGCTGGCGATCCGGGGCATGCCTTTCATGTAACCCTGATCGATCGGCGTGACCGAAAAGCCCGCGTCGCGCACCGCTTCAGTAATCGGCCGGGTCAGATGGCACCCGCCCATCAGCCGTTTCCATATCGGCTCGACCCGTTCCTGCCAGCGCTGAACGCCGGGATCAGGCGCGCGCCCGTGCTCAAGAAACAGGAACAGACCGCCCGGTTTCAGGATGCGCCGCAGTTCCGACAGGACCTGGACATTATTATCCACAGAGCAGAGCGTGTAAGTGCAGACGACCGTATCGAATTCCTCGTCGGCAAAGGGGATATTCTCCCCGAACCCCTGCCTGATGTCAGCTTGCCAGCCCTTGCGCGCGGCCTGTTCGCGCGCGTAATCGAGCAGTTTTCCGGACGGATCGATCCCCGCGAAGCCGGTGACCTGCTGCGGATCGTATAGCGGCTGGTTCATCCCTCCCCCGCATCCGATCTCGAACACGCGCCCGCGCGCCCGCGGCACCACCTGCGCGCGCCGGTCCGCAATGCCCTTCTGGCCGCAGCCGAGCTTGATGATGCGCGGCACGACATGTTCGTCATACCAGCTTGCGATTCCCATCCTTCTGTCCTTCCCAATCCGCCCTTGTCTTTTGCAGACTATCGTATCAAGGCGGTGATGCAAACAACGGCGCGCGAGCGCTCACGCTTGCCCCCGCCGCCGAATTCGTTAGAGAGCGACGGTTACCGCCTATTGCATCGCAGCAGGATTGATTCATGGCCACTTTCACCCTTCCCAAGAACAGCAAGATCACCGGCAAGGGCCGGACGCACACCGCCGATGGAGCGAGCCGCGTCAGGAAGTTCAAGGTCTATCGCTATGATCCGGACAGCGGTGAAAACCCGCGCTACGACATTTTCGAGATCGATCTCGATAATTGCGGGCCGATGGTGCTCGACGCGCTGATCAAGATGAAGAACGAACAGGATCCGACGCTGACTTTCCGGCGCTCCTGCCGCGAAGGCATCTGCGGTTCCTGCGCAATGAACATGAACGGTCGCAACGGCCTGGCCTGCACCACCGCGATTGACGATCTGCCCGGTGAAATTCGCATCACGCCGCTGCCGCATATGGAAGTCATCAAGGATCTTGTTCCCGACTTCACTCATTTCTATGCGCAATACGCATCCATCAGGCCCTGGCTGCAGACCGTGTCCACCACGCCTTCGGGCAAGGAACGGTTGCAGAGCCCGGAACAGCGCGAGAAGCTGGACGGCCTCTATGAGTGCATCCTGTGCGCGTGCTGCTCCACTTCATGCCCCAGCTACTGGTGGAATTCGGACAAGTTCCTTGGCCCGGCAATTCTGCTTCAGGCTTACCGCTGGCTCGCTGACAGCCGCGACGAAATGACGGGCGAACGGCTGGACGAGCTGGAAGATCCCTTCCGCCTCTATCGCTGCCACACGATCATGAACTGCGCAAATGTCTGTCCCAAGGGCCTGTCCCCGGCAAAGGCGATTGGCGAAATCAAGAAAATGCAGGCAGAACGGCACGTTTGAGCGTGAATCCGACATCTGCGACCTTCATCGCGGAAGCCGATCCTGACAATCCGGGCTGGCTTCGTTGGGGGTTGAGCGACCCCTCGCTGTTCAACGCACAGGTGATGGCACCGCTCATCGCCCGGGTTGAAGATGGCGCAAAATGTCGCGTCCGCATGTTCCCGGAACGACGCCACGCCAATGTGTCGTGCAAATTCGTCCACGGCGGCGTGCTGCTTGCGCTCGCGGACATCAGCCTCTTTGCCGGACTGCGTCTAATGCGCGACAGCGACGCCAAAGGTTCGGTCACGCTCGACATGTCCAGCCAGTTCATCAGCGGTGCACAGATCGAGACGCCCCTGGACGCAGTGGTCGAAATTCTCGATGAAACCGGACGCATGGCTTTCATGCGCGGCCTGATCGAACAGGAAGGACGGAAAGTTGCTTCCTATGCCGGCACTCTGCGCAAGTTTCCCAAGCGATGACCGGCCTGATCGCCCGCTATGAAGCAATGGTTGCTGCAGGGGAACTTCGTTCTGACCCTGAACAGGCAGCAGCCGCACAGCGCCTCGCCCAATTGCAGAAGGAACTGGAAAGCACCGCACCTGGCGGGGGGCTGATCGGTCGCCTGCTCGGCAAGGGCAAGGCCAAAGCTGTCCGCGCGCGCGGCGTCTATATGTGGGGCGGCGTGGGGCGCGGGAAAAGCATGCTGATGGACCTGTTCCACGACACGCTGGCCATTTCGGAAAAGCGCCGCACCCATTTTCACGGCTTCATGCTGGAAGTGCATGCGCGCCTGCGCGATGCCCGCAAGACTGAAAGCGGCGACCCGATCCCCCAGGTCGCTTCCGCGCTGGCTCAGGGTTTACGCTGTCTCGCCTTTGACGAGATGGTGGTGAACAACAGCGCCGACGCCATGATCATGAGCCGCCTGTTCACGGCGCTGATCGTGGACGAAGGCGTCACCATCGTCACCACTTCGAACCGGATGCCATCCGAACTCTACAAGAACGGCCTGAATCGAGAACATTTTCTGCCATTCATAAGCCTGATAGAAGGCGAGCTGGACGTGCTGACGCTGAACGGTCCGGTCGACTACCGTCTGCAACGGCTGGCCGGGGTGGAAACCTGGCACATGCCGCTGGGCGATGCGGCGACCGCCGCAGTCAGCGAAGCCTTTTTCCGATTGACTGACTATCCGCCGGAAGACCGCGTTCATGTCCCGTCAGGTGAAATTGCGGGAGGCGCGGGGCGGGAACTGTTCGTGCCCAAGAGTCTCAAGGGCGTGGCCGTTTTCAGCTTCAAACGACTATGCGATCAACCGCTGGGTGCGGCCGATTATCTGGCCATCGCCCGGGCCTATCACACGCTCATTATCGTCGGCATTCCCGTCATGGGCCCGGATGAGCGCAACCAGGCCGCGCGTTTCGTTACCTTGATTGACGCCCTGTATGAAAACAAGGTCAAGCTGGTGGTTGCCGCCGACGCATCGCCAGAAGGGTTGTACAAGGCGGGCGATGGCAGCTTCGAGTTCGAGCGCACGGTCAGCCGGTTAAAAGAGATGCAAAGCGCCGATTACATGGCGCTCGGTCACGGCGAAGAATAGCGATCAGCCGCCTGCCATTCAGGCGGCGCTGGCCAGTTTGGACTGGGTGCGGGTCAGCCGGTTCATC
>JAURML010000086.1 GCA_030830695.1 Caenibius sp. | reverse complement strand
CGCTGCATCTTCGAATTTACGGCGGGCACGGTGCTGTGCGCCCTGTGGCAACGCTGGCGCGATCTGCCAGCGGCGCCTTCGCGCTGCCGGCTTGCGGTGCTGGCCGTGCTGGCTGCGGGGATGCTGGCCCGGCCCGGTGAAAGCGCCTTCGTCCCCGCGCTGTTCGCGGCGCTGCTGCTGGCTCTGGCGCTGGATCGCGGGCCGGTCGATCGCGTGCTGTCCCGCCCGCTGCCGCACTGGCTGGGCGAAGTCAGCTATTCAACCTATCTGGTGCATTTCTTCCTGCTGGTGCTGTTCAAGATCGCCTTCGTCGATGCCAGCCTGCGGATGGGCTGGGCGCAGCTGGCCGGCTATCTACTGCTGGTGCTGGCCGCGTCAGCCGCGCTTTATCACGGCGTCGAAAAGCCTGCTCAGCGCTGGATCAACCAGCACCTGCCCGAGAGGCTGCACCGTCCCGGTCAGGCGACTGCCCGCAGCTGACGGCGGGCGTGGCGGCGCATCCAGTCCTCAAGCACCGGCGCGATTGACGTGCGCCACTTGCTGCCGTTGAAAATGCCGTAATGGCCGACCGTTTTGGCGAGATGATATTGCTTCATCTCGTCCGGCAGGCCGGTTGCCAGGGTCAGCGCCGCCCTGGTCTGGCCGATGCCGGAAATATCGTCCCGTTCGCCTTCAACCGCGAGAATGGCGGTGTCAGTGATCGCGCCCAGATCCACCTTCTTGCCGCGATGCATGAAGGTGCCTTTGGGCAGCGAATGCTTCTGGAAAACCAGTTCGACCGTCTGGAGGTAGAATTCCGCCGTCATGTCGCAGACCGAGAGATATTCGTCGTAGAATTCCTTGGTCGCATCAGCGCTTTCATCATCGCCCACCACCAGATGCTTGAACATCTCGTAATGGCTCATGATGTGATTGCCGAGATTCATCGACATGAAGCTGGCGAGCTGCATGAAGCCGGGGTAAACCTTCCGTCCGGCGCCCGGATAATGCATCGGCACGGTGGCGATGACGTTGCCCTTGAACCAGCTGAGCGGGCGCTGCATGGCCAGTTCATTGACCGTGGTCGGCGCCTTGCGCGTGTCAATCGGCCCACCCATCATGGTCAGCGTGGCAGGGCGGCAAGGGTGTTTTTCCGCAGCCATCACCGCCGTGGCGGCAAGGGCGGGAACCGAAGGCTGGCACACCGCAGTCATATGAGCGCCCGGCCCGATAAAGGCGAGGAACTCGACCAGATAATCGATATAGTCGTCAAGATCGAACTGGCCTTCTTTCAGGGGCACCATCTTGGCGTCGGCCCAGTCCGTCACATAGACTTCGGCATGTTCCAGCATGCGTTCAACCGTGCCGCGCAGCAGGGTCGCGTAATGGCCGCTCATCGGGGCCACGACCAGCAGCCGGGGGGCATTGGCGGGCAGGCCTTCATGCGTGAAATGCCGCAGCGAACCGAACGGTTTGGTCAGCGCGACCGTTTCGTGCACCCGATGTTCGACGCCGTCGACCGTAACATGATCGATTCCGAACTCCGGCTTGCGGCGCGGGGCGGTGGCATGTGCGAAAACGTCGAGCGCGGAGGCCAGAACCGGGCCAAGGCCGAGATAGCCGATCGCCAGACGCGGGTTCGAAAGTATCTCTGCGCCTACCGTGGCCCAGGCGCTGGCACCGCGAAGAACGGCGCGCTGCATTTCGAAGGCATTGTAAAGCAAGATAAATCCCCAAATCAAACAGGATAGGGCAAGCCACCCGGACTGCACACTTTGCACCGAACCGGGCGTTGTTGCAATGCAACAGCAACTGGAGCTGTGAAGATTTCGGGACAATCGGTTCATTTCAAATTCGGTCTGGCGTTGCGTCACGGCGCGTCACGGCCTAAGTGGCCCGCGCCAGATGGACACCCCTGCACCCCAGAACGGCAGCCGCCGCCGCATGTTTGCGCGATCCCGCCGCGAACCCGTGGCGGGCGAAGCGCCCGCCTCGCGCGACATGCGCCCGCTGGCGATGATCGCGCGTGCCGCACTGGCCTATCCCGGGACGGTGGCGATGGCGCTGCTCGCGCTCACGGTTACGGCCACAGCCACGCTGGCCATCCCGTCAGGGTTCAAGCTGATCATTGACCGGGGTTTTGCCGCAGGTGGCGATCCGCACGATATCGGGCGCTGGTTCCAGTATCTGCTGCTGATCGTGGGCGTACTGGCGATCGGCACGGCCTTCCGCTTCTATTTCGTATCCTGGCTGGGCGAACGCGTCGTGGCTGATATCCGCAGGCAGGTGCAACAGAACCTGCTGCGGCTCTCACCCGGCTTTTTTGAAGAAAACAGCCCCGGCGAGATCGCCTCGCGCATGACGGCAGACACCACCATCATCGAACAGGTGGTGGGCAGCACGATTTCCATTGCCCTGCGCAACCTCATCCTCGCCATCGGCGGCACGGCTTATCTCTTCGCACTGGCGCCGCGGCTGGCACTGGGCCTGATCATCGGCATTCCGCTGGTGGTCCTGCCGCTGTCACTCTTCGGTCGGCGTCTGCGCCGCGCCTCGCGCAGCAGCCAGGACCGCATTGCTGACGTCGGCGCGATGATTGCCGAAGTGCTTGGCGCGATGAAGATCGTGCAGGGCTTCAATCAGGAACGGCGCGAGGAAGAACGCTTTGCCGCTGCTGTGGAGCGCAGCTTCAACACTGCCCGGCGGCGCATCCTGATCCGCGCGCTGATGACCGCGATTGTCATCGCCGTGGTGTTCGGCACCATCACCCTTCTCATCTGGCGCGGCGCGCTTGGCGTGGCCAGTGGCGAGATCAGCGGCGGCACCATTGCCGCATTCATCATCACCTCGGCGCTGGTCGCGGGCGCATTCGGCGCGCTTACCGAAACCTATGGCGATTTGCTGCGCGGGGCGGGCGCGGCCAGCCGTCTCAGCGAATTGCTGACCGCCCGTCCCGATATTGCGGCACCCGCCCGCCCGCAGACCCTTCCCGAACCGCCGCGCGGCGCGCTGTCGTTCCAGAATGTCACTTTCCGTTATCCGACCCGGCTTGAAACGGCCGCGCTGGACGATTTCACGCTGGTCGTCGAGCCGGGCGAGACGGTGGCCATTGTCGGCCCTTCGGGTGCAGGCAAATCCACCATTTTCCAGCTCGCGGAACGATTCTACGATCCGCAGGCGGGGACGATCCGCCTTGATGGCGTCCCGCTCACCAGCGCGGACCCGGCCGCGATTCGCCAGCGCATCGCCTTCGTTCCGCAGGAAGGCACCCTGTTTGCCGCCAGCGCCCGCGACAATCTGCGCTATGGTAAGTGGGACGCGGCGGATGACGAGATCTGGCAGGCTGCCGAAGCGGCCAATGCCGCCTCGTTCCTGCGCGCCCTGCCTGAAGGGCTGGACACCTTCCTTGGCGAAAGCGGCGCCCGCCTGTCCGGCGGGCAGCGCCAGCGGGTGGCGATCGCCCGCGCCCTGTTGCGCGACGCGCCGATCCTGCTGCTGGACGAAGCGACCAGCGCGCTGGACGCGGAGAGCGAACAACTTGTGCAGCAGGCGCTTGACCGGCTGATGGAACATCGCACCACGCTCGTCATCGCGCATCGTCTGGCCACCGTGCGCGCCGCCGACCGGATTGTAGTGATGGAGGCAGGGCGGATCGTCGAACAGGGCACGCATGCCTCGCTCAGCGCGGCAGACGGGCTTTATGCGCGTCTCGCCCGGCTGCAGTTCGATCAGGCCGATTGAAGCCGCGGTGTCGGTCTCTGCACCAGGCCCGCGCTCACCGTCCGTTCAGATTGTCTCGCCAAGGAGTGCAACCATGACCAGACCCATGCTGACTCTCTTCGCCGCGCTGGTGGCGCTTGCCCCGGCGATTTCCGTGCACGCGCAGGAGGCGGCACCCGAAACGACAGAAGCGGCCCTGCCCCCGCAGATGCATTTCGGCGACTGGGGGATCGATACCGCAGGGCTCGACCCGGCGATCCGGCCCGGCGATGATTTCTTCGCTTATGTCAATCGCCGCTGGATCGCGGAAAATCCGATTCCCGCCGAACATGGGCGCTATGGTGCCTTCACCATGCTCAATGAAAAGTCGCAGGCCGACGTGCGCGCACTGGTCGATGAACTGGTGGCTCAACGCCATGCGCCGGGATCGCTGGAACAGCGGATTGTCGATTCCTACCGAGCCTATCTCGATCAGCGCGCGATTGATGCTGCGGGCCTTGCCCCGGCGTGGCCCTATCTGAGTGCGATCTATCAGGCGAAGTCGCTGGACGAACTGGCCGTGCTGTTTGGAAAGCCAGGCTATCCATCGCCCATCGGGGCCTGGGTGATGGTCGACCAGAAGCAACCCGATCGCTACACCGTCGGGCTTGGCGCGGGCGCGATGGGCCTGCCTGATCGTGACTATTATCTGAAGACCGATGACAAATCGCGCGAGATCCAGTCGAAATACCGGGCCTATATGGCCTTTCTGCTGGGCAAGGCCGGTTATGCCGACCCGGATGGGGTGGCGCGCACGGTCTATGCATTTGAAGACAGTTTCGCGCGGCTGGCGTGGGACCGGGCGGTCGCGCGCAATCGCGACCTGACCTATAACGAGCTGACTCGCGCTGAAGTGTCGCAGCTGGCCGGGGTCGTGCCGCTCGACACCATGCTGGCGGTTTCGGGGCTGGGCGAGGTTAACCGGTTCGTCGTGCCCCAGATCCCGCCAAGCGCGGAAAAGGCGAAAGAGCTGGGCCTTTCGGCCGAGGATCTGGCCAAGATCGGCGGTGGCTTCCCGGCGATGATGAAGCTGCTCGAAGAAACGCCGCTGGCAACCATCCAGGCATGGATGGCGGTGCGGTTCCTGTCCGGCAATTCCGACGTGTTGCCACGCGAGATTGACGATGCCGCCTTCGATTTCTTCGGACGCACGCTGCGCGGCACGCAGGAACAGCGACCGCGCTGGAAACGGGCGATAGACAAAGTCGAAGGGCAATTGGGCGAAGCGCTGGGCCAGTCTTATGTCACACGCTATTTTCCGCCGGAAAACAAGGCCGCCATGGATGCGCTGGTCAGCAATCTGCGCAAGGCGATGGCGCAAAGCCTCGCTGAAAATGCATGGATGAGCGACGCGACCAAGGCGGAAGCCGAAGGCAAGCTGGCGCTGTTCACCACCAAGATCGGCTATCCTGACAAGTTCAAGACCTATGACGGGCTTCAGATCGCGCCGGACAAGCCGCTGGAAAATGGCGTGGCCGCAGGGACATGGGGCTGGCGGGACGATCTGGCGAAGCTGGGCGGGCCGGTCGACCGCAGCGAATGGTTCATGCTGCCCCAGACGGTCAACGCCTATTACAACCCGACCACGAACGAGATCGTCTTCCCGGCGGGTATCCTGCAGCCGCCCTTCTTCAACGCGCAGGCGGATATGGCGGTCAATTACGGGGCGATCGGCGCGGTGATCGGGCACGAGATCGGCCACGGGTTTGACGATCAGGGGGCCAAGTCGGACGGCACCGGCATGCTGCGCGACTGGTGGAGCGAGGCTGACGGCAAGGCCTTTGCCGCGCTGGGTGCCAAACTTGCCGCGCAATATGACCGGATGTGTCCGCTCGACGATGGCAAGACCTGCGTCAACGGGCGGCTGACGCTGGGCGAAAATATCGGCGATCTGGCCGGTCTCAGCCTTGCCCTGCGAGCTTATCGCATGGCGCTGGGCGGGAAAGAGGCACCGGTGATTGACGGTTTCACCGGCGAACAGCGCTTTTTCCTGGCCTGGGCGCAGGTCTGGCGGGCGGCCAATCGCGAGGACAATCTGCGCCAGCGGCTGGTGACCGATCCCCATTCGCCCGAGCAGTTTCGCGTCAACGGCGTGGTCCGCAACATGGACGCCTGGTATGATGCCTTTGGCGTCAAGCCGGGCGATGCTCTGTATCTTCCGCCCGAAGAACGGGTGCGCATCTGGTGATAAGCGGGCGGGGGGCCTGGCGGATTCTTGACATCCGCGCGGCGCCCGCCTTCACCCTGCGCCAGTTGTTATGGACCAGACCCTCACCGCCATTCTGCTCGGCATTGTCGAAGGACTGACCGAGTTTATCCCGGTCTCTTCGACCGGGCATCTCATCCTCGCGACGGAACTGTTCGGCTATGACGCGCATCAATGGGCGCTTTTCAATGTCGTGATTCAGCTTGGCGCGATTCTGGCGGTGGTGGTGCAATACTGTCGCACATTCTGGGAGGCGGGCCTGGGCATATTGCGGGCGGAAAAACGCTCGCTCGCCTTTCTGCGCAATATCCTGGTCGCCTTCCTTCCCTCGGCGGTGCTCGGCCTTGCCCTCAAGGACCAGATCGACATCATGCTGGGTAGCCCCTCGATTGTCGGCTGGGCGCTGATCGCGGGCGGGATCGCGATTCTGGCGATCGAGAAAGTCGCCCGTCCGGGCGCGGATGTTGGGGTGGGCGAACTCCCGCTGAAGCAGGCCGTCGGGGTCGGCTTTGCCCAGTGTCTGGCGATGGTGCCCGGCGTCAGCCGTTCCGGCGCGACGATCATGGGCGCGCTGGCGATGGGGGTGGGGCGCAAGACGGCCGCGGAATTTTCATTCTTTCTCGCCGTGCCGACGATGATCGGCGCATCGACGCTGGAACTGGCGGATAACTGGGATGCCATGGCCAGCGGATCGGGCGGGGTTGGCTGGGGCGAGATCGCGGTGGGCTTCATCGTCTCCTTCATCGTCGCGCTGGTCGTGATCCGCGCCTTCGTCGCCTATGTCAGCCGCCACGGCTTCGCGCCCTTCGCCTGGTATCGCATCGCGATCGGGGCGCTGGCGATCGGCTGGCTGGCCGCGCGCTGACGCTGGCCTATCGGGATCCTGACGCCTGGGGCGCCGCTGCCGGCTGGTCCGGCGCAGCCTTGTCAAGCAGGCTTGCGGGGGGGCGATGCTGCTCGATCATTTCGGCGGCTTCGTCCAGGGCGCGCGCTTCGCCAAGAGTGACGCCGCCCGGCCCGGGATCGCTGTCGCTCTGCTGACAGGCGGTCAGCGCAAGCATTGCGATCAGCCAAAGGCCGGACGGGGTCTTCATGGCCGGATTACTCTGTCGTGGGTGCGGAAGCGGCTGCGGCTGCATCAGCCGCAGCGGCTTCGGCTGCCTTGGCAGCGGCGGCCACCGGGTCTTCCCCGTCAGCACTCGCTTCTTCGCCTTCGCTCGCATCGTCAGCCGATTCGGAGGTGCCTTCGTCATCTGCAACCGGCGCCTGGACATCGGCGCTCATGGCTTCATCCGCCGGAATTTCGACCGTATCGGCCTCAGCCTTTTCCGAAGCGCTGTCCGAGCTGCCGCAGGCGGAAAGCGCCAGCAGCGCGGACGACAGCATGGCGGCGGCGATGATCTTTTTCATGAGGGTTCCTTTCGTGATCGCGAAACGGGTGCCGGAGCCAGAGCCCGGCAGGCCGCGACTTGTAGCAGAGCTGCGTCATGAGGCAAACGCGCCGTCTTGCCGCTGGCGAATGGCGCAAGCGAATTGACGCTGGCGGCTGAGACGGGCAGAGGCGCACACAAATTGCATTGCAGACTGACGAACGGACCGGCCCAAGCCATGACCCAAACTGACAGGGAGCGCGAAACCCGCGCCGCACAGAGCGCACCGCTCTTTGCGGGGGTGCCCGATCATGTCGGTGTGTCCTTCGAATTCTTCCCGCCCAAGAGCGAGAAGATGGAAGCGCAGCTGTGGGATGCGATCACCGAACTGGCGCCGCTCGGCCCGCGCTTCGTTTCCGTCACATACGGCGCCGGGGGCACCACGCGCGAACGCACACATGCCACGGTCGCCCGGATCGCGCGTGAAACGGCCATTCCCGCTGCCGCTCATCTGACCTGCGTTGAAGCCTCGCGTGCACAAGTGGACGAAGTCGCCCGCGCATATTGGGAGGCGGGGGTGCGCCACATCGTCGCCCTGCGCGGCGACGCGCCTGCAGGCCCCGGCACACCGTTTATCCCGCATCCCCATGGCTACGCCAATGCGGCCGAACTGGTGGCCGGGTTGAAAGCCATCGCCCCGTTCGAGATTTCGGTGGCTGCCTATCCCGAATGCCACCCGGATTCGCCGGGCCGGGCCGAGGATCTCGACAATCTGAAGCGCAAGCTCGATGCGGGTGCGACCCGTGCGATCACTCAGTTCTTTTTTGAACCGGACACGTTTTTCCGGTTCCGCGACGATGCCGCCGCTGCCGGGATCGGCGCGGAAATCGTGCCGGGCATCATGCCGATCGCCAGCTTTGCCGCCGTTCAGCGGATGAGCGGGCTGTGCGGCACGGCAATCCCTGGCTGGCTGGCGGACCAGTTCACCGGGCTGGACGATCACCCGCAGGCGCGCCAGCTCGTGTCCGCCACGCTGGCGGCAGAACTTGCCCGCCGCCTTTGCGCCGGTGGGGTCGACAATCTTCATTTCTACACGCTCAACCGGGCGGAGCTGACCTATGCCATCTGCCATCTGCTGGGCGTTCGCCCGAAGGAGGCGTGATGAGCGCAGAAGGTGATTTTCGCGCCGCTGCGGCGGAACGTATCCTGGTCTTTGACGGGGGCTATGGCACCTCGATCCAGAACTATGCGCTGCAAGAGGGCGATTACCGGGGCGATCTGGACCTGCCGCGCGACCAGAAGGGCAATAATGACCTGCTGTGCCTGACCCGGCCAGACGTGATCGGCGCGATTCACGCCGCCTATCTCGATGCCGGGGCGGACATGATCGAAACCAACACTTTCAGTTCCACCCGCATTGCGCTGGCCGATTATGGCTGTGAACATCTGGTGCGCGACATTAATCTTGCCGCCGCGAAACTGGCGCGCGACGCATGCGCTGCGGCGCAGGCGCGCGATGGTCGCCGCCGCTTCGTGGCGGGCTCCATCGGGCCGACCAACAAAACGCTTTCGCTGTCGCCCGATGTCAACGATCCGGGCTTCCGTGAAGTGGATTTCGACACGCTGAAAGCCACCTATCGCGAACAATGCGATGCGCTGATCGAAGGCGGGGTGGATTTCCTGCTGGTCGAAACCTGTTTCGACACGCTCAACGCCAAGGCAGCGGGCATGGCCGCGCGCGAAGCGGAAGCTGCCGCCGGACGCGCAGTGCCGCTGATGCTGAGCTTCACGATCACGGACATGAGCGGGCGCAACCTGTCCGGCCATACGATCATGGCCTTCTGGTATACGCTGCGCCATCTCAAGCCGCTGACCATCGGTGCCAATTGCGCCTTCGGGGCAGACAAGCTGCGACCCTATCTGGCGGAACTGGCCAAGGATACTGACGCGCTGATCCTTGCCTATCCAAATGCCGGCCTGCCCAACGAACTTGGCCAGTATGACGAACTGCCGGAAAGGACCGCCGCGTTGATCCGCGAGTGGGTGGATGACGGGCTGGTCAACATGGTCGGCGGCTGCTGCGGCACGACGCCCGCGCATATCGCGGCCGTTGCCAGGGCGGTTGCGGACCTGCCGCCGCGCCGCATTCCGCAGCTTGGCGTGAAAACGCAGCTGGCGGGGCTTGAGCCCTATACGATTGCAGCCTGATGAGCGTTGCCGGAACCGCCCTGTTCGTCAATATTGGCGAGCGCACCAACGTCACTGGATCGGTGGCGTTCAAGAAGCTGATCCTGGCGGGCGATTATGCCGCCGCCGTGGAAGTCGCGCGCCAGCAGGTGGAAAACGGCGCGCAGATCATCGACGTCAACAT
>JAURML010000085.1 GCA_030830695.1 Caenibius sp. | reverse complement strand
GGAACCGGACATAGAGCATCACTGCCAGGCGGATGATCTCGGGGCTGGTCTTGAAGTACTTGAAGGGGGAGCGTTTCGACATCCCCGGAAGCTAAACGGCGCCCTGCCCCGCCTCAAGCAAAGTTCCTCTGACAGAGCCGCACATACAGCATCACTGCCAGGCGGATAATCTCGCGGCTCGTTTTGAAATAGCGAAACGGATCAGGTTTGGTCATTGGGCGAGGCTACGAAACCGACATATCCGCCTCAAGCAGGTTTGCTCTGAAGGTACCGATGGACGGGACCGTCACGGCAGGCGCCGTCGGTCTGGCGCTTCTGGCGCCGGCCGTTCTGGCGCTGATCCTGATGCCTCTGTCTCTCAGGCTCTACCGGCGGTCCTGAGGCGCGGCCCCCGGCTAGAGGATCCCGTGCCGCTCGAAGACCTCGGCGAGGCTGTGGCCTGCGCGAAGCTCCTCCCGCACCGTGTTTTCGGAACGCACTTTGGACAGCGCGCCCTCCATGACCTCGTCGATCCTGTCCGCCGGAACGAAGACGATCCCGTCGATATCGGCCACGACAAGATCGCCGGAATTGACCGTCACACCGCCGATGACGCAGGGCACGTCAAGCCACATCATCTTGCCCCGGTACTTGGTATCGACGGGGTTGGTGCCACCCGAAAAGACGGGATAGCCCATCTCGCGGATCTGCCTCACGTCGCGGACGCAGCCATCGGTGATGCAGCCCGGGCTTTGCAGGTACTGCGCGCGCGTCGACAGCAATTCGCCCCAGGGCGCGATGCCAAGGTTGGCGTTGCACGAGATGACGGGCACCTCCCCGGGTTGAAGGCTGTCGACAAGCGTGATCTCGTGCTCGTAAACATTCACGGTCTCGTCGTCGTGATAGATCGGCATGTAGATCCCGACCCGGGCGAACCCCGCGATCGACATGCCCTCGCCCACCGCGCGAAGCCCGGGATCGAGCGCCTGCCGCCGCAGTCCCATGCTGTCGAGCGTGTCGCAGATCACGGCGGAATACAGCTCTTCGGCGCAGGTTTTCAGAGTCTCGAGGCGATCTTTCATGTCGTGTCCTCCCGGTTGGCAGATGTCATCATCTGGCGGTTGGCCCATCGGATGACATGCGAAGACTGGGCGGAATCGCCCCCCCGTTCAAGCCCTAAACACCCGTTGCCTGACCTTCGCGAACGGCCGCATCGGCAAGCCCCCGAAGATAGCCGAGTGCAAAGATATGTCCGCTCATCGCATAGCCGTCGTTGGCGCCGTCGTCGCAGGCCAGAAGCGGCGCGTGATCACTGCGGATCGGGCCGTCATAGCCCGTCTCGACAAGGGCCCGGAACACCGCGAACAGATCGGTCTGCCCGTCGTCGGGAAATGTCTCGATGAAATCGTCCCAACTGCCGCGGATGTCGCGCACATGGACGAAACCGATCCGTCCCTGCCAGCGGCGCACCAGCGCCGGGATATCGTGGCCGGCCTCCGCGAAACAGCCCATGCAGAAGGTCATGGCATTGGCCGGGCTCGGCGATATCCCGAGGATGCGGTCGAAATTCTCGACGCTCCCGGCAATCCGCTGAAGCCCGCACATTTCCGGCAGGGGCGGATCATCGGGATGCAGCGCCAGCCGGACACCGGCGGCTTCGGCGGCGGGGATCACGTCGCGCAGGAACCGTTCGAGATTGTCCCACATCCTGTCGCGCGGGATCGGCTCTTCGTAGTGGTGCAGGTCGAGCGCCGCCAGGTCAGCCACGCGAAAACCGCTGGTCAGCGCCCCGCCCCGAGTCTGTCGTTCCATCGCGGTTCGCACGACCATCGCATCGTCAAAGACCTGCGGCATGAAGTTGTAGGCCACCACCTCGACCCCAAGCCTGCCCAGATGGCCCAAGCTGCGCTTGTAGCGCTCGGTCTGGTCCTGCCAGCCATCCTTGCCCATGACGATTCGGTCTATGGGCGGGCCCGATTCCGCGATCGTCCATCTCAGGCCGAATCCCCGATATCGGGCCGCGATCGCATCAAGTGCTGCGCCATCCTCGGGTAGGCCTGTCATGTCGTAATGCACGGCCTCCTCAACGCCCAGCTGGCGCAGCACCCGAAGGTTCGTGTCATCGGGCGGGTTCGCCACAAGGGTCAGGCGCATCGGGACCTCCTAGATCGGATCAAGGGGTGACAGCGGGCGTGTCACCCGGCGATAGGGCAATTGCCCGATATCGGCCCGCGTCGGCCCCGGCGTATCGGCCAGAAGAATACGCGCGGCAAGCGGGCCGAAACTCTCCCGGAAATGCGAAGGCGACTTGACGAAGACCAGCCTGGCCGCCGCCGGATCGAGCCCCTGCGACAGATACATCGCGCGGTCCCACTCCATCGAGGGGCGACTGCGGACAAGAACGCGGACCTGCCCGATGCCCAGCACCGCCGTGGGCCCCATGTCCATCGCAAGCCCTTGCGCTCCGGCATCGGACATCACGTAGCGCCCGTCAGAAACCGATATGACCTTGGCCGTCACGACCAGGGGCGCACCATCGAGGACAGAGAAGCGGTGGCCCAGCGCGACCTCGATCTCCCGGTCGACTCCCGCCTGATGGGCAAGGCCCGCCGCCTGCGGGTCGCACAACGTCAGTAGGGTAAGGCCCGGTTCGCGGTCGGCACCAGTCCCCAGCACCGCGCGCAGAACCGCCACGTTATCGGCCGCGGCCCCGCCGGTGGGCGCGTCACCCGTGTCGGCGGCAAGGGTCATGCCGTCGCTCGAATGGGCAATGCGGATCACCTCCGCAAGCGGCGTGAGGCCGAGCGGGAATTCATCGTGAATATCCATGACCATCTGTGCCAGCGTGTCGGCGGCCGCCTGCGCGCCCCCCTGATCGCCGTCGGCGCAGACAAGCGCCGCAAAGCCCAGATCGGGGACGTCGATCCAAGGCTGAACCGGAAAGATCGAGGCATGGCGGACAAGCCCACCGGCCTCCATCCGGCGCGCGGCCCGGGCCACCTCCGCAATCGGGCCATCGGTCGTGCGTCCGCAGACAGGGGGCACGATCACCGGACATTTGGCCAGCGCCATGACCGGGCGGCACCGACCCTCGAGCGTGTCGATCATCAGCCGGGCCACCCGTTCGCCCGTCTCGAACATGTCGGTATGCGGATAGCATTGATAGCCCACGTGGAACGTCTCGGGCTGAAGCATCAGGGGGGTGACATGCCCGTGCAGATCCAGCGAGACGCCGATCGGCACCCCGTCCGGCAGGCGCGCCCGCATCTGGGCGATGATCTCGCCATCGCCGTCCGGCTGATCCTCGATCACGAACGCCCCGTGCAGCACAAGGATCAACCCGTCGACCGGACCCGCCGCGTCAAGCCGGGTTTCCATCTCCGAGACGAGACGTTCGAAATCTGGCCGCTGCATAGGCCCCGCGGCCGCGGCATAGGCCGCGATCAGGGGCACAGCCTCGACACCCGCCGCATCGAGCGTGGCGAGAACGGCGGGTATCTCGACCCGGGACGCGCCAAAGCCCTCGCGCATTTCGGAGCCCCGGTGGATGTAGTAGCTTTCAAAGAGCGCGACTGTTGTGGGGATCGGCGAGAAGGTGTTCGTCTCCTGCATGATCGAGGCGACGGCCACGCGACGGCCCTGCGCACCGGAACCGGTCATGTTTGCGCTTTCGGATCAGGTGGGGAATGTGGTTCCATCAGGTCATATTGAACCCGGGTAGCAGATCGCGCAAGCGCCTGCGCGCGCCCCAGAAACGTGAGATCACCGAAATGACCAATCCCGGCCTGTGTGAGACGCGCCTTGCCACGGCACTTCGCGACCATCCCTTGCGCATCTTTAACCTGACGGGCGCGCGTGCGGGGCCGGTTCTGGCGCTGATCGGCGCGGTTCATGGTGACGAGCTGGAAGGGCCGCTGACGCTGTCGGCGCTGATGCAGTCCCTCGACCCCGCCGAGATGGCGGGGACGTTGATCCTGTGTCCCGCCGCCAATCCCGAGGCGCTTGCCGCCTCGACCCGGTGTTCGCCGTCCGACGGGCGCAACCTCGCGCGCTGTTTTCCCGGTGACCCCGAGGGCAGCCCGACCGAGGTTCTGGCCGCGCTGCTCGCGCGGCATGTGATCCGTCCGGCCGATGCGCTGATCGATCTGCACAGCGGCGGCGGGCCGGTGCATTGCCCGCTCTTCGCGGGCTATGGCGATGCCGCGGCGACGGGGGGCGCTGCCCGTGCCATGGCACGGGCTTTCGGCGCGCCCGTGGTGTGGCGCCACCCCGCCCCCCTGCCGCCCGGCCGCACCCTGTCGGAGGCGCAGGATGCGGGCATTCCCTCGATCTATATCGAGGCCGGTGGGGGGATAGTCCCGCCGCCAGAGATCGTGTCGCGATACGAGGACGGCGTGCGCGGAGTCATGGCGCATCTTGGGATGCTCGACCAGCGCCCCGACCCCGGCCCAGCCCCGCTCCAGGTGGCGGGCAGCGGCGATCTGGATCATGCGATCATGGCGCCGGTCTCGGGCCTTTGCCATTGCCGGGTCGACCTGCTGGCACCGCTCCGCAAGGGCGACATCTGTTTCGACATCACCGATCTGGACGGGCGCGTTCTGGCCTCCGTCCCGGCCGAGGCCGATGGCATCGCCATGTTCCTGCGCCGCAGCCGCTGGGTATCACAGGGCGATCTGCTGATGGCCAGCGCCCATCCCGACGATTAGGGCAACCGCACCCGGTCGGGCGCCATGCCCGCAACGCCCACATCCGCCGCAAAGAGCCGTCCCGCATAGGGATCGTCCTCATCCTCGGATGCAGTGGTGATGAAGAGCGTCCGATACGCCGGCCCGCCGAAGGCGCAGCTGGTCACCAATGGCGTGGGCAGGGTCACACGGCCCAGCTCGCGGCCCTCGGGCGACAGATGAAGCACGCAGGCGCCCCCCCAGACGGCCAGCCAGATCCCGCCTTCGGCATCGACGCACAGCCCGTCGGGCAGCTGATCGCCCGGCAAGCTGCAGATCGCCCGGCGGTCCGAGATCGCGCCCGTCTCGGGGTCATGGGCAAAGGCATCGAGCCTTTGCGTCACGGAATCCACATAATACATCCGCCGGCGATCCGGGCTCCAGCCGATGCCATTCGACATCGAGATGCCCGGCAGCCGCTGCGAGAATCCCGCCCCCGAGTCATGGCACCACAGGGCGCAATCGAAATGCCCCTCGGCCGTCGCCGTCCCGACCCAGAACCGCCCCGCGGCGTCGGGCTTGCCATCGTTGAAGCGCCCCGGCATCCCCGGCGGCAAGGCCGCGACGGGGCGCAGGTCACCTGTCGCGGACATAACCAACAGCCCCTGCCCGATCGCCAGAAGGATCGCGCCGTCATCCGTCAGCGCGGCGCAACCGGGCGATCCGGGCAGGTCGCGGAATATCGTCTCGCCGGTGGCGAGATCGGTGGCGTAAAGTCGGCAGAGCCGGATATCTATCCAGCGCAAGAGCCCTGCTGCGTCGTCCCAGACCGGGCCTTCGCCAAGGCCCGCCCAGAGGCTGCCCACAGGCGCCACCGTCACTTGCGTCATGTCATGTGCCCTTCCGGTCCATCATTGGAACAGACTGGCACATTTCAGCCCCGCGGCCAAGCCGCCCGGCTTGAGTTCCGCTCTCCACGCCCCTAGGCTTGGCCCGTATCAACCGGGGGAGCCATGATGTCGCGCGACGGCCTATATCTGCGCCATGCGGATTTCCTGCCAGTTCCGGGGCTGGACCGCGCCATTGATCTGGGTCAGGGCTTCACACCGCTGGTGCGGAGCCGGTCCATCGGCCCCAAGGCCGGCATCCCCGATCTGCGCTTCAAGATGGAGCAGCTGAACCCGACCGGGTCCTACAAGGACAGGTTCGCGGGGCTTGCGATCGGAGAGGCGCTTTGCGGCGGCGCGACGTCCTGCATCGCCACCTCTTCTGGCAACACAGGCGCCGCACTTGCGGCCTTTGCCGCCTCGGCCGGGATGGATTGCGCGCTCTATGTCTCGGAAAATGCGCCCGAGGGCAAACTGGCCCAGATGCTGGCCTACGGGGCGCGGGTCTACCGGGTCGACCGATTCACGATCGACCCCGAGGAAAGCCGCGCAATCTCTGAGATGCTGGAGAGGGAGGCCGAGGCCCGCGGCCTGACCCTGTTCATCACCGCCTATGCGATCTGCCCCGGCCCGATGGAGGGGATCAAGACGATCGCCTATGAGTTGCACGCGGATGCGCCCGACGCGGCCGATGTCTTCGTTCCGGTGGGCGGCGGCGGCCTGTATGTGGCGATCGGGCGTGGATATGACGATCTGCGCGGCGCGGGCCTGACAGGGGCAGGCCCACGGATCCATGCTGTCCAGCCCGAGGGAAACGATACCGTGGCCACGCCCCTGCGCGAGGGTGCGACAGAGGCCCGCCCCGTCGCGACCTCAACCACGATCAGCGGGCTTGGCGTGGGGTTCATTCTGGACGGACACGAGGTGATCCGCCACGCGCGCGCCACCGGCGGCACCGGCCATGTGATCGACGAGGACGAGATCCGCGCCGTGCAACGCAGGCTGGCACAAGAGGAAGGCATCCTTGTCGAGCCGGCGGGTGCCGTCGGCGTCGCAGGCGCATTGGCCGCGGCGCGGGAGGGGCAATTGACGGGCGACCGCCCCGCGATCTGCATCCTGACAGGCCACGGCTTCAAGGATCCCGGCACGATGCAAACCATGGGTGGCGACGCGATCCGGATCGGGCGATCCGACCTGCCCGGCACATTCCAGCCCACCCCGGAGGCGGCATCATGACGGCGAAACGCGTTGTCCTCATCACCGGAGCCGGAACGGGCATTGGCGCCGCGACCTGCCGCCGCTTTGCCCGGGATGGCGCGACGATCGTCCTGTGCGGGATCGATGCCGCGCCATTGAACAAGGTGGCCGATGAGCTGACGGCATCGGGCGTCACCGCCCTGTCCGTGCCCATGGACGTGACCGACGCCGCGGCCCGGGACGCGCTGTTCGATACGATCGAGGCACGGTTCGGACGGCTGGACCTGCTGGTCAACAACGCGGCCATCATCGGGCAGGCCGCGCTCGCGCCGGCCGCGACGCAAAGCCTCGATCATTTCGAACGGATCGTCAGTGTCAATCTCACCGCGGCCTTCGCCATGGCGCAGAAGGCCTATCCGCTGCTGCGCGACAGCGGCGGGTCGATCGTCAATGTATCATCGGTCGGGGGCAGTGCAGCCCAGTTCAACGGGGCCGCATATTGCGCCACAAAGGCCGGGATCGACGCGTTGACGCGCAGTCTGGCGCTGGAATGGGCAGAGGCGGGGATACGGGTCAACGCGATTGCGCCGGGCGACATCCGGACCGAGACGACCGACGCGCTGAAATCGGGATGGCAAAGCGGCGATACGCCCACATCGCCCTTCGTCCGGACGACCCCCTTGGGCCGCCCCGGCACGCCCGAGGAAATGGCCGAGGTCATCGCCTTTCTCGCCAGTCCGGCGGCAAGTTTCGTCACCGGCGAGGTTCTGCGCGCCGATGGCGGCTTTCTCCTCTACTAAGTTACGCCACCTCCACCAGGGTCCCCGCTCCAGCAATTGGCCCCCGCGTCAGGGGTTCGGAGGGCGCCTTACGGGTCCGATATGCGAGACTTCGCTGCTGCCGCAATCAGCGCGCCTCAAGGCTACTATGACCTTGATGGCTAAACGCCTTGGAGGCCTCGCAGGCTTTGATGAGCTGGGTGATGCTCTCATGTCTAACCGAAGGAAGCCCTGCATCATCTGCAAGCAGGATGATCGCGCCGTTCAAGAAGTCGATTTCCGTCTTTCTACCAGCTTGCAAGTCCTGAAGCATTGATGACCGGTGATCCTGCGCCCGCGGGAAGATGATCTTGCTATGGACTTCTTCAACATAGTGCTGCCCGCTGTCGGCGGGTCGATAATCAAAAGCCTGCGCATAAGCCGCGAGTGTCTCGTCTGCCAACCCGACATTGAAATCTCTGGAATCGGGGTTGTCGAGCAACTCACCATAGGTTTGTCCCGACAAAGCACCAGTCGGGTTCATACAACTGTTGAACAGCAGCTTGAAACTGATCGTCTTCCGAATTGAGGGATCGTGAGCCATTGGCACAAAACCCTGTTCGGCGACCCGCAGCACGTCTCGGAGCGGTTTTTCAGTGTCGCCGAGATGGGAGTCACAGAGAATGGGACTGGATTGAGCCGTCACGACCACGCTAGTCGGAGTTTGACGGGCCATGCCAATCATCATGGCGCTTGAATAAACCGCGACGTTCGGGCCGACCGCCCGGCGCGCAATCTCGCCTGCGCCCATTCCGTTCTGAAGCAGCAGGATCGGCGGGCAGCGTGCTTTTTCGACAAATGGTCTGAGAGCCTTATCCAGTTCGTAGGCCTTTGTCGTCATGACCAGCATGTTACAACCCAGCACCTCATCTGGCGGAGCGTCTGCGTCACAAACGGTATAGGCTCCCGCAGAGACCAAGTGATCGCCGAGAAGGCCGGTTACGGCAATCGGCTTGCCAAGTATCGCTTCTATCGAAGTCTGCCTGACGAGCAGGAAGACCCGCGGCGTCGGCACTCAGCATTGGGAGGCAAAAGCCCCTTGGCTTTCGAACGCCAAGTGGCCTAAACGAGCACTGGGGGCGGCACAAATACGTGACAGGTCCAGACCGACCGAACCACCTCCAAATACTGCAATCGAAATCTTAGCCATGTGACCTGCTCATTTGGGATGTGCTCAAGAAGCCAACAACGGAAGTGACCAGGTAGCAACCCCTATGTCCGTCCGCACCGCAAGACCTCGCTCTTGAGCGGAGCGGAGCGGAGATCGAAGCCAAATGATGTCTTTTGCTAGAACAGCATGGATAGGTCTAGGCACCTTGCGTTCATCTGACGGTGACACGCGAGAAGGGGCCTGTGTCCGATGTCCGTCTTTTGACGGGTAACTCTTGTCAGGAGGAAATCCCCAGACCTTCCATCAGGTCGGGCAGCAGGTCTTGCGCGCTTGCGCGGATCGCCTCGACCATCCCGGGCGTCGCGCCTGAATAGGGCCAGAGCAGGTCCGGCCCGACCGGGCCCCAGCCGCCCGCTGCGGCCATCGCCTTGTCGAGGGCGGCGTCCGACAGGCCGTGATCGCGAGCCAGGGGGATCATAGTTTCGTGCAGAAACCGGCGGAAGCGATCCTCGACATCGCGGGCGGCCTCGGGATCGGTCGCGGCCAGGTCCCAGTGACGCACCGCCCCGGCAGGCGACAGGCAGGCCACGTTGGAATAGGCGCCGTCGGCCCCGAGGGGCCGCCCGAAGGCCACGGTGTGACCGGCGACAAAGACAGACATGTCACCCAGCATCTCGCGCCGCTGTGCATACCAGGCCGCATCGCCGCCCGCGACCTTGACGCCCACGAGCAATGCGCTGCGCGCGCGCAGCCGGGCGATGCCCGCCACGTCGAGCCGAACCTTGGCGGTGGGTGGATTATACAGGATCAGCGGCAATCCGTCCGATGCCTCGCTCATGCCGTCGATGAACCGGGCCTGTTCGGTCTCGGACGGGGGCCACCAATCGGGCAGCGTGATCTGCGCGGCGACCGCGTCACTTTCCGCGATCCGGCGCAGCCTTTCGCGGGCCACGCGCGGGTTGGAATTGCTGACCCCGATCTGGACCGGCACCCCTGCCCGGCCCGCGACGCCAAGCACGAGATCGGTGATCGCGTCCAACTCCGTCTCGGTCTGGTTGAAGAACTCGGCCGCCGTGCCATTAGTATAGATGCCCGCCACGCCCGAGGCGCAAAGGATATCGACCAGTTCTGCCAGAGCGCCCATGTCGATCTGATCCCCACCCTGAACCGGCAGAAGAACAGCGCCCCAGATGCCCCGGGGGCGAAATCCCGACATCTCAGATCTTCCCTTCGGCGCGCAGCTCGGCCTCGAGCCGCGCCTTGTAAGCAGCCTTCGACGCCTCGTCGATCCGCGCGCTTTCGCCGAAATACACAAAGCCCAGCGCCCGGCGCGACCGGTCGGGGGAGACGTTCGGCCCGGCCCAGTGGATGATATGCGCGTCATGCATGAGGAACGTGCCCGCATCGCCGGGAAAGGCCACGGTGTTGGCCTTGTCGTCCTCGGTCCCGAAATCCATCAGGCCCTGCGAAAAGCCCAGCACGTTCGACCGGCCATGGGGCCGGAAGCCGCCTGCCTTGTGCGAGCCCCGGACATAGTGGATGCAGCCGTTTTCCTCGTCCACCGGTTCCAGAGCGAGCCAACCCGTCACCGCCTTGCAGGGCGACAGGTGAAAGTAATACCCATCCTGATGCGGCGGGGTGGGCTGGCCGATGCCGGCGGGCTTGTTGAAATATTGCAGGTTTTGCGGGACCGCCGCCTCGCCCATTGCAGCCGAGGCCAGATCGCGGATGACGCTGTTTTCCATCAACTCGCGGAAATAGGCGTCATAGACCGACAGCTTCTGCATCTGCTTGAGCGTGGAGCGATCGTCCCGGTTCTCGAAATAGACCTCCTCGACCGGCATGGTGGGCATGACGTCAGCGATGTAACGGTCAAGCTCTGCGTTGATCTCGGCCATCTTGTCTGCATCGAACAGCGGTTGCAGCGCCACATATCCATCGCGCGCAAACCCCGCCGCGAGGTCATTCATATCAAGTTCGGACATCTGTCATCTCTCTCCCCTGTTGCGGGATATCGAAGCACGAAGACCACGGAACCGCGCAGCCAGAGATCCGACGCCAGACTAGGAATATCGACAAATCCGGCGCAATATCGGCCCCATGACCAAGGATCGGGACATCACGGCCCTTTTGCGCCATGCCTATGGCCGCTTTGACCGGCGCCTTCCGATCGGCCCGGTCACATGGCCGTTCCACGATCTGCTGTGGATCCATCAGGGCCGCGCGCGCATCAGGTTCGAGGATGGAGACCACGTCGATCTTTCGGCCCCTGACGGGATCCTGATCCTGCCGGGAACCCCGTTTTCCGGCGAGGCGGTGGGCGGTGCCGCGACCGCCTCGGTCTGCCATTTCCGGATGAGCGGGGCCGAGGGGGCGGGCCATCGGCGTGCGCCGGCGCCCGAGCGGATCGATCTGCAGGCGCTTGTCCGCCTCGCGCTCAGGCTGGCCAAGGACAGCCCCGAGGCGACAGAGCGGCGGACGCGGCTCCTGCGCGCGATCCTCGACGGTTTTGACGCAGGCACCGGCGCGCCCGAACCCGACCGCCGGGCGCAGCGGCTGGCGCAGGCCTGGGATCAGGCGGCGGCGAACCTCGGGGCGATGCGCAGCCTCGTGGATGTGGCCGCCCTGATCGGGTTGCGCGAAAGCGCGCTGCGCACGCTCCACCGCGAGGTTCATGGCACTCCCGCCGGGGCGCACCTTCGCGAATTGCGGCTGACACGGGCAGAGGCGCTTCTGGCAACGACGGGCCTGACGCTGGCCGAGATCGCCCGGCAGGTCGGCTATGGCCATGCCGAAACGCTGAGCGCGGCGTTCCAGCAATCGCGCGGAATGACCCCGGGCGGCTTTCGCCGCCATGCGAGACCCTTCGCCTGAACGCTCAGGCGAGCCGCGAAAAGCCCGAATGACACACCGGCCCGTCAAGCAGCGCCTCTGGATCGCGCCCGTCCTCGCACTCGGCAATCAGGGCAAAGACCGGATCCAGCGCCTCGAAATAGCGATCCACCACGTCGGGCCGGTGTTCCGTGCTGACATAGACACTGGTGCCCGCAAGGTATCCGGCCTTGAGCATTTCCTGCGTGATCAGCGTCTTGTAGATCAGACCACGCGCGCCCGGAATGTCAAAGCCGGTCAGCGCCGGCAGGCCCCGTGTGCGGATCGTCAGACCATGCGAGGCGGCAAGGTCCTGCCAGCGGCGGGTGATCTCGCGCCCGGTTTCGGTGATGACCTCCCACGACCGGCAGTCTTCCATCGCATCGAGCGTGGCAAGCGCCGCGACGGGGCCGATCCTCTCGGTCCAGAAGGTAGAGCTGATGAAGGTCGATTGCGCAGCATCCATGACCGCGCGCCGCCCGATCACGGCGGTGATCGCATAGCCATTGCCCAGCGCCTTGCCAAAGACGGCCATATCGGGATCGACGCCGTAGATCTTGTGCAACCCGCCAAAGGCCTGCCGGAAGCCCGAGGTGCATTCGTCAAAGATCAGGACGATGCCATGCGCATCCGCGATGTCGCGGACGGCCTGAAGAAAACCGGGGGCGGGATCGGCGCTGCGTGACACCTCCATCTTGATGACGCCGATCTTCTGGTCCGTGACCAGCGATTTCAGCGCTTCCAGATCGTTGTAGGCAAACGGAAAGACCGAGCCCGCCAGATCACGCGGAACACCCGCCGGATCAAGTCCGGGCAGCAGATGCCCGTCCAGACCGGCCGCATCGCCAAGATTGGCGGCCAGATACCAGTCATGCCAGCCGTGATAGCCGCAGATCGCCACGCCGTCGCGCCCACTGGCCGCGCGGGCGATGCGGATCGCGATGGCATTGGCCTCCCCGCCCGAACGGGCGAAACGGGCCATGTCGGCCCATGGATGCAGCGCCACCAGACGTTCGGCCAGCGCCACCTCTTCGGGGGCGTTGAGGGTCGACATGTTGCCCGCGTCGATCACGCCGCGCACAGCGGCATCGACCGACGGATGGCCATAGCCCAGCGTATTGGTACCCACGCTCATCAGCGACATGTCGGTGAATGCCCGATTCTCCAGATCCCAGACCGTCACCCCCGCTGCGCGCGAGAAATAGGCGGGCCAGATGTCGGGCAAATGCATCTCGGCCCGCTTGGACAGCAGCATGTTGCCGCCGGGGATGACCGATTTCGCCCGATCCCAGAGCGCTTGCCCCTTGTTCATCGCAACCTCCCTGCGCCAGTGTTATCATGTTATGATGTTAACATGATCCATCACAAGGCATGAAGATGAGCGATCCGCATTGGGCCCCCTGCGTACTCGACACCCGGATATGGGAGGAGGAGCTGAACGACTTCGTTCCCGCACGGGTCTTCGATGTCCATACGCATCTGCATGACTGGACCCATTACACCGATCCCGCCAAGGCCACCGGCCCCTATGCGCCGAGCATCGGCACCTATTTCCCACGGGCCACAAAGGCGATCGCCGATGCCGTAGATGCGGCCCTGATGCCCGGGCGCGAGGTCGACCGGCTGTCCTTCCCCTTCCCCTATCCACGCCCGATCGATACCAAGGCCGCCAATGCGCTCATCGCGGCCGAGGTCTCGGGCGCCCCGCGATCGGCGGGGTTGATGCTCGTCCAACCGGAGATGACGGTCGGGCACATCCGCGCGACGTTGGCGCGGACCGGGCTGATCGGGCTGAAACCCTATCTTGTCTACGCCCGCGGCGCACCGCCTGCGGAGGCCCGGATCACCGACTTCCTGCCCGAACCGCAGATCGCGCTGGCCGATGAGCTGGGCCTCATCATCATGATGCACCTGTCCAAACGCGACGCCATCGCGGACCCGGACAACATCCGCGATCTGCGCGATCTGACCGAGCGCTATCCGGGCGCCAAATGGTGCCTTGCCCATTGCGCGCGCAGCTATTCCGCCTGGGCGATCGAAGCGGCGGCGGCTTCCCTGCGTGGCATCCCGAACATCTGGTACGACACCTCCACCGTCTGCGAGGCCGATGCGCTCGATGCGCTCTATACCGGGGTCGGCGTCGACCGGGTGATGTATGGAAGCGACGACCTGATCGGCCCGATGCGCGGCAAATACATCGCCTTCGGCCGGGCATGGAGCCTGCTGCACCTCGGCAATCACAGCCTGACGCTGGGCCATTGTCTGCCCGACATGACCTTCATCCGCTACGAACAACTCCGCGCCATGAAGCGCGGCGCCCGCCAGATTGGCCTGACCGAGGCGCAGCGGAAGGCGCTGTTCTACGACACCGCCCGCGCGCTGGTCGATTCCGTGCCGAGGCACTAGTGCGCATGATCTGGCAAGAGGAGCCCCGGCAGGCATAGACCGTCAGACATCCGGCCGGTTTTCCGAGCCACATCGTCGGATGACCGCTCAAAGCCCTTTGCAGCCTTTCAATCTGCCAGCTTGTCAGCACTGCCGCTGAAGCAGGCCCGCAGGAAGCTGATGGGGTGGGTGGCTCCTGCTCCAACCGGCGTCGCAATGCGCCATAATGCAGGTGTCTAAATCTGCTTTGAGAGGAGCCACCCCATGCAAGTTACCACAATCGGCGTTGACCTGGCCAAGAACGTTTTCCAAGTTCATGGTATCGCAGAGAAAGACGATGTGTTGTTCAACAAGCCCCTGAGACGGGCGCAGTTTCTGCCGTACTTTGCTAAGTTAGAACCCTGCCTGATCGGCATGGAGTCTTGCAGCAGCGCCCATCATTGGGCCCGCGAGTTGACGGCCTTGGGCCACGAGGTGCGTTTGATCCCGCCGATGTATGTGAAGTCCTACGTCAAGCGAGGGAAGTCAGACGCAATCGACGCTGAGGCAATCTGTGAAGCAGTGACACGACCCACGATGCGCTTTGTTGCGATCAAAACGGTTGGAGAAACAAGCCCAGCTATCGCTTCATCGGGCTCGCGACCTTTTGGTTCGTCAAAGGACGCAGCTGATCAACGGCCTACGTGGCCTGGTTGCCGAGTTTGGCGTTTACATTCCAAGAGGGCTAGCCCGGGTGATTGGCTTCGCCGAGAACATTACGCTAGGTGAAGTTCTCGGTCTACCCGATATAGCCAATGAAGTGATACGCAATCTGTCCGAACAGCTGATGGCTTTGCATAAGCGGGTCCGATGGTATGAAGAGCGCCTCAAGCAAGTGGCCAAAGAAGATGCGCGTGTCCGTTTGTTGCGCACGATACCCGGCGTCGGCGCGGTGACGGCCTCTGCGATCATCGCCAGCATCGGCGACGGGCATCGGTTCTGTAATGGCCGGGAGTTTGCCGCCTGGCTGGGCTTGACGCCTGCGAATAAATCCAGCGGAGGGAAGGAAAAGCTGGGGCGGATCACCAAGATGGGCGATCAATATTTGCGATCGTTGCTTGTCGTCGGCATGACATCCCTGGTCCGACAAACACGGTCCCACCCCGAAAGTGCCAGCAAGTGGCTGACGTCACTGCTCGAACGCAAAGCTGCACGTGTTGCATCCGTCGCCATGGCTAACAAGACCGCCCGGATCGTCTGGGCTGTCCTGACCCGCGATGAAACTAACAGCCCCGTGCGGCAGCCTGAGAAGAAAGGAACAACGAGTTAGCAAGACCCGCGAGATGATGGTGCATAAGTCAGCCGCCAAAACCAAGACACCCCGCCGAATGTCCCGGGCGTCATAGCCCGCTAAGCTGTAAGGGACTTGGTTTGCGGAACCCATCAAGGCCAGCGGTCAAAACCGCGCAAACAGGCCGGACACATGACTGCTTCTGACAAACGCACAAATCAGATCAAAAATGTCTTGCTATGCAGGAGCCATCCACACAGGGCATTCGCTGCGACTGGCAACAACGTCCGCAGTGCGGACAAACCTGACTCTTTCGATGCGAATCGATATGGTTCCCAATCAGGGAGGGCCAGTCGTGCACATCGAACTACAAATGGGTCGCATTCATGCGGTGAGCTGCGGCGAAGGTATTCCCATATTGGTAATGCATGGTGGGGGCCTTGATCACAGGCATATGATAGACGCTATCGAGCCCGTCTTCGACGGCTTGGTGGGCTGGCGGCGCGTCTACATAGATCTGCCGGGACATGGGAGATCCGCAGTCGACGACAGTGTTGTGAGCCAAGATGATGTCTTGAACTGATTGGCTCTTTCATGGATACGGCCTTCGAGGGAGAAAAGTTCGCCGTGATCGGTGAGTCCCGCGGGAGCTATCACGCGATGGGCTTGGCGCATACCAGACCGAACGACATCCTAGGGATGATGTTGATCGTTGCGGACGCCATGCCGGGTACATCAGCCAATTGGCGCCCTCAGCATCAAACACTTGTTGAAATACCCGAAGAATGGGTCGCCTCGGCGTCTCCCGAGGCCAGAGCGCGGTTTTCTCGCCTTGTTGTTCAAAGACCCGATATCCTTGAGAAGATCGAAAACACCAAGGTGTCTGCATCAAAGCTTGTCGATCCGCATTTGGCGGAGAGGATCCGGGACAACTTCAATTTCAGTTTTGAACTTTCCAAGCCAGCGTGCAGGTTTGAAAGGCCTTGTCTTATCGTCAATGGGCGTCAGGACGCGATGGCGGGGTATCAGGACATGATGGACGGGCTCGAGAGATATCCAAGAGCGACACTGGCAGTGCTGGATTGTGCAGGTCACAGTCTGGCTTGGGAGCAACCAGAATTATTCAATGCTCTGACGGTGAACTGGCTGCAGCGGATGCGAACCTAAGAACAACTGTCCGACGCTTTCCGATCCTAGACGGCTTTGGGCCGGTCGCGACTGCAATTAAGTCGTCGGCCTTGAGAGTTGTTCCGCAGGGTTCCTAAGAAGCAACGCCGTTCGTTGCAGCCAAGGCGGCACCGGCCCAATGGTCTATATTCCCGGAATTGACCCACCCGCGAAGGGCGGAGAAGGAACCTCTTTTCGGTTGCGGCCCTCTAAAGGTCGGGCAGAAACCCGGTTTCGGCGAGGCCATGCGCGTCGCGGAAGGCGCGGTAGGCGTCCTTGAGCGCGGCTTCCGCCTCGGGCGTCTCGTAATTGTCGAACGGCTTGCGGCAATAGCCGGCATCGGCACCCTGCCACGCCATGATCCGCTTGACCGCCGACATCGGATATTGCTTGAGCGTGAAGAAGATGATCGCGTTGGCCTTGTCCTGCAACGCCTTGGCATCCGCGATCCGGCCTTCGGCCATGGCCGCGACGATATCGGCATAAAGCTCGGGGATGATGTTGTAGAACGACCCGATCAAGCCATCGGCCCCGAAGGCCAGCCCCGACATCGCCATTTCGTCGGCGCCGGAAAAGACCCGGAAATCGGGGCCGATCTCGGCCTTGATGCGGCCGATCTCGAAATGGGTGGGGGCGGTGTATTTGACCCCTTCGATCCCCGGCATGGCGGCCAGCCGGGCCAGAAGCTCGAACCCGATCTCGCCCGCGAGCGCAATCTTGTAGACGACCATCGGCAACGAGGTGGAGGCCGTCACGTCAGCGTAGTAATTGGCGACCTGATCGGGCGTGAAGGGCCAGTAGATCGGCGGCACCGACGAGATGGCATCGGCGCCCGCAGCCTCGGCCTGACGGGCGAGCGCGACGGTCTGGTAGGTGCTGATCGCGCCCACATGGACCATGACGGGAATGCGGCCCGCGACCTCTGTGCAGACGGTTTCGACCGCGCGCATCCGTTCCTCGGGGCTCATCATGAAGCCTTCGCCGGTGGAGCCGGTCAGGTAAAGACCATCGACGCCGCGCGCCACCAGCGACGCGGTGATGCCCCGCAGCAGCCCTTCGTTCAGGCTGCCATCAAGGTCGAACGGCGTGACAAGGGCGGGGATCACGCCCTTGAAATCGTGGATCGCATATTTTGCCATATCTATGGGCTTTCGGTTCTGGGCGGTTACTCCGCCAGTGGTTGATCGATCAGGTGGCAGGCGGCCATGTGTTCGCCCTTGGCCGACTTGAATCGGCGCAACTCGGGCACCTCGGTCTTGCAGCGATCCACGGCATAGCGGCAGCGCGGGTGGAACGGGCAGCCCGACGGCGGGTTCACCGGGCTTGGCACATCGCCCTGGAGCACAATCCGGCGTGACTTCTTGTCGAGATCGGCCACGGGAATGGCCGAGAGGAGCGCCTCGGAATAGGGGTGCAGCGTGTTGGCATAAAGATCCTCGGCGTCGCACAGCTCGACGATCTTGCCCAGATACATCACCGCGATCCGGTCGCAGAGATATTCGGTCACGCTCAGATCGTGGGTGATGAAGACATAGGTCAGGTTCTTTTCGCGTTTCAGCGCCATCAGAAGCTGAAGCACCTGCGCCTGGATCGACACGTCGAGCGCGCTCACGGCCTCGTCGCAGACGATGAGTTCGGGCTCGATGCTGAGCGCGCGGGCAATGCCGATCCGCTGCCTCTGTCCGCCCGAAAACTCATGCGGATAGCGATCCATCGACTCGCGGCGCATGTTCACGGCCTCGAGCAGGTCGCCCACGATCTTGCGGCGTTCCTCCCTTGTCTTGACCCCGTAGTGGCGGAGCGGATCCTCGAGCGAGCCAAAGATGGTGAACGCCGGGTTCAGCGAGGAATGGGGATCCTGAAACACGATCTGAAGCCGTTTGCGGAAGCGAAACAGCCCTGCGTCATCGAGCGAGGTAAGCTCGGTCTCGCCGTCCTCGCCCGAATAGGTGACGGTGCCTTGCGTCGCCCGGACGAGTTGCAGGATCGCCTTGCCGAGCGTCGTCTTGCCGCAACCGCTTTCACCGACAAGGCCCAGAACCTCACCGCGCCGCACATCGAGGTCGACGCCGTCGACCGCGCGGACATGGCCCGTCACCCGTTTGAAGACACCCGTCTTCACCGGGAAATGCACCTGCACGTCTCGCAGCTTCAGGATCGGGTCATTCGGCTGCATCGGCCGCAAACTCCTCGTAGCGCCAGCACGTCACGCGATGATCGGGGGCGACCTGCATCTCGTCCGGCATCTGGTCGCAGGCCCCGATCCGATAGGCGCAGCGGTCGGCGAACTGGCAGCCCTTGGGCCGGTTGTAGGGATCGGGGGTCTGGCCCGGAATGGCCTTGATCTCCTGATCCTTGCCCCGGCCCAGAACCGGGATCGAATCCAGAAGCGCGCGGGTATAGGGATGCACCGGGTTGCGCAGGACCTTGCCCACCGGACCGGCCTCGACGATGTTGCCCATGTACATGACGGCCACGTCATCGGCCAGTTCGGCCACCACGCCCATGTCATGGGTGATCAGCATGATCGCGGTGCCGTGGTCACGCTTGAGCGTATCCATCAACTCGAAGATCTGGGCCTGAATCGTCACGTCGAGCGCGGTCGTCGGCTCGTCCGCGATCAGGATGCGGGGGTTGCACGACATACCGATGGCAATCATCGCCCGCTGCCGCATCCCGCCCGAATAGAGATGCGGATATTCGTTGACCCGTTTTTTGGGCAGCGGAATGCCCATCGACCGCAGAAGATCGATGGCCTTGGAATGCCTGTCCGACCGGCCAAGGCCGGTGTGGTATTTCAGCATTTCCTTGATCTGGAACCCGATCGAATAGACGGGGTTGAGCGCCGTCATCGGATCCTGAAAGATCATCGCGATTTCCTTGCCCCGGATGGCGCGCATCTTTGCGCCATCGCGCGGCAGCTGGTCGATCCGGACAGGCCCGTCCGGGCCGTGATAGGTGATCTCTCCCTCCTCGATCCGGCTCAGCGTCGGCAAAAGCTGCATGATCGAGGCGGCCGTCACGCTTTTGCCGCAGCCGCTTTCGCCCACGATGCACAGGGTCTTGCCCTGCCGGATCTCGAACGACACACCGTCAAGCGCGCGGTTGCAGCGGTTGTTGGTGTAGATGTAGGTCTTGAGCGCCTTGACGGTGAGGGCGACGTCGTTTGCCATCGCCCCTACCCCTGCTGGGACGGGTCGGTCGCATCGCGCAGCCCGTCTCCGATGAAATTCACGCTCAGCACGAACAGCGAGATCGTGGCCCCCACAGGAAGCCAGATCCACCAGTTCTGCTCGAGCACGCGCAGATCCTGCGCCGCGTTCAGGATGTTGCCCCAGGTCGGGATCGACAGCGGGACGCCAAGGCCCAGAAAGCTCAACCCCGCCTCCTGAAGGATGAAGGCCGCCGTCGACAGGGTGATGTTGACCATGATCGGCCCAAGCGCATTGGGCAGCATGTGTTTATAGGCGATCCGCGCGGGCCCGAGGCCAAAGCTGCGCAGTGCCTGCACGTACTCCTCTTCGCGGATCGACAGCATCCGCGCGCGCGCCATCCGGTAGATGCCGCCCCAGCCCGTCAACGTGAAGATCACGATCAGGTTCAGCAGGGATTGCCCGAGGATCGCCACCAGCAGCAAGACGAGAATGATCTGCGGAAACGACATGAAGATTTCCGAGATCCGCATCGCGATCCAGTCGAGCCAGCCACCAACATAGCCGGAATACACACCGATGATGACGCCGATGATGGCCGACAGAAGCGCACTTCCCAGCCCCACGAGGATCGAGATCCGCCCCCCGTAAAGGACCCGGGCAAAGACGTCGCGGCCTGTCTTGTCGGTGCCGAACCAATGCTCGGCCGAGGGCGGCTTTGCGATGGCGCGCAGGTTGGGCGACATCGGGTCATGCTGCGCGATCAGCGGCGCGAAAAGGCTCATCAGGCAGATCACGGCGAAGATCACGAAGCCCATGACCGCCAGACGGTTGTTGAGAAACTTCGACATGAACCGGCCGGTGCGCTGCCTGGTTCCGGCCAGCGCCGCCTCGCGGTCGCGGATCTTGTCGAACTGGGCATCGCGCCGCGTTCTGGGGCGTGTGGCATTGGCATCCGTCATGGCGCTATTCGCCCAGCCGGACGCGCGGATCGATGATCGCGGTCAGGAGATCGACGATGAGGCTCGCGATCAGAACGGCCAGAACCGAGAAGAGCGCAACCATCATGACTAGCGGATAATCCTGACTGCGCACCGCCGAGACGAATTCCTTGCCGATGCCGGGCCACTGGAACACCTGTTCGATGATCACCGAACCGCCGATCAGAACCGGAAGCCGGAACCCGATCAGAACGATCACCGGCGTCAACGCAACACGAAACCCGTGCAGGATATTGACCCGCCATTCCGGCATGCCCTTGGACCGGGCGGTGCGGATGAAATCGCGGCTCAGCGCATCGAGCATCGAGGAGCGGGCATAACGCATGACGCCCGCCGTCATCATGATCGACAGCACCATCGCGGGCATGACCAGATGCGGAAGCCTGTCCCAGAAACTGTCATAGCCGGGCAGGATACGCCCCCCCACCGGAAACCAGTTCAGGTTAAGGGCGAAGACGAGGATCGCGACAAGGCCAAAGAAGAATTCGGGGATCGACACGCCCAGCATGCCCACGACCGTCAGGCTCTGGTCGGTGAGGCTGCCGCGCGTCAGCGCGCTGATCGTGCCGAGGATGCTGCCCAGAACGGTCGAGATCAGCAGCGCCGCGAAAGAGAGTTCCAGCGTCGCGGGCAGCCGGTCGAGAAAGATTTTCGAGATCGGCACACCGCCGGCAAGGCTGTATCCGAATTCGCCCTGCATCACGCCAGTGATCCAGATCCAGTAGCGCACGATGAACGGCTTGCCCAATCCGAGGCTTTCCCTGAGCGCCTGAAGACGCTCTTCGTCCATCATGCTCAGCGCGTCGGGCGGCACCATGTGAGAAACGGCATCGCCCGGCGTCAGCTCGAGCCCGAGGTAGATCAGAAAGCTGATCACGATCACCATCGGGATCAGGGTCAGCAATCTGCGCGCGAAATATGTGAGCATGTGCCTCGGGGGTCAAAGCTTGGTCATGAAAGGGGGAGCAGCCTTCCGGACGCTCCCCCGGGGAGTTCAGAAACCCTGATCGAGGATCACTCGCGCGGGAACTGGTTGATCCAGAACATCCGGGTATAGGGGATGTTCACCGCGGTCACGTTCATGTGCTCCATCTCTTCGAGAGCAGGCACATCCGTGGCGTTCTTGGTATAGCCGAAATCGGCACGGAAGGCCGCCGCGTTGCGGATCAGGTTGGCATCCCCGTCAGCGGAGGGCAGCGCGATGATCCGGTCGATCTTGGCAACGCCCCGGTGGTAATCGGGGAACGGCACCAGCGTGGTGAACTCGTTCATCCGGGCCTCTTCGATCATGAAGGGACCCGAGCCAACGGGCTTCTGCCAGAACTCGTGCTGCTGGATTTGCAGCGGATCGACGCCTTCGAGATAGGCTTTCGGAAGCGGCGCGAATTGCGCGAACGACATCAGCATGTTCGGGTCGATCGTCGCGAAGGTCAACGTGACCGTGCGGCCATCGACGGAAATGCCGCTGATGCTGTCGGCCTCTCCGGCCTTGTAGGCATCGGCGCCTTCGATACTTCCGATTGTCGTCGCGACAAGCGGCTGAACGATCGGCGCAAGAGCGGCGGTCTCGATGCTCCAGACGACGTCTTCCGCCGTAAGGTCCGATCCGTCATGCCACTTGAGCCCTTCCTTCATGGTAAAGCTCAGGGTCAGGCCATCTTCGCTGACCTCGTAGCTTTCGGCCAGTTCGCCACCGATCGGCGTAAGCGATCCGTCGGCTTCGAGAATGGTGTCAAAGGCATAGCGGCTGTGCACCCAGATACCGAGGTTCTGCCAGGGCAATTCGAAGAACTGCATCGGCGCGGCGTTGGTATAGGCCACGCGCTCGCCATCCTCGTTGGGCTCGACCGTCCAGTTGATGACATCGGAATTGTAGCTGTACTGCTCGTTTCCGTAGGGCGCCCCGTTGCGGCTGATCCGGTCACTCTCGAAGATGTAGAGCTGCTGGTAATAGAGCGGCAGGATGTAGACATTCTCGTTGATGATGCCTTCCATCTGCTGATAGCCGGCGCGCTGCACGGCCGGGTCGACCGTGCCGTTGACCTGTTCCACAAGCGGAAGCATCTCTTCCACCGTCGGGATCATCGGCATCTGCCCTTCGGCAAAGCGGTTGAAGTATTCCTGGTTCGCGATGGCCGCGCGGGCACCGTAGAGCATGTCCCATTCGACAACCGAGGGGCCATTGACCGGATCGTCCGGACGGCCGGTGATCTGCGCGCCCACATCGCCTTCAAGCAGGCGATAGGTCATGTCGATGCCCACATCGGCAAGCTGGGCCTGCACAACCGCCATGAAATCGGCGGTCAGCTGATCGGGGTAATAGTAGACCATGTCGAGCGTGCGGCTGCCGTCCCATCCGGCCTCGGCCAGAAGTTCGCGCGCACGTTCGGGGTTGTAGGAATAGGTGTTCATCCCTTTGGGATAATTGGCCGGGTCCGAAGTGAGGCCGACCGCCGGGATCGCCGCGCCTTCGAACAGCGTCTCGGCGATCGTTTCCATGTCGATTGCATAGGCGATCGCCTGACGGACGCGCGGGTCGGACAGTTCGCTTTCGTTGATAGACTGGGCCCAGGCCCCGGCCGTTCCGCAGACCGCGATCAAGGCTGCGGCGGACGTTGTGAGAAGTTTGTTCATTGTGAGAAGTTTGTTCATTCCAATCCCCTGTTGTCGTTCGTCATTATCGGCAAGCCGGCCAGAGCCGATCTTCACGCCTAGAGTTGCCGGGTCTTCGATGCCCGGAATTGCAGGCTTTTCCCGGTCGCGCCGATGCAATCGACCATCCCGAGACCCTCCGGGACCGGACACGCGCTCCCCCGGGCAAGGCCCTCGCCGATGCGCCTTGCGGCAGCGTTGACAGGCGAAGATATCCTATTAACATAACAACATGGCATTTTGCGCTGAGTCAAGGCTCTTGTACCCGCCGAAATGCCGGTCAGAGCCCGGCCTTCACAGCCGCGCAGGCCATACCGGGGGACAGATGACTTCTCAAATGCGCAGCGTCCTGATCATCGGGGCCGGAGGGATCGGACGGCGCCATATCATCGGCTACCGCCAGACCGGTCGCGCCCGCCTGACGATTCTCGAGCCCGACAGCGCCAAGCGGGATGCAATCGTTTCCGAGTTCGCCCCCGAGGCCGCATGCGCCGATCTGGCCGAGGCGGACCCCGCCGCCCACGATCTTGCGGTGATCTGTGCGCCCGCCAACCATCACGTCCCGCTCATGCGGGCCTGCGCCGAGGCGGGGCTGCCGTTTCTGGTCGAGAAACCCCTTGCCGTGACCGAGGACGGGGTCGACGAGGTCATCGCCGAGGTCGAGAGGGCGAACCTTCTGGCCCGGGTCGGATATATCCGGCGCATCGCGCCCGAGATCATCAACCTGCGCAAGCAGATCGACGAGGGCAAGATCGGCACGCTCAAGCTGGCCTATCTGAATTCCTCGCAGGAATTCCCGAAGTACCGGCCTGATTTCCAGCGCACCTATTATGCCCGCCCCGAGATGGGCGGCGGCGCGATCCTCGATGCGGCCAGCCACAGTTTCGATATGCTGATCTCGATCATGGGGCGGCCCGTCACCGTGGGTGCGATGTATGACAGGCTCGCCCTCGAAGGGACCGAAACGGAGGATACCTGCCTCGTCTCGATCCGGTTCGAAAGCGGCGCGATGGCCAACCTGACGATCAACCAGTTCCAGAAACGCAACGTGGCCAATGCCGAATTCATCGGCACGAAGGGCAATCTGAAACTCGATCACGCCCGGCTCAGCTTTGCCGATGACGACAACGGTCATTGGTCGGAATCGCGCGACTTCATGGAAGGCATGGTCCCGATGGAGGCCCATCAGGCGCGTTTCACCTTGCAGGCAGAGGCCATGCTTGACGCGCTCGACGGCCTAGCCGATCCGCTGGCCACGCTACAGGACGCAAGGGTCAACCTCGGTCTCGCCCTCGCCGCGAAACGATCCTGGATCGAGCGGCGGTTCATCGAATTGGAGTGATTGTGCAAAACCTTTTTTCCATGGACGGCAAGACCGTCCTGATCGTGGGCGGGGCGGGCTATCTGGGCCTTCCGGTCTGCGAGGCGTTGCGTGCGCAGGGCGCGTCGGTCGTGATCGGCGATCACCATCCGGGCCGGCTGGCCGAGGCGCAGGCGACGCTTGCCGGGCAGCCCGGCGCGGGAGAGGTCACGACGTGCCACGTCGACATGGCCGACGAGAGCTCGATCCTGGCCTGTGTCGACAGCTGCGGGACGCTCCACGGGCTGGTCATGGCTACCGCCGGGTCGAGCAATACCCATTTCGACAAGCTGACCGCCGAGGAATACGACCGCTCGAACCGGATCAACCTGACGGGCACCTTCGTGCTTGCCCGGGCCGCGGCGTCAAAGATGACCGAGGGGGGCGCAATGGTGTTCTATTCGTCGATGTATGGCACCGTGGCTCCCGATCCCGCGAATTATCCCGGCGACATGCCGCCCAACCCGGTGGATTACGGGGCGGGCAAGGCCGGGATCAGCCAGATGGCGCGCTACGTGGCCGGTCATTTCGGGCGCAGAGGCATCCGCGTGAACGCGATCACGCCGGGCCCCTTTCCGCCGCAGGCCGTGCAGGACGTGCACCCCGAATTCATCGCCAACCTGACCCGCGACACGATGATGGGTCGTATGGGGCGGCGCCATGAAACCGCGGGCGCGGTGGTGTTTCTTCTGTCGGAAGCGGCCAGCTACATCACCGGTCAGATCCTTGGCGTCGACGGAGGCTGGACAGCATGGTGACCTTTCCCCTGGGCGATCGCCCCATGAAACTCGCCATGCTGGGCATGACCGAAGGCAACGGCCATCCCTATTCATGGAGCATCATCGTCAATGGCTCTTATGACGCCGACGCGCTGGCCCGCTGTCCCTATGCCGTGATCCGCGACTACATCGCCAAACAACCGCCCGAGACACTGGGGATCGCGGGGGCCCAAGTCACCCATGTCTGGACCGACGATCCCGCCGATGCGGTTCAGGTCGCCGCCGTCGCCCATATTCCCAACATCGCCGGACGGGCCGAGGACGTGATCGGAGAGGTCGACGCCGTGCTGATCGCCACCGATATCGGCCACCAGCACGTGGACCGCGCCCGGCCCTTTGTCGAGGCAGGCCTCCCCGTCTTCATCGACAAGCCGCTGTGTGACAACCGCGCCGATCTGGCTCAGTTTTCCGATTGGGTCACGGCGGGGCATCCGATCCTCAGCAGTTCGGCCATGCGCTATGCCAAGGAATTCGCGCCCTATCACCGGCGGACCCACGAATTCGGCGCGCTTCGGCATATCAACATGACGATGGCCAAGAAGTGGGAAACCTACGGAATCCACGCGCTCGAGACGATCCTGCCGATCACCGGCCCGGGGTTCGAGACGATCCGCAATACCGGCACCGCCGAACGCAACATCGTGCATCTGACACACCGCTACGGGATCGACGTGACGATCTCGGTGATCAAGGACCAGATCGGCGGCGCCGGCTTCCTGACGATCGCGGGCACGCAGGGCGGCGTTCAGCTGCGCTCGCAGGACACCTACCACGCCTTCAAGACACAGCTCGAAGGGGTCGTGTCATGGCTGCGCACGGGCACGCCACCCGTTCCGTGGCCCGAGACGCAGGAATTGATGAAACTGGTCATCTGCGGGATCGAAAGCCGCGAACAGGGCGGCAAGGTCATCCACATCAATGAAATCGAGGTCACCCAATGAGCAACGTGATGGACACCCTTTCGCTCTCCGGCAAGGTCGCGCTGGTGACGGGCGGCGCCGGTCTTTACGGCCGGCAGATCGTCGCCGCACTTGCCGAAGCAGGGGCCACGACCTTCATCGCCTCGCGCGGGATCGAGGCGCTGGAGGCTGTCGCCGCCGAGGAGCTGGGCAGAGGTTACGATGTCCGCGCCCTGCCGCTCGATCTGGTGGACCAGGCGTCGATCGACGCGCTGCACGCGCGCTTCGCAGATGAGACGGGAGGCTGCGATATCCTCGTCAACAATGCCGTCACGCGAAACCCCGAGGCCCTCTGGGGCGGCCCGATGGATGCCTATGACACGGCGCTGCGGATCAATGCCTCGGCCCTGTTCTACCTCACCCACCTCTTTTCCGAAGACATGAAAACCCGAGGCGTGGGCTCGATCATCAATATCGGCTCGATGATGGGCACCGTGGGGGTGGAGCCTGCGAATTACGCGGGCACCAACATGCACGACAATCCCTCCCCCCTGTACTTCTATGAAAAGGGCGGGATGCAGAATTTCTCCCGCTGGGCAGCCAGCATCCTAGGCCCGCATGGCATCCGGGTCAATTGCGTGGCGCCCGGCGGCTTTTTCACCGGCCAGCCCGCGCCCTTTGTCGCCGCCTATTCGCAGCGCACGCAACTTGGCCGGATGGCCAATGCGACGGACCTCAAGGGCATCATCGTCTTTCTGGCCTCCGACGCGTCGGTCTACATCACCGGCGCGAATATCCCCGTCGACGGCGGCTATACCGCCAAATAAGCAAGGATTTTTCCGATGGCCGACCCCTATGCCGCCACCTCTTCCGGTGCCCCTGCCCTGCGGCCCAGCCGCGTCTTGCGGCGCATCCGCGAGGGCAAGGTGGCCCGCGTCCTGAAACTCAACACGGCCGACCCCAAGGTTGCCGAAATCTTTGCCAGCGCCCAGCCCGACGCGATCTGGCTCTGCATGGAGCATGTGGGCGCCAGCTGGTCGGATATCGAACACCAGATCCGCGCGGCCCGCATCCATGACGTGGATACCGTCCTGCGCGTCGCGCGGGGCAGCTACAGCGATTATATCCGCGGGTTGGAACTCGATGCGACGGGGCTGATCGTGCCCCATGTGATGAGTGCGGCCGACGCCACGACGGTGCGCGATTACACGAAATTCGCGCCGCTCGGCCGTCGCGCGGTCGATGGCGGCAACGCCGATGCGGGCTTCACCCGGGTGGGCCTGCTGGACTACATGACGCAGGCCAATGCCGAGCGTTTCGTCTGCCACCAGATCGAGGACCCGGAGGCGCTGGATGACCTCGAAGCCATCGCCGAGATCGACGGCGTCGATTGCCTGTTCTTCGGGCCGGGGGATTACTCGGTCGCACTGGGCATTCCGGGGCAGATCGACCATCCCGACGTGCAGGCCGTTCGCGAACGGGTCGCCACCGTCGCGCGCAAGAACTGCAAGATCGCGGCCACCGTCTGTTCGCAGGCCAATATCCAGAGCTATGCTGATATGGGCTACAACTTCCTCAACGTGGGTGCCGACGTGATCGCGCTGGTCAATTACGCCGACGCCGCAATGGCCGCTTTCGGGGATCTCTAGTGGATATCGCGGCGCTGTCAGACACGATCCTCGACGGACGGACCAAGGGCATTCCGGCCAATGCAGCGCCGTTCCGGCTTGGCGATATCGCGGCGCAGGGCTGGAATGTCATGGCCGAGGACATGCCCCTGCCTCTGATGCTGCTCCGCCGGTCGAACCTCGATCACAATGCCCGCGTCTTCGAAGAGTATCTCGCGGCCAACGACCTGTCGCTTGCGCCGCATGGCAAGACGACGATGTCACCGCAGATCTTCGACGAACAGCTCAAGTCCGGCGCATGGGGGATCACGGCGGCCACGGTGCAGCAGGCGCGCGTCATGCAACATCACGGCGTGGACCGCATCATCATGGCCAACCAGCTGATCGGCCGCGCGGCCGTGGCGGGCGTCGTGGCGATGCTGCGCGAGGCACCGGCGCTCGACTTCTATTGCTTTGTCGATTCGATCGCACAGCTGGACATCGTGGCCCGGCACCTTGCCGCCGACCCGCCCCCCCGGCCGATCCGCGTCCTGTTGGAGGTGGGCGTCGCCGGTGGCCGGACGGGTGTTCGGACACGGGCCGAAGCGCAGGCGCTGGCCCATGCGATCGCCGCCGCCGACATGCGCCACATCCGCTTTGGCGGTGTCGCGGCCTTCGAAGGCGTCGTGCCCGGTATCGCCGACAGTGACGCGCCGGTCCGGGACTATGCGGAGATGGTCACCGATATCGCGCAGGCCCTGCCCGGCTCATTGCTCGAAGGGCTGGAGGAACTCGTCCTGACGGGCGGCGGATCGGGCCATTTCGACATCATGGCAGACACTTTCGCCACCCTGAAACTTCCGATCCCGGTCCGGATCGTCCTGCGCAGCGGATGCTATGTCACCAACGATTCCGGCGCGTATTTCACCGCGCAGGAGGCCGCGCGGAAAGACCCCGCGCGGGGCTGGAAATCACAGCTGAAACCCGCGCTGGAAATCTGGGCCTATGTACAGTCGCGCCCCGAACTGGGCCTTGCCCTTCTGACGATGGGCAAGCGCGACGCCCCCTATGATGCGGGCCTGCCCGTCCCCTTTGCGCGCCACGTCCCCGGCACCGGCCCGGCCCCTGTCGGAGATGCCGAGATCTTTGCCATGAACGACCAGCACGCATTTGTCAGGCTGCCCGAGGGCAGCGACTGGGCGGTGGGCGACATGATCGGGTCGGGCATCTCGCATCCCTGCACCGCCTTTGACAAATGGCGGTTCCTGCCGGTGGTAAGCGACGACTACGACGTGACGAGCGGTGTGCTGACCGAATTCTAGCTGCGGGCCGCGTCCTGCCTGCGGGTCGGGGCATAGGCCACGCAATCCAGCTCGTATTTCAGCATGGTGCCCAGCACGCCGGTGATGGTCGTGCGGGTGGGGCGCGGTTCGGAGAAATACTCGGCATAGATGCGGTTGTGTTCGGCCACGTCATCGGGGCTGCCAAGATAGCACCGCACGTTGATCACATGATCGAGGCTCAGCCCTTCGGCCCGAAGGATAACCTCCATGTTCTCGATCGAGCGGCGCATCTCTCCTTCGAAGGTTCCGTTGATGATGTGGCCGTCCTCGCGATCGACCGACGCCTGACCCGAGACAAAGACGAGGTCGCCGGCCACGATGGCCGGGCTGAACGGCAGATTGGAGCGTGCCCCCTTGTCGACGATCTTCAGCATGTGATGGACCCTTTCGTGATCATGTTCCGGCCGGCACGAACCGGACCTTGAAATCGTGAATGGCACCCCGGGCCTTCCGGTCCGCGAGGTTGATGTAGATGATGGGCAGAACGGATTGCATCCATTCCGTCGAACTGACGACGAAGCCTGGCCCCGTCGCATCGAGGCCATAGGGATAGACCTGCGTCTCGGGGCGCACAGCAGCCTGGATCGCGGCCAGCCAGCCGGAATTGGCATAGCCCACGACAAGGTCCGGATCATGCGCGCGCATCGCATCAAGCACGGGCGCAAGGCCGCCCTCCACGTCTTCCTGGTTCACCTTGGCAAAGCTTGGCACGCAGTCGGGCCCGAATTCGGCCGCCGCCTGGGTAAAGGCATCACGCCTGAGCCGCTGTTCGTTCGAGGAAATCGCACTGTCGAGATACAGGACCCGCAGCGCCTCGCCGTTCAGGCTCTTGAACATGTCCTGAAAGGCCCGCGTGAAATCGAGCCGGTAGCTGTGCACCTTGGGATGGATCAGCGTCTGGTCGATCACGCTGATCTGGCTGGCCGTCTGATCGAGGAAATCCAGCTGCGTATCCCCTGTGATCGAGGTCAGCACGATCACGTCGAGCGCGTCCCAGACGGCCATCGGCATCTTCGTGTTCGTGAAACTGCCCAGGATGAATTCGTGCCCGTCCGACACCACCGACCGTTCCAGCCCGACCACAAGGCGGGTGTAGAAATCGTTGTCGAAGATGCCGCCGCCCACCACGTCGCGGTTATAGAAGAACCCGACCCTGTGATGCGCCTCGGCCCAGGGCGTGCGTTCCAGAAACGACCCCCGGCCGACTTGCCGGCGGATGATACCCTCGGCCTCGAGGTCCTTGAGCGTCTTGATCACCGTGATCAGGGAAAAGTCGCAGAAGCGCGAAATCTCGTTCTGGGATTCGATGCGGTCATCGGTGCGCAGACCATTGGCCTTCCAGCGGTGAAACAGCATCTCCCTTAGTTGCAGGTGGCGTGGAACGAGTTCGGTCTTCACGTCGCGGGCTTCCATGACATCTGCTGGGCCAGAATTCCGCCGTCCACATAAAGCATCTGGCCGGTAATGTAAGCGGCCTGCGGCGAGGCAAGGAAAACCGCGGCACCCGCGATATCCTCGGGCCGCCCGATCCGGCCCAGCGGGATTTGCGTGATCACCTTATCGCGGACGCCGGGAACGGCCAGCCCCCCGGCCGTCAGCGGCGTGTCGACAAGGCCGGGGCCGATCCCGTTGACCCGGATGCCGCGCCCGGCCAGCGTGACCGCCAGCGAGCGGATCATCATCAGAACCGCCCCTTTCGAGGTGTCATAGGCGACACTGTCCTTTTCGGCGGCCCGGGAATTCGTCGAACCGGTACAGACGATCGACGGGTTGTCCTGCGCCTCCGTCAACTGTGCAGCAAAGGCCTGTGCGGTAAGCATCGCCCCCCGGACATTGAGGTTATAGGTCCGGTCGATCCGGTCGGCGGTCAGATCGGCAAAGGCGGTGTCATAGAAACTGCCTGCGTTGCAGATCAGCGTATCGATCCCGCCCAGCGCATCCATGGCTCCCGCTACGAGCGCCGCCGGCCCGTCCAACGTCGACAGATCAGCCTGCACATAATGGCATTCTGCCCCCTCAGGCATCTGGGCCAAAGCCCCGCCGTCCTGCCGTTCGTGGCTGTTGATCACGACCCGTGCTCCATCCGCAGCAAAGGCCCGGGCGATGGCAAGCCCGATGCCCTGCGTCGCGCCCGTCACGCAAACGCGCCTCGGGACGCGAAGAGAGGAGTCTTGTTCCATCATATTAACCTGTTAATATAATAACATGGTAATATGGATTTTGCGATGAGTGTCAATCAACGCTGGTCGAATGTCTCGGTCGTAACGCCGGGCGGCATCCTGTCTAAAGACGTCATGATCGAGGGCGACCGCTTCGCAGGCTTTGCCGATCGGGGCGAGCCCGGCAGCGCGGACTGGCGGATGATCGACGGGGACGGCGCGGTCCTTTTTCCCGGGATCATCGACCTGCTTCAGCACGGGATGTTCCGCCACCTTTACGGCGATGCCGAACCCGGCGCGGTCGACGAGGCCTCGCAATTCCTGCTGTCGTGCGGGGCCACGGCCTTTCTGCCTTCCTTCGGCTGCACCAAATCGCCGCGCATGATGGAGGTTCTGGCCGAACTGGCGGCCCAGTGCCGGGGCGCGACCGGCGCGCGTGCTCTGGGTGTTCACAGCGAGGGGCCCTGCTTCGCCGTTCCCGGCGCACACAACCCCGAGAACATCGTGGACCCGTCGATCCCGCTGGCCGAGGCAATGCTAGAGGCGGCGGACGGTATGCTTCTGGGCGTGACGCTTGCCCCCGAACGCCCAGGCGCCGAGGATTTCATCCGAAGGCTCAAGGCGCATGGCGTCTCGATCCATCTGGGCCATTCCTTCGCCGAGCCTCATGACGTGCCGCGCTATGTGTCGTGGGGGATCGACGCGGCGACGCATATCTTCAACGCCATGCCGCGAAAACCCTATGGCGGGATGGGCATCCATCCCTATTCCCTGCCCGATGCGCTGCTGGCAGAGCGCGATGTCGCGGTAGGGCTGATTTGTGATGGCATTCACACCGATCCGGGCTTCATCCGGCTTTTGGCGCAATTGCCCGACACCCGTGTCTTCCTCGAAACCGACGCGATGAAATATGCGGGCGCCGAGGATATGGAGTTCGAATTCTATCCCGGCTACCGCGTCCGCAGCGTCAAGGGAAATGCCGTCCATGACGAGAACGGCGGCCTGTGCGGATCGTCGCTGACACCCGACGAGGCGATGGGGAATTTCATGACCCTTGGCGGGGCCGATCTGGTCCGCACCAGTCATGCCACCAGCCTTGTCCCCGCCCGCGTCATCGGGCGCGAGGCGGATATGGGCAGCATCGCGCCCGGCAAGCTGGCCGATTTCGCGGTTCTCGATCCGATTACCCACGCGGTGCGCGCGACCTATATCGACGGGGTCGAGCGGTTCCGCGCAGGCCCCGCGTGATCATCGCCGCGCGCGGCATCCTGTCCCACGCCGAGGCGGGGACCGACCGCGCGATGCTGACCTTTCCATCCGTGACCGCGCTGGCCTCCGGCAGTCTGATCGCCACGCTGCGCGCGGGCGCAACCAAGGACGATGCCGGCGAACGGATCGAGATCCATCGCGCGGCGTCCCGAGGGGACGCATGGTCAGGCCCGGTGGCCGTCCTGCCCGCACCCCATATCGACGGTAAGGCCGGCAGCCTCAAGCTTTGCTACCTGACCGAAACGACGCCCGGATCGCTTCTGGCCGCGGCGATGTGGGTTGACCGCCAAAGCCATCCCGGCGCACCCTTGTTCAACACCGAGACGGATGGCTGCCTGCCCATGGAGATCGTGCTGGCCCGCAGCGATGATGATGGCCAGAGCTGGGGCCCGTGGCAAAGAGTGCCCCTGCCCGCCCGGCTTGGCCCGCCAAGCCTGACCGCCCCGATCCTTGCGTTGCCCGATGGCGGCCTTGTCATGAGCATCGAGACGAACAAGACCTATGCCGATGCTGGACCATGGGACCAGCGGGCCGTATTCCTGGGTTCCGGAGATGGCGGGACCACATGGTCGGAGCCACGAACGGTGGCGCGTGATCCCTCGGGGCGGCTGTTCAACTGGGATATGCGTTGTGCCTTGCGGCCTGATGGCCGGATCGAGACCTTTGCCTGGACCTATGACACGAGTGCCGGGGCCTATCTGGATATCCACCGCAGAACCGCGACCGCGGACGCAAGCGATGTCACGGAACCCGTCCCGCTTGGCTTCGCGGATCAGCCGGGGCGACCGGCGATCCTGCCCGATGACCGGCTAGTGCTGCCTTACGTCGACCGGTTCGGCGCGGGGCAAATCTGCGCGCGCGTCGCCCACCGGCCGGACGGGGACTTCGGCGCCCCCATCGTTTTGCATCGGCAGGAGGCCCAAACGGATACCGCGTCCGCCGGGGAGGAAACCCTGAGCCAGATGTCGCAATGGAGCTATGGCCTACCTTCGGCCGAGGTCCTGCCGGGCGGCGCGGTGCTGATCCTGTGGTATGCCGGCACGCCCGAGAGGATGGACATTCACTGGGCCCGGCTCATCGACCCAGAACCCGCAGAGCGATAACGCCAAGCGCCACGACAAGGGCGGGATGTGGATCGCGAAGATCACCGACCTGCCGCAGGACCCGGGCCGCAGCCTGCGCATCCGGCCGCGCCAAGGCATCGAGATCGGGGGCAAGCCGGGTCAGGACCCTGAGCGCGGCGCCCGTCTCATGAGGATCATATTCGGCGGCCAGCGCGCGCAACTCCCGCGATGCGCTGGTGGGCAGGCGGCCCAGCTGAAGCAGGAGCCCCGGCACCGCAAGCCCCGGCTGCGCCTCTTCGCGCCGCCATTGATGGGCGAAGTCCTCTTCGCAGCGCAGGATCTTGGTGATCGCCAGCAGGACCACCTTGCCGCGCGGCTCGGCCACCGGGGTCTCGATGACGGCGGCCTGCGACAGGTAGAGCGCGACCAGACCCGTCAGGCTTTCGCGATCCTTCAGCTTGCCCAGCGCCGAGGCGGCGGCAAGCCTGCAATCCAGTTCGTCGTCACCGGCCAGCATCTCGCGGATGCGGAGCAGGCTTTGCGCATGGCCCATTTCACCCAGCGCCCGTGCCGCGCTTGCGCGAAGCATGGGGTGTGCGTCGTCCAGCAGGGCGGCCACGCGCGGCGCGCTGCCGATTGCACTGAGACGGCCCAGCGACCGAAGCGCCTCGTAGCGCAGTTCGACCAGGCCCTGATACTCCAGCACCTCTTCCAGCGCGCGCACGACCGCCGGATGCCGCCCGATATGGCCAAGCGCGCTGATCGCCTCCTGCCGGACATCGAAACTGGGATCGCGCAGCGCCGCGATCAGCTCTTCCTTGGCCAGCGGGCTTCCGAGGCCGGAGAACCGGAACGCCAGATCGCGCCGCCTGTCTTCGGAGGTGCGGCTGGCATAGCGGTTGATCCCCCACAGCGCCTTCATCGGATTGCCGGTGGTAAAGTGGCCCACGAATTCGCGCACCGACAGGGCGCCCTCTTCCTGCAGCCTGCTGAAGGCAAGGATGGAGATCGCGGTCACGCAGGCGGCCAGCACGAACAAGACCTCGAAATTGCCGAGGCCCAGCCCGAAGAGAACCGTCTCGCCGGGGCCGAGCCAGACCAGAAGATAGCCCGCCGCGACCGTGGCAAGCCCCGCTGTCATCCCGTCGATACTGTAGTGAAGCGCGGTATAGGCCTCTTTCGAGGCGGGCGGGATGACGTTGAGCATATAGACATGCGCAACCGCGATCCCCGCCTGAAACAGGAACCCGAAAAAGAAGAAGGCCGCCGGCACGAGCCACGCTAGTCCCGAGACCTGCAGTCCCAGAAACGGCAGCGCCAGCAGCAGAAGGATCTGCCCCACCTGCAGCGCCGTCCGGATCGCGCGGGTGCCATAGCGATCGACGAACCAGCCGGCCGCCACGTTGCCGGCAGCCGAGCCCACCGGGATCAGCGCGACCTGAAGGACAAGCGCGCCCGAACTCAGCCCCAACCGTTCGCGAAAAAACAGAATCAGGAACAGCCCGATGGCGGTCGCCACCAGCGCCTGCAAGGCCGAGGCGAACAGGAATAGGGCGAAGTTCCGGTCCCGCAGCGGCTCTGTCAGGCGGCCGCGCGGCGCTTGGCCTGCCTCGCCCGGATGGCCGCCGCGCAGACCAAGGAGCATCAGCGCCCCCACAAGCCCCACGACGATGCCCACTACAAAGACCGGCATGAACCGATCGAGCCCGGTCTGCGCATCCAGCCACGACTGGATCGCCCATGACACGCCCAGCGCGACCGGCACATAGATCAGCGCCATGCGGCCCGTGATCCGACCCCGGACGAACCGGGGCATGAATTCCTGGCTCCAGGGGACAAGGGCCGCCTCGGCAAGGCTGCGGCAGATCGCAAATCCCAGCATCGCGGCAAGCAGGATCGCAAAGACGGCGTCGGGACTGGCGGCATAGGCCGGCGCCACGAGAAACAGGATCAGGAACAGATACCGCATCGACAGGGCCGTCGCGGCGACCCGGCGGCTTCCGAATTTCAGGATAAGCGGCAGGGCCAGAACACCAAGCGCCTGAAAGAACGGCATGATCCCGGACAGAAGGCCGATGCGGTCCTCCCCCAGCCCCAGTTCGGCGGCGAAAAGGGTCAGCGGCGCGGTGACGGTGCACAGAACGGCCATCGCCGTCATCACCGTGGAGCCATAGAGCCATGGCAACCGGCGCAGCTTGTCGTAATCGCTCTGCCCCCGGGATGCCGCCTGCCCGGTCACCCCTCTGGCCCGATCCGCAGATGGTAGCCCTTGATCACATGCTGGCAGTCTTCGACCTTCCAGCAGGTGGCAAGCACCCGATCGACGTCGAGCCGTAAGAGCGCGGGTTGCCCGAACCGCAGGCTGGCGAATTGATTGACGATGCCGTCAGTCGCCCTGCCCTGATCCTGCGCGCCGAAGATCGCGGTTTCCACCTCGACCGCGATCCCGTCACCGGTCAGGCGGAGCGCCCGCACGGTCAGGCTGACGGGCGCGTCGCGGTGGCAATGGATGCTCAGCAGCCGGTCATGATCCAGCGCCATGATGTTGGAGGCCTGCCCCATGATCCCGGTCGGCAGAACCTGATCAAAGCTCTCGCCGCCATCGTTCGAGATCCCGATATGATTGTCGAGGTTGACCTGCCGGGCCAGATCATAGGCCCAGAAGATCACCGCGACGCGGCCATCGCCCATATGGCACAGGCGGCATTCCCAAGGCGCGATCTGCCCGCCGTCGGAGCGGTAGAAGACCGACAGCTTGCGCCATGACCCGCCGTTGTCATCGCTGGCGATGATCCAGCCCTCATGCCCCGAGGGCCGCAGATGAAACGGGGCCGCGGCTGCCAGAATGCGACCCGATGGCAGGACGATCGCGGGGCCTGACAACTCCAGCGGCGCGCCCTCGACCGAGAAATCGGCCGGCATCGACCAGCTTTGCCCCCGATCCTCCGAGACCGACAGCCTGTTGCGGAGGGGAAGCGTTTCCATGGTTCCGCCATCGACGATGGGGGTTTCCATGTCGGGCCTGAGGAAGACATAGCCCGTGGCAAGCACCCGACCGTCGGGCAGCACCACCGGCTTGAAGCTTTCGGAGGCAAGTTCGGCGCCCTCGTGCAGCGCCTGTGGCGGCGACCATGTCTGTCCGCCGTCAGTGCTGCGCGAGACAACGGCCCGCATATCGGCGGCATCGAAGGCCTGCCCGATGGAGAACATCGCCAGCAGCTCGCCCCCGGGCAATTGCACCACGCCCGGGAACACCGCCTGCCGGCTCAGAAGCAGGGGCGCCGGATTGGCATAGATCGTGACCTCGCCGTCAGGTGTGATGCGCATCTGACTGTTCCGCCCGTGTTCCATCAAGCGCGATCTGTTTGCCGCGCAGTTTCCTGTAGGGCAGCCGCGTCAGGTTGCTGGTGCACAGGCCCGCACTGTCGACGTTGAATGAGGCGCGCGCGATGGGATCATACGCCGCCTTGTGCGACACCGCCGCCTTGACGATCACCAGATCGGCGTCTTCTGGCCGGATGCCCTGCGAATGCAGGTGACCAAGGTCCATCGGCGCGGTCTTGTGGGTGGTCAGCAGGATATCGCACTGTGGCGTGACGATCACCGCCGAGGGCCCCATGTCGATCCGGGTGCCGCGCATGGAGGCAAGGTGGGATTTCGGATTCTCAAGATCGAAGACACCGTCCGACAGGTGCCGCACCCGGCCCGTGACCTGAACCGGCGCTCCGTGATGATTATCGGTCTTGCCGCCGATGCTCAGCGTCACTTCGGCACCGAGGCCCGCATCCTTGCAGGCGTTCACCGCCTCGGGATCGTTGATCGCGGCGACGATCCCGGTTCTGCCGGTCTGCAGCAGGGGCCCGAGGATATCGGTCGCGTCGCCGGGCGAGCCGCCCCCGATATTGTCTGCGGCCTCGACCAGCAGGACCGGCCCCTTCCCGGGCGGGAGCGCGTCGATCCGGGCCAGAACATCGTCGAGCCTTGCCTCCGACGGATAGCCATCGGCCAGATGCGCTTCAAGCAGGGTCGCGAGTTCCTCGAGATAGGCGCGCGCGCGCGACGGATCGCCCGTGGTCGCGGCGTTCAGGCTGAACCCGCAATCGGGGATATCGGCATAGGAATAGCCCGCCATGACGTTGATTCCGATGACGTCGGGATCCTCGGCCTCGATCGCGCGGGCCCGGTCAAGAACCGCCCGCATCGGGTTTGCCGCCGACCCGACGCCGGTCGGTGGCAGAACGTAAGGTGTCGGCAAATGCAGCTGATGCACCGCGCGTGATTTCACCAGAAGATCATCCAGCAGCCGTGCCGCGCGGACCGCTGTTTCGCGCGCGTCGCTGTGCGGGTTCTCGCGATAGGCGACGAGCAGCGTGGAATTGTCGATCATCGCCTGCGAGACATTGGCATGCAGGTCCAGAACCCCCACGACCGGTATCTCGCGCCCGGCGGCGCGCAGCGTCCGGGCAATCCGCGCCAGCAGATGGCCCTCGACATCGTCGCAGCCCTCGCTGACCATGGCCCCGTGCAGGATGAGAAAAATGGCATCGAGCCGCGCCAGATTGGCCTCGAGATCGGTAAAGAACCGCGCCTCGAACCGGTCGACCGCCTCGGCCGTCACCATGCCGCCCGGCATGGCAGACATCTGGATCGAAGGCACGACCTGCCAGCCCCGATCATCGGCCACCTCGAGCGCCCCATCCATCGGAGAGCCGTTGCCGCGGGCCTGCATCAGCATCTCGGCCCCTTCGGCAAAGACACCCGCCCGGAAATCCGCAAGCGTCGTGGTTTGCGCCAGAAAGGTATGGGTTTCGTGGAACAGGCCCGCCATCAAGACAGTCGACGTCATGTCAGCTCCCGATTGAATGCGGGTCGGTCAGGTCACAACCCGTCGCAACTTATAACATTATCATGCCAACATGATCTTTGGTCAATGCTCCGCCCGCGCCTGCGCGGCGGCAAGCGCCGCGATCCCGATGACCCCGGCATCGCCACCAAGTGCCGCGGGTTCGATCACCGGGTGCCGGATCGGATCAAGCGGTGCGAGGATCGCGCGCACCCGCGGCAGGTAACCGGGCGCCAGCCCGATCCCGCCGCCGATCACGATCACCTCGGGCGCAAGAAGGAATTGCAGGTTCCGGCACAGCCGTGCAACGCGCTGAGCCGACGTCTCGATCGCCTCGGCACAAGCCGGATCGTCAGCCCCGGCAAAGACGGCGCGCGCATCAGGGCAACCGGCCTTCCGGGCGATCCAGCGACCCGAAGCCATGTCTTCGAAGGGGGCATCGTCCCCGTCGGGCAGGGCGACCATCTGTCCCGCATGGCCCGCGAGCCCGAACCGCCCCTCGACCAGCTGGCCGTTCAATACGATGCCCGCTCCGATCCCGGTCGAGACGGTCAGAAAGACCATATCGCGCCCCTGCCCCGCACCGTGAAGATATTCTCCCCAAGCCGCGGCTTGCGCGTCATTGCGGATGACCGCCGGCCCGCCAAGGGCGGCCTCGGCCTCACGGGCAAGGGGAAACCCCTCCGCCGGCAAGGGCAGCGTCTTGGGATTGAGAGGCCGCCACAGCCCCTGGGCGACCAGCCCCCTCACCGTGAGGCCGATCCCGTCGTGCCGCCCGTGCCAGTCATGCGCCAGATCGGCCATGCCCGCGACCCATGCCGCGGGCCCGGTGTTCCGATCCGTGGCAACCTCGCGCCGCGAGACGATATCGGCCCCGTCCACGAGTGCGGCAAGCGTCTTTGTCCCGCCCAGATCAATGGCGAGGACAGGCATCAGCGCCGGGCCTTGCGCATCGCCCCGGCGAACCAGCCGGTCACATGCTCGGGCCGGGTGATCGCCGAAGACATCGTGATCGAGGGCAACATCATCTCACAAGGCATCCTCGAGTTTGGCGGGCAGATCACTGGCGACGTCACCGCGGATGCCGTCGTGCTTACCCCCACTGCCCGCGTCCGAGGGCGGGTCCGGGCACGCCAACTCACCATTGAGGGCGAGTTGCAAGGCGCTGCCACGGCGCTGAATGTCAGCATCAAGAATGGCGCCCGTGTGAAGGCGAACTTCGCCTACGAGACCCTTGAGGTCGCGTCCGGCGCTCAGGTCGATGGCGAGTACAAGCGGATCAGCGCGGAAACCTTCAAGCTTTAGTCAGACCGCACCGCCCACAGTGGCCTTCATCCAAGCGGGTTTGCTGTGGAATAGTGTATCATCACAGGGATGACGGCTGCCTTTAGGCTCACCGCGCCCTCAACCGGCAGATCGACCGGCTGCGGAGCATCGGCTTCAACCCAGTCGCAAAGTCCACCTAAGGTCTGATCAGCTGAAATCACCGCAGCGATGCTTTCGCAAAGGATGTCGAACGCCAAATCCCGATCCGCACCTTGCACAATGGCCTCCACCTCAGCCCGATGCTGATAATGGTAGGTCAGCGGCGACAGCGTCACCTCTGGCTCGCCCGGTTCGCCGTCGCGCAGGATTAGCAGGCCTGCAGGCGGAACGCGTTCAGGCAGAACTTCACCGCGCAACGCTGTGGCAGGCAGCGCCGAGAGCCGCGCATGAAGGGTGGAAAGGATGGTTTCGCGGACCGTCATGCAGTTGAACTCCGGAGCAAAATCCGCCAAGTGAAACGCGAGTGGGCCTGTAGCTCAATTGGTTAGAGCAGAGCGCTCATAACGCTTTGGTTGCGGGTTCAAGTCCTGCCGGGCCTACCAAAGCCCCCTTGGCGGAATTGGTAGACGCCAGGGACTTCTGTGGTTGCCGCCTGGCATGCAAGAATTTTCCGACATCATGTGCGCGTAATCGAGTGCGGTCTTCTGTCAGGCCTCTATGTGCGGCATTTCAGAAACCGCGGGCCGAGATGGTGATCTGCGGGTCAGGTCCAAATCTTAAAAACGAGCTTGCAAGCTCGAAGTCCCTGGCTGGTTCTCCCGACCCAGATCTGTTCGATCATGGCGCCCATCTAGTCGTCGTCTTCTTACACCCCCAGTTTACCGGCCCTAGCTGCTCATGGCACGTCGTTTGCCATTACGCAGACATGGCCGGATCTCGATATTTCTCTTCACGCGTTAGCATCGCCCAGATCTGTCGCGCCATCTTGTTAGCCAACGCAATTGCCACCAGCATCTTGGGCTTCCGACCGAGCATTTGGCCCACCCAAGTGTCTGGGGCGATGTTGTGTCGTGCCCGGCCCACAATCCTTGACATCGCCCCAATAATCAGAAGCCTTCATATATCGGCCTGACCAGCCTTGGAGACCCGTCCGAGGCGAGCTTTTCCTCCCGACGAGAATTGTCGAGGAACCAGCCCCAGCCAAGCGGCGAAGTCTCTGCCAGATTTGAACTGTGTCATTTCCGGCGCAAAGGCTTGAACTGCCAACGCTGTCATCGGGCCCACGCCCGGCATTGATTGAAGCAGCTTGCCCTTTTCGCCTTGGGCGCCTGCTTCCTGCAGCTTCTTGGATTTTTCATCGATACGAGCTGTCTTTTCAGCGATCTGCTGCAGCAGATCCTGGCATTCCAGGCGCACTATCGACGGTAAATCCGCACTGGGATCATCGATCAGAGCAGCAATTCGCGGCATGCTGGCGCGCCCGATTGGGAACACATAGCCAAACTCATAAAGCGTTGCCCGTAGCGCGTTCACAAGCTCAGTACGTTGATGGACCAAACGTTCTCGCCCACGAAAGACTACGACTTTGCTTTGCTGCTCCTCTGTCTTTACACTGACAAAACGCATGCCGGGCTGCCTTGCTGCGGTGGCAATCGCTTCGGCGTCAGCGGCATCGTTCTTCTGCCGTTTGACAAAGGGGCGAACGTACTGGGGCGGTATCAGTCGTGCCTCATGCCCGATCAGTTCCATTTGACGCGCCCAGTGATTTGCGCTGCCACATGCCTCGAACGCAACAATACAAGAAGGTATCTCAGTCATGAACCGGTAGAACTGCTCTCTGGTCAGTTTCTTTCGGTAAACCGTCTCGCCCGATTTTTCCGCCCCGTGGATCTGGATCACACGTTTCGCTAAATCCACGCCTATGATTGCTGCATCCATGTCTTTGCCTCCATTCCTTCCTGACATCGGTATCGCTGCGCGCTACCCTACGATTCAGTGAGGGGAAGGCGGCAACCACCCCATCTTAAAATCCCTTGCCTTCGGGCGTGCCGGTTCGATTCTGGCAGCGGGCACTGTCAACGGCGGAGTAAAATTGGGCCATGGGGCGGCGCAAAACTGGGCCACTTTGGGTTTGCGCGGGACGCGTGTGATGGGCGGCGGCCAGTCAGCCGCGCTCTCCATGTAGCTGGCGGGTGACTGGCCGCCTTGGAACGTCAGGTCCAAGTTTGGGCTTTGGATCAGGTGTTGTTGCCGGGCTTGCGCGCGCGACTTTGAGCAAGGCGATAGCTTTCGCCGTTCATCTCGAGGATGTTGACGTGGTGGGTCAATCGGTCGAG
>JAURML010000084.1 GCA_030830695.1 Caenibius sp. | reverse complement strand
TGGCGCGCTGTCTGGCGTTTCGCGTTTACGACCCGCGAATACGGGCTGGCGGAAGGCATTTTTGCGATCCTGCGGATCCCTGTCGCCAATGTGATTTCGATCATGGCCGGGCGGCGTGCGCTGCTTGCCTATATGCGCACGCTCAAGGGGCATGAACCGGTCTGGGAAAAGACCGAACATGACACGCATCCAGCGTTCAGTCCGGCAAGGCGGGTGGCGGCATGAATGCGCGTTCGAAATTGCCCGGCCAGCCGCTCCACGTGCTGTCGTTGATTCTTGGATGCTGGGTCGTCTTGCGCGTCATGACCTGGCAGGCGCCCACCTGGGTTGCACAGCTCGACGATGGGGGCGGTGTGCCGCTGCTGGCCGAATTGCCTCCTGCGCAGGGTGAATATCTGGCCGGTGTCGCGCCTGATGCGGTGATGGCGGGGCCGGTTTGCAGGGACCGAACTGCGGCTGGGCGGGGGCATCTGGGGCGGGGCGCAGAGGGGGTCCGAACGGCTGGATATCGGACCGGGAGCGACTGCGGCTTTCGATCTTGCCGGAGTGCCATCGCGCCTGTCGATGGACTATCGTTTCCGTGTCCTGGGTGATGCGCAACCCGGCTCCGGACCTGCCCTGACGGTGGCCGCGGGATTTTAGTGCAAGAAGCCGGGCAGGCGGATTGAGCTTTCGATCGCCAGGGCTTAGTCCAGCCTGATGGACGTCTACCTCCCTATCGCCAATCTGTCGGTCAACGGGCTGTTCATTGTCCTGCTGGGGGGGCTTACCGGCGTCCTTTCGGGCATGTTCGGAGTGGGTGGCGGCTTTCTGACCACTCCGCTCCTGATCTTCTACGGCGTGCCGCCTACAGTGGCCGCCGCTTCCGCCGCGAGTCAGGTAACCGGCGCCAGTGTTTCGGGGGTGCTGGCGCACAGCCGCAGCCGCAATGTCGATTACCAGATCGGGCTGGTGATGATCGCTGGCGGCATTCTGGGAACCGGGCTGGGAGCGCTGCTGTTTCGCCTGCTCGCCGCCTGGGGGCAGATCGATACGGTCATCAACATTCTCTATGTGCTGATGCTGGGCGGAATCGGCGGTCTGATGGCGCGCGAAAGCCTGGTGGCACTGCGGTCCTCGCGCAGCGGTGCCAGCCCTGCTCCGCGCAAGCGGCGGCATCACCCGCTGGTGGCCAGCCTGCCGATGCGCTGGCGCTTCTATCGCTCGGGCCTCTACATCTCGCCGCTCGCCCCTTTGCTGTTGGGCATATGCGTCGGCATATTGACGATGCTGATGGGCATTGGCGGGGGCTTCATACTGGTCCCCGCGATGCTGTACATTCTGGGGATGAGCGCCAGCGTGGTGGTGGGCACATCGCTGTTCCAGATCCTCTTTGTCACCATCGCCACCACGTTGATGCACGCGCTGACCACGAAGGCAGTGGATATCGTGCTTGCCTTCCTGCTGCTGCTAGGGTCGGTTTCGGGCGCGCAACTGGGGGCCAAACTCGCGTTCAAGGCGCGGCCCGAACTTTTGCGGCTCGTGCTCGCCGTGATCGTCATCGCGGTGGCGCTGCGCATGGCCTTTGGGCTGGGTATCCGCCCGCCCGAGATTTACTCGGTCGATCTGGCATGAGACCACTGCTTGCCCTGATCGCCCTGTTGCTCCTTGCCGGTGCGCGCGATCCGATCCTCGTTCCCGAGGTCTCGCAGCATGAAATTCAGGTCAGCCAGGGCTTTACCGGCACCGAATTGCTGCTGTTCGGCGCAATTCTCGACCCCAGCGGGACGCGCGCGGGGCGCGATTACGATATCGTCGTGATCCTCAAAGGGCCGACGCAGGCCATCACCCTGCGCGAGAAGGAGAAGATCGGCGGCATCTGGCTGAACGCGCACAGCACGGCGTTCCGGTCCGCACCCTCCTACTATGCCGTTGCGTCATCGCGCCCGATCAAGGACATCGTGGATGAACGCACCGCCGCGATTTACGAGCTGGGGCTCAATCGGCTGCAATTGTCACCGGTCGGAGAAATCGACCCGGATGAACAGGCGCGCTTTTCCGCCGGACTAGTCGATCTGCGCGCGCGGCAGGGTCTTTACCAGCAGAATGATCGCGGGGTGAGGGTCAGCGAGCAGGTGCTTTACCAGGCCCGGATTTCGCTGCCTTCGAATGTTCAGACAGGGGTTTATACCGCCGAAACGCTGGCCATTACCAAGGGCCGGGTGATCGCTTCGGCCACAGCCAAGGTCGAGGTGCGCAAATTCGGCTTTGGCCGTCTGGTGGCAACCTTCGCCGAGAACTGGTCGCTGACTTATGGCTTGCTGGCGGTGGGGCTCTCGATCGCAATGGGCTGGATGGCGGGTCGCCTTTTCGTGCTGATCTGATCGCTCGGCGCGCAACATTCGTTCCGTCACAAGCAAGATGCGCAGTGATTGACGCGTTCTTAACCCTCTGCCGCTAGCAAACCTGAACCATCGAGGCAGCTTTGCAGGGCAGGGTATGAACAGTATGAGTGCGCAGCAACAGTTCGATACGCGTCGCGACAGTCCGGCGCCTGCGGAACTGACCGGTGCTGCGCCGCAGCCTTCCGCAAATGCGGCACCTGACGACAATGCAGTGATGCCGATCGGCATCGTGCTCGAAATCGCCGGTTCTTCCTCGCAGATCGCCCTCGACCTCCAGCGCCTCAACGAATGCGCTGACGATTCCGACCCGTCCATTGCCCTTGCCGGGCAGGTTGGCAGCCAGGTCAAGATCCGGGTGGGCGAACGCTGGCTGCTGGCCAATGTGCGCACGCAGAAGAAGGACGGGCGCAACAAGGATGGAATCGTCGCCAGCATCGACTTCCTGGGCGAAGGCGATGAGGAACGACTGACCGGGCGCCTCCACAGTTTCCGCCGCGGTGTGACGCGCTATCCGATTCCGGGTTCACTGATCTATCCCGCCACCAATGCCGACTTGCGCCAGATCTACGCCAGCGATGGCCGCGCCAATATCCAGGTCGGCAAGGTCTATCCGACCGACGACATCCGCGCTGGCCTTTATATCGATGCCATGCTGGGCAAGCATTTCGCGCTGCTGGGATCGACCGGCACCGGCAAATCGACCAGCGCCGCGTTGATCCTGCACCGGATCTGCGAAGCTGCGCCTAACGGCCATATCGTGATGATCGATCCGCACGGTGAATATTCGGCGGCGTTCAAGACCAACGGCATGCTGCTCGACGTATCCAATCTGCAGATGCCGTACTGGCTGATGAACTTCGAGGAACATTGCGAAGTGTTCCTGACCACGTGCGGCGATGACCGGCAGCAGGATGCCGACATCCTCGCCAAGTGCCTGCTTCAGGCCCGATCCAAGAACCGTCTGGCGGATACAATGGGCAAGATCACGGTGGATTCGCCGATCCCCTATCTGCTTTCGGATCTGACCAACACCTTGCAGAACGAGATGGGCAAGCTGGAAAAGGCGACGTCCACCGCGCAGTTCATGCGGATCAAGACCAAGATCGACGAGCTCAAGGCCGATCAGCGCTACCAGTTCATGTTCTCGGGCATGCTCGTGGGCGACACGATGGGCGAGTTCATTTCCAAGATCTTCCGTATGCCCACCGCTGGCCGTCCGATCTCCATCATCGACGTGTCCGGCGTTCCGTCCGACATTACCTCCACCGTGGTGGCGGTGCTCAGCCGGCTGGTGTTCGACTTCGCCATCTGGGGCCGTGACGAGAAGACGACGCCGATCCTGCTGGTGTGCGAGGAAGCGCACCGTTACGTCCCCAGCGAGAAGAACGCCGATGGTTCCTCCGTCGGGCGCATCCTCAGCCGCATCGCCAAGGAAGGCCGTAAATACGGCATCTCGCTCGGCCTGATTACCCAGCGCCCGTCCGACCTTGCCGAAGGCGTGCTGTCGCAATGCGGCACGATCATTTCGATGCGCCTCAACAACGAACGCGACCAGGCCTTCGTGAAGGCAGCCATGCCCGAAGGCGCGCGCGGCTTCCTCGATTCGATCCCGGCGCTGCGCAATCGCGAATGCATCGTCTGCGGCGAAGGCGTGTCCATCCCGATGCGCGTTTCATTTGACGAGCTGGAAGAGATCAAGCGCCCGGCATCGGAAGATCCTTCTTTCGTCGAACTGTGGAACGGCAACAATCTGAACGAGGAAGAAGCGGTCTATCGCACCGTGTCGCGCTGGCGCGCGCAGGGCGGCTGAGCACTCCTGCTCAGGTGCCGCGTTCATCTCCGTAAAGGTGAATATGCAGCCGGTCACTCAGCCGGAAGCCATGGCGCAGGCATAGCGGGGCGAGCCACCCTGCGCGGGCACGCAGGCTGGCGCTGTCCCGCCCTTCGGGCATCAGATAGATGCGTTCGGCGGGAATGGCGCAGGCTTCCTGCAGCTGCAGCACTTCTTCCACATCCTCGGCGCGCGCGATCACGAATT
>JAURML010000083.1 GCA_030830695.1 Caenibius sp. | reverse complement strand
TCCACGAAGCGATCGCGGTTCAGCTTTTCGACCAGTGCCAGCAGTTCGGCGCGGGTGGTGGTGGCGGGCAGGCGGTGTTCGAAGCTGGTCATGCCGCAGGCCACCGTCTGGCGGCCCTTGTTGCGCACATAAACCTCGCTCGCCGGGTCTTCGCCCACCAGCACCACGGCCAGCCCCGCCTTGCGCGCGGCCTGTCGTTCGAAGGTGGCGGCCAGCGCGGCGACTTTCGCGCGCAACCCTTCGGCAAAGGCCTTCCCGTCAATCAGCTGTGCGGTCATATCGCCGCGACGGCCAGATTATTGACGATGATCAGCAGGATCTGCAGGCCGATGATCAGCACCAGCGGCGAAAAATCGACCGCGCCGGTATTGGGCAGGATGCGCCGGATCGGCTGCAGCATGGGGTTGAGCAGGGCATTGAGCGCGGTCCAGATCGCAGCCACAAACTGATTGCTCATGTTCACCACGTTGAAGGCAATCAGCAGTCCGAGCACGAACTGCACGATCACGATGGTGACGATCACATTGATCAGCAGATGGAGGATCTGGGCGATGGTGACGAGGATCACGCGGTAAACCTTTCTGCCGGGCGGAACGAAGCGGCCGCACCGGCCTGTTAGCGAAGCGGGCGCACCCTATCAACCGGCGCGGATCAGCGTGCCAGCCCCGCGCGAGGTGAAGATTTCCAGCAGCATGGCATGCGGCACGCGCCCGTCCAGCACGACGGCGGCTTCGCATCCGGCCTCCACCGCATGGACGCAGGTTTCGAGCTTGGGGATCATGCCACCCGAAATCGTCCCGTCAGCTTGCAGCAGGGCGATGTCGGCCGGGGTCAGATCGGTCAGCAGGTTCCGGTCCTTGTCCAGCACACCCGGCACGTCCGTCAGCAGGAACAGCCGCGCCGCGCCCAGCGCCGCAGCCACCGCGCCCGCCATCGTATCGGCATTGATGTTGTAAGTGTGCCCGTCCTCGCCCGCACCGATGGGGGCGACCACCGGGATCATCCCCGCCCCGCAGGCGGTTTCGAGGATGGTGGTGTCGACCCGCGACGGTTCACCCACAAAGCCCAGGTCCACCGCCTGTTCGATATTGCTGTCCGGATCCTTGGTTGTGCGCTGCACCTTGGTGGCGGTGACCATCCCGGCGTCCTTGCCCGAAATGCCCAGCGCCTTGCCGCCCGCGCGCGCAATCCAGCCCACCAGTTCCTTGTTGATCGCGCCGGACAAGACCATCTCGGCCACTTCGGCGGTGGCCTTGTCCGTCACCCGCAGCCCGTCCACGAAAGTGGATTCGACGCCCAGCTTCTTCAGCATGGCGCCGATCTGCGGCCCGCCGCCATGGACCACCACCGGGTTGATGCCCACCGTCTGCAGCAGCACGATATCCTCGGCGAAATCGCGCGCGGCCTCAGGGTCGCCCATGGCATGGCCACCATATTTCACCACGAAGGTCTTGCCCGCATAGCGTTGCATATACGGCAGCGCCTCGATCAGCGTTTCGGCCTTGGCGAGCATGGCAGCGGTATCAACCGCATTGTCCGGACTGGCACTCATCACTTTCACTCCCGATCGCTCCCCGCCCCTGCGTCAAGCCTGCGCCCGATAAACATGCCGAGCCGGATCAGCAACGGCACCGCCGTAAAGCTCAAAACCAGCTTGGCCGCAATCTGTCCCACCAGCAGCGGGAGAATCGGGAATACGCCGTAGAAGGCAATGGTGATGAAGATCAATCCATCGATCGCCTGCGCCACCGCCGAAGCGAGCGCTCCGCGCAGCATCACGCCGCCGCCGGTGGCTCCGCCGCGCATCCCCAGCGCGGAAAAAACCCGCACATTGATGAAGACCGAGACGAAATAGGCCGCGATCCCGCCCAGCATGATGCGCGGGCTCTGCGCGAACACCAGATTGAAGGCTGCAAGGCGCCCGGCATCCATCTGCGGCGCGGGCGGAATGGCCAGCGCCAGCGCAATCAGCGCCAGCGCCGCGCCCACCGGGGCAAAGCCGAACAGGACCAGCCGGTGCGCCAGCGCGCGGCCGTGCAGTTCGGCCACGGTGGAGGAAATGGCGATCACCCCGATATAGGCCAGCAGGCCCAGCTCCACCGCGACCGGCCCGAACCCGCCCTGCTTGTTGCCCATGAACCCGGCCAGCACGTTCAGCCCGCCATACAGCGGCAACAGCAGCAGCAGCGAAGGCGGGACGGGGCGCGATGCGATCATGCCGCAAGGCCCTAGCCGGGTCAGGGCAGCGGGGGAAGTCCGCCCGCAGCCGCTGGACACCCGGCCTTCCCCGGCATAACGCACTGCGCCATGGACCCAGCACATCTTCCCGATTCCATCCTGATCGTCGATTTCGGCAGCCAGGTGACTCAACTGATCGCCCGGCGCGTGCGCGAGGCGGGCGTTTATTCCGAAATCGCGCCCTTCACTCAGGCCGAGGAAGCCTTCGCCCGGATGCGCCCCAGGGGCATCATCCTGTCAGGCGGCCCCGCATCGGTCACGGATGAAAACGGCCCGCGCATCCCGCAGGCAATCCTGGACAGCGGGCTGCCGATATTCGGCATCTGTTATGGCCAGCAGGCGCTGATGCACCAGCTGGGCGGCGAGGTTCTGGCCGGGGACAGCGGCGAATTCGGGCGCGCCTTCATTGATATTTCCGAAGGCTGTGCGCTGTTTGACGGGCTGTGGCATCCGGGCGAAAGCCATCAGGTGTGGATGAGCCATGGCGACAAGGTGACGCGGCTGGCGCCCGGCTTCCGCCCCGTCGCCGCCAGCCCCGGTGCGCCCTATGCGGTCATCGCGAATGATGAACGCCGCATCTATGCCATGCAGTTCCATCCTGAAGTGGTTCACACGCCCGATGGCGCGCGCCTGCTGGCCAATTTCGTGCGCCATGTCTGCGGCCTGGCCGGTGACTGGACGATGGCCGAATTCCGCAAGACCAAGATCGAGGAAATCCGCGCCCAGGTGGGCGACGGCAAGGTAATCTGCGGGTTGTCGGGCGGGGTCGATTCGGCAGTGGCGGCGGTATTGATTCACGAAGCGATCGGCGATCAGCTGACCTGCGTCTTCGTGGATCACGGGCTGATGCGACTGGGCGAGGCGGAACAGGTCGTCAGCCTGTTCAAGGGGCATTACAACATCCCGCTGGTCCATGTGGACGCCGAAGCCCTGTTCATGAACGGGCTGGCCGGGGTGAGCGATCCCGAAGCCAAGCGCAAGTTCATCGGCAAGACCTTCATCGACGTGTTCGAGGACGAGGCGAAGAAGATCGGCGGGGCCGATTTCCTGGCGCAGGGCACGCTTTACCCTGACGTCATCGAGAGCGTCAGCTTCACCGGCGGGCCGAGCGTGACGATCAAGAGCCACCACAATGTCGGCGGCCTGCCTGAACGGATGAACATGCAGCTGGTCGAACCGCTGCGCGAATTGTTCAAGGACGAAGTGCGTGAACTCGGCCGCGAACTGGGCCTGCCCGAAATCTTCGTGGGCCGTCACCCCTTCCCCGGCCCCGGCCTTGCCATCCGCATTCCGGGCGAAGTGACCAAGGAACGCTGCGACATCCTGCGCAAGGCGGACGCGGTCTATCTGGACGAAATCCGCAACGCCGGGCTTTATGATGCGATCTGGCAAGCCTTTGCCGTGCTGCTGCCGGTGCGCACGGTGGGCGTGATGGGTGACGGGCGCACTTATGACTGCGTCTGTGCGCTGCGCGCCGTTACTTCCACTGATGGCATGACCGCGGATATCTATCCGTTCGATGCCGCCTTCCTCAGCCGCGTGGCGACGCGGATCATCAACGAGGTGAAGGGGATCAACCGGGTGGTCTATGACTATACGTCAAAACCACCCGGCACGATCGAATGGGAATGACCGGCTTGCCGCGCGCTCACTTCACCTTCTTGTAGGGTACAAAATCGCCCAGGAAGACAGAGCCGGTGAACATATGCGTGCTCTGGTCCATGGTGGTCACGATATCCTGCTTGCACAATTCACTGCTGGTCCGCTTCATCACCAGCACATCGTAATAATCCAGCGACTGGGGGTTCGCGGGGCGGTTCACCCACACGGTGTCCCCGCGCTGATAGACCAGCGCGGTGCGGTGAATGACCTTGAGATTATGTGAATCGAACAGGTTGATGCAGTATTTGGGTTCGCCCGCCACGCGCCCTTCGAGCAGCTTGGCGAGCTGTTCTTCCCCGCTCAGCTTCGGCTTGGCGACAGCCGCCGGTCCGGACAGCGCCATCGCGCCAGCAGCGGCGCAGGCGAGGGCAGTCAATGTCTTGCGCATGATCGTCTCCCGTCAAAGGCCGAAGGATGCGCCCGGACAGCTTAACGCAGGATGAGCGGAATCAGCCCGTCCCGCCTACGGTCAGCCCTTCGATCAGCAGGGTCGGCTGACCAACCCCGGCGGGCACGCTCTGCCCGCCCTTGCCGCACACGCCGACGCCTTCGTCCAGCGCCAGATCATTGCCGATGCCCTTGACGCGGGTCAGCACGCTCGGCCCGTCGCCAATCAGCGTGGCACCCTTGATCGGCGCGCCCAGTTTGCCATTTTCCACCTTGTAAGCCTCGGTGCAGGAAAAGACGAACTTGCCCGACACGATATCGACCTGACCGCCGCCGAAGCTTTTGGCGAAAATGCCGTTCTTCATGCGTGCCAGCAGTTCCGCCGGATCGTCATCGCCCGCTTTCATGAAAGTGTTGGTCATGCGCGGCATCGGGGCATGCGCATAATTTTCGCGCCTCCCATTGCCGGTGGGTTCCACCCCCATCAGCCGGGCGTTGAGCCGATCCTGCATATAGCCCTTGAGAATGCCATCCTCGAGCAGCACGGTTTCTTGCGTGGGCGTGCCTTCATCGTCAATGGAGAGCGAACCGCGCCGGTCCGCGATGCTGCCATCGTCCACCACCGTCAACCCAGGCGCGCCCACCCGTTCGCCGATGCGGCCGGAAAAGGCGCTGGTGCCCTTGCGGTTGAAATCACCTTCCAGCCCATGGCCGACCGCCTCGTGCAGCAGCACGCCGGGCCAGCCGGGCCCGAGCAGCACGGTCATTTCGCCCGCCGGCGCGGCCACGCTGTCCAGATTGACCAGCGCCTGATCCAGCGCGGTATCAATCGCGCGATTCCATTCGGCCTCCTCGAACAGCCGGTCATAGAGATAGCGCCCGCCCATGCCGAAACTGCCGGTCTCGCGCCTGCCATTGCTCTCCGCCACGATGCTGACGTTAAGCCGCACCAGCGGGCGGATATCCTGCGCCACGAAGCCGTCGGCACGCACGATTTCCACCACGCTCCAGCTGCCGGTTATCGATGCGCTGACCTGCGCCACGCGCGGGTCGCGCGCGCGGGCGGCGGCGTCGATCCGTTCCAGAAGGCTGACCTTGTCAGCAAAGGGGACAAGGTCCAGCGGGCTGGCGTCAGTATAGAGATGGCGGTTGTTACGGCGCGGCGCGGCGGCGGGCTGGCCGCTGGCCGGATCAAGCAGTTGCAGCGTTTCACCCGCCCGGCGAATGGCAGCGGCGCTGATCTCATTGGCATGGGCAAAACCCGTCATCTCGCCCGAAACGCCGCGCAGGCCAAAGCCCGCATCGCGCGAATAATCGCAGGTCTTCAACCGGCCGTCATCGAACCCGAATGCCTCGCTGGCGATGAACTGGAGGTAAAGTTCGCCATCGTCGCATTGGGCCAGCGTTTCGCGGGCCAGTGCCTGTGCGTCTTCGGGAGTCAGCCTGCCATCCATATAGAGCAGGCCGCGCGGATCGGTGCGTTCGGTCATACTGACCGATATAGGGGTGTTACAGGGAGGCGCCAGAGGCAATATCGGGCAGGCTGGCCTGATCAGCCCCGTCAGCCGGGCCACCCTTCAGCACGAAGCGCCGGTCGCAATAGCCGCAATCGACATAGCCGCGTTCGTCAATTTCCAGCCAGACGCGCGGATGGCCAAGCGCGGCCGGGCGATAGGCGGCCCCGCCGCGAATGGCGCCAGCGCCATCGCATGAGACGCGAGCGGTTTCGACCAGAGTGGTTTCAGGCGGCTGAATCATGGCCCGCGCCTTATCGCGCCGAGCGCATCAGGGCAACATGCGAAGCCGCGACGCGGTCAGTTATAGATCACCTGCACCTGGAAGGTGGCGCTGTAGTGGCCGCTGAGCTGGTTGGGGTTGACGCGCAGCGTGCCGCCAAGGTCGAATTCATAGATGCCGGTTGAAGAGGTGACGCGATATTGTACGAAGCCCAGCCCATTGCCGACCTTGAGCAACCCGCTGGTGGGATAGAGCGTCATCTTGTCCAGCACCATCGCCGTGCCGGGGCCGTTCAGCGATATCTTGGAGGCGGGCGGAAGCTTGATCCGGACAATCCGGTTGGGCAGACCATAGCCGCTGAATTCGCCGGGCTGACAGACGCCGGTGTGCACGAGCCCACCATTGGCGACGCAGCTGTCGCTGGTCCCGCCGGTCATCACCACCGTGCCGCCGGCGGTGGACGGGGCGATCACGCCGAAATCCATGTCCTGCCCTTTGACGATGCTCAGCGCTTCGAGAATGCTGGCCTCAGTCCGCACGGTCGTTTCGCCCGCCATGGTGGGCCCGGATACAAGCATGCCGCCCGCGCCAAGCGCCAGCAGGCCCGCACGCCATGCGCGCGAAACGCGCCCGAAGACGCGGTTGAAGAGACAACCCCTGAGTCCCATTGATTGTGGCATAGCTCCGGTCACATGAAAGGCTCATATTCGCGCATGGTTAAATTGGGCCTAAGCAGTCACTGAAACCACCGCGCGGCCATGCGCCCCCTTTACGCGGCGGCGGCGCTGGCGCATGGGTTCGCGCATCATGAGCGACGCCCTTCCCGCCATTTCGATCCGCAACCTTGTAAAGCGCTATGCCGGGGCGGGTGGCGAGGCTGGCAAGCTGGCGCTGGACGGGGTCAGCTTCGATGTGCCGCAGGGCGAAGTGTTCGGCCTGCTCGGCCCCAATGGCGCGGGCAAATCCACGCTGATCAACATTCTGGCCGGGCTGGTCGGCAAGACGTCAGGCACGGTCGAAATCTGGGGCCACGATATTGACCGTGACCGGCGCAATGCCAAGGCCTGCATCGGCATCGTGCCGCAGGAAATCGTCTTCGACCCCTTCTTCACCCCCTATGAAGTGCTTGAAAACCAGGCCGGGCTGTATGGCGTGGCAAAGGCGCTGCGCCGGTCGGACGAACTTCTGCGCGCCGTGCACCTTGCGGACAAGCGCAACGCCTATGCCCGCTCGCTCTCGGGCGGGATGAAGCGACGCATGCTGATCGCCAAGGCGATGGTCCATTCGCCGCCGGTGCTGGTGCTGGACGAACCCACCGCCGGGGTCGATGTGGAACTGCGCCGCCAGCTGTGGGAACTGGTCAGCGAACTGAACCGCGAAGGGGTGACCGTGGTGCTGACCACTCATTACCTCGAAGAAGCGGAAGAACTGTGCGAACGGATCGCGATCATCAATCACGGTCGGCTGATCGCCAATAAGCCCACGCGCGAACTGGTGGGCATGATGCGCGAGAAGATCGTGGTGCTCACGCTGGACCGCGCTATGGACCAGATGCCGCATCACCCCGCTTTCACCCGTTCCGCCAAGCGGGATGACCGGGTACTCGAGATTACTTACGACAAGGACCGGATCACCGCCGGGCAGGTGATGGCGCTGGTCCAGGAACAGGGGCTGGTGATCGAGGATGTCACCACCCGCGAAGCCGACCTGGAGGACGTGTTCGTCCAGCTGACCGGCGCGGGATAGGCCTGCGCGTTACAGGAAGGCGCGCGGCCCGAGCCCTGCGTCGCGGACCTTCTGCACCGCCCATAAATGCGGTTCGACCTCCTCCATCGGTGCCTTGCACTTGCGGCAGCGCCCGACCTGCTGCCCGCTGACGCGCGTTACATTCGCGTTGTCGACGCTGTGCCTACCCAAGGCACAGCCGATACGTCCCAAAGTCATGATCTCGCGACCCTTCCAAACCCGTTGTTTTGTCCCCTGTCGATT
>JAURML010000082.1 GCA_030830695.1 Caenibius sp. | reverse complement strand
GGGCGGGGGCGGGGGCGGGGGCGGGGGCGGGGCCAGTGCGGTTCTGACAACGGCCATCGCCAATGCATCGGCTGCGGGGGTGGTCGTGGTCGTTTCCGCCGGGAATGACGGGGCAGTGCGGCCAGACCTGTTCGCGCGCGATCTTCAGGCGGCGGGTGCAACCAATGTCATCATCGCCGGATCCGTCGACAGTAGCGGCAGGTTTTCCAGCTTCAGTGACCGCGCCGGAACCGGTACTTATCGCAACTGGTACCTTACCGCACTGGGCGAGGATATCCTCATCCAGCAGGGTGGTTCATCCTTCAGCATTTCCGGCACCAGCTTCTCCGCCCCCCAGATCGCCGGCGCGGCGGCTCTGTTGGCACAGGCGTTTCCGACCCTGACCGGTGCCGAAATCGTCCAGATCCTGCTCGAATCGGCGTTTGATGCGGGTGCGGCGGGCACTGATTCGACCTTTGGCCGCGGAATTCTGGATATTGCCGCGGTATTCGCCCCGCATGGCAGCACCAGCCTTGCCGGAAGTGTGACACCGATTACGCTGAGTGAAAGTGCGGGCAGCGGTTCGCGCGCGATGGGCGATGCCATGTCGGGCGCGTCACTGCGCACGGTGGTGCTTGATCGCTACAAGCGCGCATATACGGTCGATTTCGGGCAGTCGCTGCAGAATGCGCAGGTTGCGCAGCGCCTCGCCAATGCGCTGGGTGGCCCCCAGCAGGAGTTGGCGGGCGGCGGCCCTGCCTTTACTTATGCCTTCAGCATTGACGCCAGCGGATCGCCCGCCGCCGGGCTGCGTTCGGGCGTGCTGCAATTGCGCGATGACGATGCGCAGCGCGCCCGCGTACTGGCGGGGCAGGTGGCTTTGCGGATCTCGCCCGATATGCAACTGGGATTCACCATTTCCGAGGGCGCGGCAGGGCTGGTGGCGCATCTTCAGGGGCGCGAAGGCGCGGCCTTCCTCGTGACCCCGCACGCGCTCTCCGCCGAGGGATTCGAGCGCGACATGGCGGGCAGCATCGCCCTGCGCCGCCAGTTCGGGCGATGGGGGGTCACCGCCAGCGCCGAGGCAGGCTCCGTCATCGCCGGGGGATATCGCGATAGCGCAGAAGCGTTGGCCCGTACCCGCGAAGAAGAACGGATGACCAGCTTCGGTCTGGCGGTTGATCGACGGTTCGGACCGGTTGCCGCGATGGCAGGGCTAAGCTGGCTTAATGAAAGCGGGACCGTGCTGGGCGCGCGGCTGAACGAAGGCTTTGGCGGCAAGGGTGCGGATACGGCCTATCTCGATGCGCAGGCGGCCTGGCCCTTCGCACGGGGATGGCAAATATCGGGGGCGATGCGCCACGGCTGGACCTTCGCCCGCAGCAACGGGGCGATTGCCGGCGGATCGCGCCTGTCCAGCCTTGCCTGGTCAATCGACCTGGAACGGCAGGGTGCCCTCTCGGCTCATGACCGGGTGGGGTTCAGGCTGTCGCAGCCGCTCAGGGTTGAAAGCGGCGGGCTGCGGCTGAACCTGCCTATCGCCTATGATTATGTGACGCAGAACACGACTTATGCGATTCGCCAGCTCAACCTGGCGCCGCGGGGCCGCGAATTGATGGGCGAACTGGCGTGGAGCGGGCCGTTGGGCCCCGGCAGTGCCACCGCAAGTCTGTTCTATCGCCATGAACCGGGCCATTACGCGGACATGCCCGCTGACATGGGCGCTGCGGTAAACTGGCGGATGCGTTTCTAGCTGACCAGCCCGCGCACGAAATCCACCAGCCCGGTCTGGCGCGAACGGCGCAGCCGCTCCGCCTCAAGGATGATCCGCACCTTTGCGAAACAGCCTTCGATGTCATCATTGACCACGACGTAGTCATACCCATCCCAATGGCTGATTTCCGAACGCGCGCGCGCCATGCGCCCGGCGATCACTTCTGCGCTGTCCGTCCCGCGATTGCGCAGCCTGCTTTCCAGCGCAGCGATGCTGGGCGGCAGCAGGAACACCCGCACAACATCCTTTTCCGCACGCTGGTAAAGCTGCTGAGTGCCCTGCCAGTCGATGTCGAACAGGAAATCCTGCCCCGCTTCCAAGCCAGCCTCGATCTCGGCGCGCGGGGTGCCGTAATGATTGCCGAAGACTTCGGCCCATTCGAGAAAGCCATCCTGCGCGACCCGTTGTTCAAAACCGGCGCGATCGCTGAAGATATAGTCCTTCCCGTCCACTTCGCCCGGGCGCATCGGCCGGGTGGTTACTGAAACGGACATGCGCAGGTTCTGTTCCGCCGCCAGCAGCTTGCGCGAAATCGTGGTCTTGCCTGCGCCCGAGGGGGAGGAAAGGACGAACATCAGCCCGCGTCGCCTGAATTCGCGGGGTGCAGGATTATTGGCGTCGGTCATACCCGCTGTTGGCGCAAGAGCGGGCGAAAAATCAAGCGCGATGATTGTGGCGGGTCGGCTGCGCCCCGCCGCAGTCGGGGCTATTTCTTGCGGCCAAAATCCACGGTGACGACATTGGAGCCATCATCGGCGGGGGCAGCGGCGCCATCGGCGTCCTGTTCGGGCGAATCATTTTCCGCATCGTCATGCGGCTCAGGTTCCATCGCGGTGATGCTGGCCTGGAATTGCAGCCCGAAATCGACTGCCGGATCGACGAAGGCGGTGATCGCGGAAAAGGGAATCACCAGCTTGGCGGGCATCTGGTTGAAGCTTAGGCCCACCGAAAAGCTGTCATCGCTGACGCACAGATCCCAGAACTTGTTCTGCAGGACGATGGTCATCTCGTCCGGAAAACGTTCGCGCAGATGGTTCGGGATGTCCACCCCGGGGGCGCCGGTCTTGAAGGTTATGTAGAAATGGTGATTGCCGGGCAGCGCGCCGCCCATGTCCACGACCTGGCCCAGCACCCGGCCGACCACGGCGCGCAGCGCTTCCTGCACGATCTCGTCATAGGGGATCAGGCTGTCGGGCGTGTCGTCACTCATGCAGCGTTCACTGGCCTTGGCGGCGGGGCCGGTCAAGAGCTAAGCGCGCGTCACATCATCCATTTTAACAGGGATGTTGCGCTTTACCCCCACCGTCTTATAGGCCGGAAATCATGCGTACGGCCCGGATCGAACGAAAAACCAGCGAAACCGACATCGCCGTCGAGGTCAATCTCGACGGGACGGGGCGCTATGACATCTCAACCGGGATCGGTTTTCTCGATCACATGATTGAACAGTTTTCGCGCCATTCGCTGATTGACATCACCTGCCGGATCAAGGGTGACCTGCATGTCGATCAGCATCACACCACGGAAGACAGCGCGATCGCCATCGGGCAGGCCATCGCCCAGGCGCTGGGTGACAAGGCGGGCATCGGCCGGTACGGCGCGGCCTATTCGCCGATGGACGAAGTGCTGGCGCGCGTTGCGCTGGATATTTCCGGTCGTCCCTATTTCGTGTGGAAGGCCGGGTTCAGCCAGCCGCGCCTTGGCGAAATGGATACTGAACTCTTCGAACACTGGTTCCATTCCATCGCTCAGGCGGTGGGGATCACCCTGCATATCGAACTGCTTTACGGGTCGAACAATCACCACATCGTTGAAGGCATCTTCAAGGGCTTTGCCCGGGCGATGCGCCAGGCCGTGGAACTTGACCCGCGCAAGGGCGGGGCGGTGCCGAGCACGAAGGGCCAGTTGGGTGGCTAGGCAACCGGCTATATCGCAAGCGCAAGACCGCAAGGCCGCATGGCGCGCGCGCGCGGAAACCCGAGATGGCTGAAGCGCTCGCGCTGATCGATTACGGCGCCGGTAATCTGCATTCCGTCCATAATGCGCTGAAGGCGGCGGGCGCTGCGCATATTGCGGTGACGGCAGACCCGGAACTGGTGCGCGGCGCGCATCGTATCGTTCTGCCCGGCGTTGGTTCGTTCAAGGCCTGCGCGCATGGGCTGGCCGCGATTCCCGGGCTGGTAGAAGCGCTGGAGCAGCGTGTGCTGGACGATGGCGCGCCGTTTCTGGGCATTTGCGTTGGCATGCAATTGCTGGCCACGCGCGGGGTCGAACACGGCGCAACGCGCGGGCTGGGCTGGATTCCGGGCGAAGTCGGTCTGATCGAGCGGACTGATCCGGCAATCAAGGTGCCGCACATGGGCTGGAATGACGTGATTCCCGCCCATCACCACGATGGCAGCGAGCTGATCGAACCGGGGGAGGGCTATTTCCTCCATTCCTATCATTTTCAGCCGGATGACGGGCATCATGTGGCGGCGATGACCGATCACGGCGGCGGCCTGGTTGCGGCGGTTTCACGCGACAATATTCTGGGCGTGCAGTTTCACCCGGAAAAGAGCCAGGCTTACGGGCTGGATCTGCTCGCCCGCTTCCTTGAATGGAAACCGTGAATGATCATTTTTCCCGCCATTGACCTCAAGCAGGGGCAGGTTGTCCGTCTGGCTGAAGGCGATATAGACCGCGCGACGATCTATGGAGACAATCCCGCCGCGCAGGCCATGCTGTTCGCAGCAGCCGGATCGCAATTCCTGCATGTGGTCGATCTGGACGGCAGTTTTGCCGGGCGCGCGGAAAATCGCGAGGCGGTGGAAGCGATCGTCGCGGCCTTTCCCGGCCATGTGCAGTTGGGCGGTGGCATCCGTACCCGCGAAGCGGTGGAAGGCTGGTTCGATCTTGGCGTGGCGCGGGTGGTGATGGGATCGGCGGCGCTGAAAGACCCCGAATTCGTCAGGGATATGGCCCGCGAATTTCCCGGCGGCATCGTTGTGGCCGTGGATGCGAAAGACGGCATGGTTGCGACCGAAGGCTGGGCTGACGTTTCGGATGTGGAAGTGGTCGATCTTGCCCGCCGGTTCGAGGACGCGGGCGTCGCCAGCCTGCTGTTCACGGATATCGGGCGCGACGGTCTGCTTAAAGGCGTCAACATCGATGCGACGGTGGAACTGGCGCGGCGGGTGGATATTCCTGTGATCGCCAGCGGCGGCGTGAAGGGGCTGGACGATATCCGGCTGCTCGCGCTGCATGCGGCGGACGGGATCGAAGGCGTGATTACCGGCCGCGCGCTCTACGAAGGGCGGCTGGATCTGGCCGCCGCGATCGCCATGGCGGAGCGGGCGTGAACAGATGACCGTTCGGATCCGCGTCATCCCCTGCCTCGATGTCGCCAATGGCCGGGTGGTCAAGGGCGTCAATTTCGTCGACCTGAAGGATGCGGGCGATCCGGTGGAACAGGCGCAGGCCTATGACCGGGCGGGCGCGGACGAGCTGTGCTTTCTTGACATCACCGCCAGCCACGAGGCGCGTGGCACGCTGCTGGGTATCGTCCGGCGCACGGCCGAGGTGTGTTTCATGCCGCTGACCGTGGGCGGCGGGGTGCGCACGGTGGACGACGCGCGCGCGCTCCTGCTGGCGGGGGCTGACAAGGTGGCGGTCAATTCCGCCGCCGTTGCGCGGCCCGAGGTGGTGAGCGACATTGCCGAGAAGATGGGTTCGCAGTGCATCGTGGCTTCGGTGGACGCGCGCCGGGTGGGGGATCACTGGGAAATCTTCACGCATGGTGGCCGACGCGCCACCGGGATCGATGCGGTCGAACATGCGGTAAAGCTGGCTGAACTGGGCGCAGGCGAATTGCTGGTGACGTCGATGGACGGCGACGGGACGCAGGCAGGGTATGACCTGAAGCTGACCCGGGCCATCGCTGACGCCGTATCCGTGCCGGTGGTGGCCAGCGGCGGGGTCGGCAATCTTGATCATCTCGTGGAAGGGGTGACCAGGGGCCACGCCAGCGCGGTGCTGGCTGCCTCGATCTTCCATTTCGGAACCTATACGATTGCCGATGCACATGCCGCGCTGCGTGCGGCGGGGTTGCCCGCGCGCGGCTGATTGCGTCGGTTTTTCTTACAAATCGTGATCAAGGCGCGCGGGTGTTAACCATCGCTGTTCGCAGCCTGCCAGCCATTTTGCAGTGCGGCATAAGGTTTGCATTAACGTTTGCGATGGCACGTCCTGTTCTTCCTGCGCTCGTCCTTCTGCTCATGCTGTCAGCGGCGCCCGCCGCCGCATCGGGGGGGGGCACCGCCGTGCCCGAACCATCCGACCTTGCCCTGTTTACGCTCGGGCTGGCGGGGCTGATCATCGGGCGGCAGAGCGTGAAGCGCCGCCGCCGCGACGAGGATGACCGCGACGCTTGACCAGTGCCGCCCGCGCTTCCATTGAAGGCGCCATGGAAAGCAAACTTCCCGACACGCTGGCCCGGCTGGAACGGACCATTGCCCAGCGCCGCGCCGCCGCGCCTGACAGCAGCTATGTTGCGCAGCTCAATGCGCGCGGTGTGCCGGTGATCGCCCGCAAGCTGGGGGAAGAGGCGGTGGAAGCCGTTGTCGCCGCACTTTCCGGTGAACCCGGCGAACTGGTCAGCGAAGCGGCTGACGTGCTGTTTCACCTGCTGGTTCTGCTGGGTGCGAAGGATATCCCGCTTGCCGATGTGCTGGCCGAACTGGACCGGCGCGAAGGTACGTCGGGACTTGTCGAAAAAGCAGCAAGGAAGAGATGATGCCCGTCAATGCGACCCTGCCTTACGATGACCAGAACATCTTCGCCCGCATCCTGCGCGGCGAACTTCCCTGCAGCAAGGTTTATGAGGATGATTGGGCGCTCGCCTTTCATGACATCAATCCCCAGGCGCCCGTTCATATTCTGGTGATCCCCAAGGCGCCCTTCGTAAGCTGGGACGATTTTTCGGCCCGGGGCAGTGACGCACAAATTGCGGGCTTCATTCGGGCCGTGGGAACGGTGGCGCGGGAACAGGGGCTGGTGGAACCGGGCTATCGCCTGCTTGCCAACACGGGGCCGGATTCGCTGCAGGAAGTGCCGCATTTCCATGTCCATATCTGCGCGGGCAAGGTGCTGGGGCGGATGATCGTCAGCCCGGATTGAACCGGCAGGCCTGCGACGAAGCGCCTTGCCTTGACGCCGGGATGAATGGGGACAGTTCAAACCAGCGCTTGCCCTGCGAGTCCATGCGCGGCTAAACCAGCGCCGGAATGGGACCGCTTGCCGATTTTCCTTGCACATCCACCCCCTCCCGCGCGGCGCGTCCGTCGCGGCTGGGTTCAGCCATCATGACCCCGGAAACCCGCGTATGAACGAATTGTCACAGCTTCTTTCCGGTGTGCTGGCGCTGCCACAGGACCGGGTGAACCCGGTGCGGCTCTTCCTTGATGCCGATATCGTGGTGCAGCTGGTGATGGCGGGACTACTGCTGGCCAGTGTCTGGGTGTGGATGATCATCATCTCGTTCAGCCTGCGGATGGGGCGGGTCCAGCGCCGCTGCGCCGCTTACGAAGCGGATTTCTGGGCCAAGGCCGAAGGCCGCGACATTGCCGATTTGAAGGCGCGCAGCGAAAACCCCGCCGCCCGGGTGGTGAGCGCGGGCCTGCACGAGGTGGAACGCTCGAAAGGCAGGCCGAGCGCGACGCTGCTCGAACGGATCGCGCGCGGGATGGAAAGCCAGGTGGCCGAAGAAGCGGACAATCTGGCCGAACGGCTCAATTTTCTGGCCACGGTTGGTGCGGTTGCCCCCTTTGTGGGCCTGTTCGGCACCGTTTGGGGTATCATGAACAGCTTTTTCCAGATCGGGGAACAGCAGAACTCTTCGCTTGCGGTGGTCGCACCGGGCATTTCCGAAGCGCTGTTCGCCACTGCTATCGGCCTGTTCGCGGCGATTCCCGCGGTCATCGCCTATAACCGGCTGTCGCATCGGGTGAATGCCTTCGAAGCCGGGCTGCAACGGCTGGCGGACCGCTTCCATTCGATGATCAGCCGTGAAGTGGATGCCGGCTGATGGCCATGGGGCTGGCTTCTGGCGGGCGCAGGCGGCGTGGGCGCGGATCGCGCCGCACGCCGATGGCTGAAATCAACGTTACCCCGCTGGTCGATGTCATGCTGGTGCTGCTGATCATCTTCATGGTCACAGCGCCGCTGCTGACATCAGGCGTGCCGGTGGACCTGCCTGACAGCCGGGCCAACGCGCTGGATCAGGCACCTGACCAGATCACGATCTCGATCCTGGCTGACGGGTCGATCTTTCTCGATGACGATCCCGTGGGGCCTGGCGGGCTGGCGGACAGGCTGGCAGCGATTCCTTTCGACATTTCGGGCAAGCCCCCACTGGTGACGCTGCGGGCGGACCAGAAACTGGATTACGGCCGGGTGATGGCGGTGATGGGTGAACTGAACCGAGCCGGGTTCAACGCCATTTCGCTGGTCACGAACAGTTCAGTTAACGCTCCCTAGGCGCGCAGGATGGCTGTTGCAGCGCTCCGCCCGGAAGAACGGCCCGCCCTTGCGGTGGCGGTGGTGTTGCATCTTGCGCTGGTTGCGTTGCTGCTGGTGCAGCCGCGTTCGCGCGAGAACTTCCCGATTCCCGAACGCATGAGCGTGAGCCTGGCTGACGATGTCGCGCTGGAAGCGACGGGGCCAGTGCTTTCGCAGAATGCGCAGGTCGCCGTTGCGCCGACCATCGCCGAAGAGATTGCACCGCCAGCGCCGCCCGCTGAACCGGCCAAGCCCGCGCCGCCTGTCGCCAAACCTTTGGTCAAGCCCGCGCCTGCACCCGCTGTCAGCACCAGGCCCCAGACGAAACCTCAGGCCAGACCGCAAGCGACCCCCGCGCCGCCGAAACCGGTCGCCAAACCGGTTACCAAACCTGGCGGAGGCAGCAGACTGGGCAGCAATTTCCTCGATGGTGCAGAAAGCGGCAGCGTGGATGCCAACGCGCCAGTGCCGGCATCGCAGATCGGCGCATCGGAAAAGGCCTCGCTCGCGCAGGCCATCGCCCGGCAGTTGAAACCGCGCTGGTCCAGCCCGCAGGGGGTGGACGCCGAACTGCTGGTGACAGTGTTGTCCTTCAACCTCAATCCCGATGGCACGCTGGCGGGCAAACCGCAGGTGGTCAGCCAGTCGGGCATTACCGATGGCAATCGGCCGCAGGCCGGACGCCATGCCGAACTGGCGGTGCGCGCGGTCGAACTCGCCGCGCCGTTCGATCTGCCCGCCAAATATTACAACGCCTGGAAGCGCGTTTCCGCTTTCCGCTTCGACAGGAAATTGTCGCAATGAAAAAACTGATTTTTGCCCTGTTCATGGCTTCGGCCGCGCCCCTTGTTGCCCAAACCGAAGTTGCGGGCACGGCGGGGGGCGGGGACGCTGCCGCATCCAGCCCTGCAACGGCAGAAGACGATGGCGGGCTGACCGGTTCAGTCTCCGATGAAAAGGCATGGCAGGATCTGGGCATCGCCATTCCCGGCTTTTCGACGGACGCTGATCGCGGCACTGCCGCCAGCGCGGGAGGGACCGCGGCGCTGGGCAAGGAGGTCGCCCGGGTCATCACTGCGGATCTGAGGAACAACGGCCTGTTCCTGCCGGTGGGGCCGGACGCGCTGCCGCAGCCGACCTATCCCGACATCACCGCACCGGCGTGGCAGACCTGGGCCGGTCGCAATGCCGACATGCTGGTGCAGGGCTATGTCAATGCCGCGCCCAATGGCACGCTGACCATCGGCTGCTATCTCTACGATGTGCAATTGCAGAGCGAACTGGTGCGGGGCGGGTGGACGCTGCAACCGGCGGACTGGCGGCGCGGGGCGCATAAATGCGCGGATCTCGTCTATTCGCGGCTGTCCGGCGAAAGTCCGTTCTTTGATAGCAAGATCGCTTATATCGCGGAAACCGGGCCGAAGGATAACCGGACCAAGCAGCTGGCGATCATGGACAGCGATGGGGCCAATCACCGCTTCATCACCACTGGCCAGGCGACCGCGCTGACCCCGCGCTATTCGCCCGATTATCAGTCGATTGTCTATCTCAGCTATCTGAACGGCAACCCGCGCATCTATATCTATGACATCGCTGCAGCTACGCAAAAGCTCGTGACGCAAAGCGAGAACCCCACTTTCGCGCCGCGCTGGTCGCCCGATGGCAAGTCGATCCTCTATTCCATGGCGGTGAACGGCAACACTGACATTTACCGGGTTTCGGCCAATGGCGGGCCCAGCACTCGGCTGACGGATACGCCCGGTATCGATGTGGGCGGCAGCTATTCGCCCGACGGCACCAAGATCGTGTTCGAGAGCGACCGGTCTGGCAGCCAGCAGGTCTATGTCATGAACGCCGATGGCACAAATCAGCGCCGGATAAGCTTCTTCGGCGGGCGCGCGGCGACGCCGGAATGGAGCCCGCGCGGCGATCAGATCGCCTTTACGCATATGGTCGGGAATTTCCGGATCGCCACGATGAACCCCGATGGTCGCGGGCTGACCTATCTGACCAACAGCTGGCAGGATGAGGCACCGACCTGGGCGCCCAATGGCCGGATCGTGCAGTTCTTCCGTACAGAACGCAATTCGGGCAAGACTTCGCTCTGGCAATTGGACCTTACCGGGCGTAACCTGCGCCGGCTGCGCACACCGGTGGATGCATCGGACCCTGCCTGGGGGCCGGTCCTGCCGTAATGCTTTTAGCGTTGCTGGATATTCGAATTTTAGCCGACCGAGATTGAAGGAGAATCGCATGAACAGATCGCTTGCTACTGCCGCCCTGGTTGCCGCAGCTTTGTCAATGTCCGCCTGCCAGAGCAAGGCACCTGAAACCTTGCCTCCGCAGCCCGCCTCGCCCACAGCACCTGCTCAGTCGGCTGGCCCGGAACCTGGCAGCTATGCCCATTTCAAGTCAGTCCTAGGTGAGCGCGACGTGATCTATTTCGACACGGACCGCTTCAACATCGATTCGCAGGATGCCGCCGCCCTGCAGGCGCAGGCCCAGTGGCTGATGCAATATGCGGGCACTAGGGCGACGATCGAAGGCCATTGCGATGAACGCGGTACGCGCGATTACAACCTCGCACTGGGTGAACGGCGCGCCAATTCCGCCAAGAATTACCTTGTCAGTCTGGGTGTGCCGGCCGAACGGATCAGCACGATCAGCTATGGCAAGGAACGCCCGGTCGCGCTCGGATCGAACGAGGGTTCCTGGGCCAGGAACCGCCGGGCGGTGACGATCACCGTCAACTGATCGCACAGGTGTTTTCAGGCAGGGGCTGCTGGCGCTGGAAAGCGCGGCGGCCCTTGTCTATGAAAGGCTCATGCAAGGAAGGCTTCCCTGATGGCTCGCCCCCGCCGTTCGATGGACTGGGGTTTCCCCCGCTGGCGTGGCTATGAAGGCGCGCGCGAGGCGGCACGTATTCGTCTGTGTGACCGGCATGGCTGTGAAGAACCTAGCAATTGCCCTGCACCCAAGGCGCCGAACAGCCCGGACCGCTGGTATTTCTGCGAAAAACATGCGGCAGAATACAATTCCCAGTGGGACTATTTCGCTGGGCTGGACAAGGCCGAGGCGGAAGAACGTGCGCGCACGGAACGGCGCGACAATGCGGGTTATGCCGAAGCGGCGCACTATGGCTGGGGCGGTTCGGGTGATGGCAGCCGCAGCGCGGATGAAATGCGCGCGCTGGAATTGCTGGCGCTTGAAGCGGATGCCAGCTTTGACGATGTAAAGAAGGCGTGGCGGGCGAAGGCGAAAGAGGTGCACCCTGATCTGCGCCCGGGTGACGAGGAAGCGGCCCGGGCGTTCCAGGCACTCTCGCTTGCCTATGAAGTGCTGCGTCAGGCTGAGGAGCGGCGGAGCTGGATGGGGCCTGACGGGCAAGGCTGAAGCTGCCCACGTGGATCAGCCCCTTGCGCTGACCTCATTCACCCAGTCGCTTACCATTTGCGCGAAACGGACCGGTTCGAATTCGGGCATGAAGTGATGCGCCTTGGCGATTTCCAACAGCTTCGCACCCGGGATAGCGGTTGCCAATGCGCGCGTCGGCAAGGCGAATGTCGGATGCGTATCAGCCCCCAGCGCGACGCAGCAGGGCAGGGCGATGGTTGCAAGTTCCGTCGGTCCGATCGGCGCCGGTTCCTGCCCCTTGCCAAACAGCAACGGCATCATCGCCGCATTTTCGCGGTAGATGGCGATCCGTTCGGCGCTCATGAAGCTGGCGGCCTTGCCCAGCAACGCCTCGATCCCGGCTTTGCTGCCACCATTTTCGATTGCGGCGACAACCGGGCTGAATAGCTCCTGCCAGCTCTGGAAATAGGCGGCACGCTGCGCCTTCTCGCGGAAATAGTGCGGCAAGGCGCCTTCGAAGAACAGCGCGGATGCAAACAACCCGGGCTGATCGAGTACGGCGGCCAGGGCGGGGTGGACGCCATAGGACCAGCTGACCAGATGCACCGGCCCTTCTGCCGCGCGCGCCGCGGCCTGAATATCGGCGGCGTGGATTGCAGTGCCAAAATTCCTGCCGTCATCGGGCCATGGTCCGCTTCCGAAATAGGTCAGGGTCAGGGCGGTGCCCTGCATTCCGGCGTCCAGGGCGGCGATGACCGGTTGCCAGATGCGCGCATCTCCGGCCGCGCCATGCACGAACAGCACCGTCTCGCTCATAAGCCTGTCACCTTCGCTGTTGCCCAGACCATCGCCACGATCATGAAAACTCCGGCCAGATCCAGTGCAAACCCGGCCCGGATCATGCGGGGCAGGTGAATCCGCCCGCTGGCCCAGGCGATGGCGTTGGGGCCGGTCCCGGCGGGCAGCATGAAGCCCCAGCTGGCCGCGATCGCGGCGGGCATGGCCAGCAGCAGCGGATCGGCGCCCAGCGCGGCCGAGAGGCTGGCCACAACTGGCATGATGCCGCTGGCGGTTGCGACATTGCTGGCGAATTCGGTAATCACCACGACCAGCGCCACCATGGCCAGCGCGATGATGACCAGCGGCACCGCACCCATTGGAAGCAGCGCCTGTCCCAGCCAGTCGGCAAGGCCCGATTTGCCCATGCCGCCAGCCAGCGCCAGTCCGCCGCCGAACATCATGATGACGCCCCATGGAGCGCGATTGCCCTCTTCCCATTCAAGCAGCCGTCGCCCGGTTCCGTCAGGCAGGATGAATAGCGCCAGCCCGGCAGCGATGGCGATGGTGCCATCTGTCAGCGCGCCTGCTGGCAGCAGCGGTTCGAGCAGGGGCTGGGCCATCCATGCCAGCACAGTCAGTGCGACCAGCGGGATCAGGCGCCGTTCGGGCGTGGTCAGCGGGCCATTGTGGCCCAGTGCCTCGCGCGCGGCATCAATGTCGAAGCGATGAACCGAAACCTGCTGCACTCGCCCGATGATCCATGCGGCCAGCGGGATACCTGCGATCACGATGGGAATGCCGAACAGGCTCCACTGGGCGAAGGAGATATGCACCCCCAGTCCCTTGTCGATCAGCGCCACCGCGATGGCATTGGTAGGAGAACCGACAATAGTGCCGATGCCGCCGATAGACGCGGCAAAGGCGATTCCGATCGGCAAGGCGCCGCCCAGTCCGTCGCGCTCGCTATCCGCGAGTCCGCCGCCTGCCAGCACCGCCAGCGCCATCGGCATCATGATGAGCGCGGTCGAAGTGTTGGAGATCAGCATCGAGAGCAGCGCGGAAGCGATCATGAAGGCAAACAGCAGCCGCATCGCCCCGCCGCCATGGCCAAGCTGGCGCAGGATGCCCAGCGCAAGGCGGCGGTGCAGCCCGGTGCGCTCGATCGCCAGGGCGATGAAGGCACCGCCCAGGATCAGAAACAGGATCGGCGAATAATATCCGGCGGCCGTTTCCGCCGCGTCGGAAATGCCCACCATGGGCAGGACAATGAAGGGGAGAAAGGCGGTGGCAGTCAGGGGCACCGCTTCGGTCATCCACCAGGCAGCCATCCACACCACCAGCCCGGCGACGAGCCAAGCATCCTGCGGCATGGATGCAGGTGCCGGAAGCAGCAGGGTCGCCGCGAATCCAGCCATTCCGGCAAATAGCCCGATCCGCTGTGCTGTCATGGTTTCCCTCCCCGGGTTGTGAGGGCGAAGTCGCGCCGAACGGCCTACTTGGGGGCGAGCACCATCAGCATCTGGCGGCCTTCCATGCGGGGATAGGCTTCGACCTTGGCGATTTCGGCCACATCGTCCTGTACGCGGCGCAACAGGTCCATGCCCAGTTGCTGGTGCGACAGTTCGCGCCCGCGAAAACGCAGTGTCACCTTCACCTTGTCGCCATCCTCGATAAACCGGTTCACGTTGCGCATCTTCACGTCATAATCATGCGTGTCGATATTCGGACGCATCTTGATCTCCTTGATCTCCTGCGTCTTTTGCGTCTTGCGCGCCGCGTTGGCCTTTTTCTGCGCTTCGTAGCGATATTTGCCTACGTCCAGAAACTTGCACACCGGCGGGTCGGCATTGGGCGACACCTCAACCAGGTCCAAGCCGACTTCGGCCGCCTTTTCGATCGCCTCATTCGTGAACATCACGCCCAGATTCTCGCCGTTCTCGTCAATGACGCGAACCTTGTCGGACTGGATCAAATCGTTGTAGCGCGGCCCGCTCTTTACAGGGGGCGACAACATGCGCCGGGGTGGACGGACGATAGCAGGTTCTCCTTCGGGTCAATTACGTTGCGGCCTCATACTGGCAAACGCGTCGGGACGAAAGGGGGTCCCTGCACCCCCGCGCGACGGGTCACTCACGCGGCATCGCGCCAGAGCGGGAAGGTGGCGATCCGCTCTGCCGTCAGTACCAGTGCATCGATTTCGCGGGCGGGCTGCAACGCCTGCCGGATTGCCGGGTCAGCGGCGTCCATTCCGCCAGTGAAGGCACCGAATGCGGGCAGAATCATGCGCCCGCCACCGGGGCCTGCGCTGGCCCGGATTGCGCAGGGGCGGGTAATCCGCCTGCCGCGAGCGACGATCCTGAGGCGCGGGTGGAAATGGCCGGAAAGCTCGGCCTTCAACTCGCCCGGGCGAGCTTCATGGCGCAGCACGACCGGGCCGCACTCAAGTTCGTCCAGCACGGTGCCGCCCTGCCATTCGTCTGTTCGCCCGTCGTGATTGCCGCTGATCCAAACCCATTCGGTCGCCCGGGTGAGAGCGGCGAGCATGCCGGCAGCGTGTGGTTCCATCCGCTGCGGCCCGTCCGCGTCATGGAAATTGTCGCCCAGAGCGAACACTCGCCGCGCACCCGTGTCGCGGATCGCCCCAGCCAGCCGACCCAGCGTCTCGCGGCTGTCATAGGGTGGGATCATCTGTCCCCTGCTGGCGAAGAAGCTGCCCTTTTCAAGATGCAGGTCTGCCACCAGCAACGCTGATTCGCGCGGCCAGAACAGCGCGCCGGAGCGAGTGAGCAACCATTCTTCGCCAGCGAACGAAAGGGGAACCATGGCGATCCCTTGCCGCAGCGCCGCAGCAATGGCAAGGGCAATGGCGATGACTGACTGGACAAACCATACCGCTCGCGCCCGGACCTGGTTCGAAAGCCTGCGCGACAGCATTTGCGCTGCCTTCGAAGCGATTGAGCGGGAAGCGGGGAGCGAGGCCAGCTTCGAATATGCGCCCTGGCAGCGCGAAACACCGGACGATTCGGACGGCGGCGGCGGTACGCGCGGGGTGATGAAGGGCAAGGTCTTCGAGAAAGTCGGGGTCAATGTTTCCACCGTGGGCGGAGCATTCTCGCCAGAATTCGCCAAATCGATTCACGGGGCGAGCGAGGACAGCCCCGGCTTCACCGCCACCGGTATCAGCCTGGTCGCACACATGGCCAATCCTCATGTCCCTGCGGTGCATATGAACACCCGCTTCCTCACCACCGGCAAGGCGTGGTTCGGCGGCGGCGGCGATCTCAACCCGCCGATCCCCTATGAAGAGGATACGCGCGATTTCCATGCCGCGTTCGAGGCCGCCTGTGACGCGCATGATCCGTCCTATTACGCGCGTTTCAAGGAATGGGCGGATGAATATTTCTTCATTCCCCATCGCGGCGTTGCGCGGGGGGTGGGCGGCATCTTCTACGATCACCTTGAATGTGCCGATGAAGCGCAGTGGGAACGCCATTTCGCCTTCACACAGGATGTAGGCCGCGCCTTTCTGGACGTATTTCCGAGGTTGGTACGGCGGCGCATGGGCATGGAATGGAGCGCGCCGGAAAAGCGCCAGCAGCTTGAATGGCGGGGCCGTTATGCCGAATTCAACCTTGTCTATGATCGGGGAACGCTGTTCGGCCTAAAGACCGGAGGCAATATCGAGGCGATCCTGATGAGTCTGCCGCCCAAGGCGGTATGGAGCTGAGCTTTGCCAGCCCTGTCAGACGCGGCCTTCGACCAGCGGATGAAGTGCCGTATCCGTGACGGGTCTCATCCCTTCGACCTTGATCTTGCGTTCCGCGGGCACACACAGGACATTCAGCGATCCTGTTTCACCGAGAATGTTCTGCGGGTTCTTCGCGAAATTGCCTTGCCTGTAAAGCCGCGGCCAGTGCCAGTCCGCATTGTAGTCAAGGCCGGTAACATGATCGAGCAATGCGCGTGATTTGTCCGGTCGGTCATTTTCTAGGTAAAGCAGCGGACGGTCGCGGGCGATCAGCTCCTCTGCTCCCTTGAGTACGTCGAGCTCATTGCCCTCGACATCAATCTTGATGAGCGCGACCTTGCCCCAGTGCAGGCTCTGCGAATCCAGTGTCACCATGCTGATCGCCTCGTCATCTCCGACCAGTTCGCCGATCGCATGTCCGCCCGCATTGCTTCCCGCGTGCAGTGGCAGGCGCCCCTCGCGGAAGGTTGCGGCACTGCTGCCTACCGCGCAGGGGACGGCGTCGACGTTAGTGATGCCGTTCAGCACAAGGTTTGCACATAGCAGCTGGAACAGGATTCGGCGCGGTTCATAGGCGACTACCTTGCCTGCGGGGCACAGATCGCGCGCGAGAAACACCGTGTGGGAACCAATGTTTGCGCCCACTTCGATAAGCGTCGCATCCCGCTCCAGGAACTGCGCAAGCACTTCGATCTCGCCATAGGACCATTCGCCATAGAGCCGCAGTGACTGGCCCACCCATTCATCGTTCGCCAGGCTGACGAATTCGCCCGAAGGAGCAGTGGTTCTGTAATAGGTCATGTCGTACCTTCGTTCTTGAGGCGACCGGGTTCGTAGTTCTTCGCTCGAATAGATTCTGCCATGGTCGACGACAACGCGATTGTCGACCGATCGCAGCGCGAAGCGTGAATTCCCGATTTTCATTGCATCGCAGCACAAAATCCTCACATGATTTGCGGCAATGCTGCGCCAGTATGAACTTGTCGAACGGGTCAAGGCCTATGAGCCGGAGGCGGACGAGGCATTGCTGAACCGCGCCTATGTCTATTCGGTGCAGAAACACGGCACGCAAAAGCGGGCCAGCGGCGATCCCTATTTCAGCCACCCGATCGAGGTGGCCGGCTTGATGACCGATCTCAAGCTGGACCAGCAGACCATCGTTACCGCGCTGCTGCACGATACGGTGGAAGACACGCTGGCCACGATCGAGGAGATTGAGCGGCTGTTCGGCAAGGACATCGCCCGGCTGGTGGATGGCGTCACCAAGCTCTCCAAGATCGAGGTGATGACCGAGAACGAGCGGGCGGCGGAAAACCTGCGCAAGTTCCTGCTGGCGATGAGCGAGGATTTGCGGGTGTTGCTGGTCAAGTTGGCCGACCGGCTGCACAACATGCGCACGCTGCACTTTATCCGCAGCGAGGAAAAGCGTCAGCGCATCGCGCGCGAAACAATGGATATCTATGCCCCGCTGGCGGAACGGGTGGGCATGTATGAATATATGCGTGAAATGCAGCTGCTCGCTTTCGAACAGCTTGAGCCGGAAGCCTATGCCACCATCACCGGGCGGCTGGCGCAGATCCGCAGCCAGGACGGAGGGCAGGTCGATGCGATCGCGCTGGCGATCAAGCAGGCGCTGGCAGAAGCTGGGCTGAAAGTTGAAGTGAAAGGGCGGGAAAAGCACCCCTATTCGATCTGGCGCAAGATGGCCGAGCGCCACGTCAGCTTCGAACAGATCACGGATATCATGGCGTTTCGCGTCGTCACGGAAAGCGAGGTGGATTGCTATCGCGCGCTGGGCGTACTGCACACCACCTGGCAGATGATCCCCGGACGCTTCAAGGACTATATCTCCACCCCCAAGAGCAATGGCTATCGCTCGCTGCACACCGCGCTGATTTATGAGAATTCGATGCGGATGGAGGTGCAGGTCCGCACACGCGAAATGCACCGGCTCAATGAATTCGGTCTGGCCGCACACTGGGGATACAAGCAGGGTGGCGCGCGTCCTGACGGGCAGGTTGGATGGCTGCGCGATCTGATCGAGATCGTGGACGCCAGCCACGATGCGGACGAATTGCTCGAACACACCAAGCTGGCGATCTATCAGGACCGAATTTTCGCGTTTACCCCCAAGGGCGCGCTGTTCCAGCTGCCGCGCGGATCGACCCCGGTTGATTTCGCCTTCGCCGTTCACACCGATCTGGGAGGGCAGGCGGTGGGCGCAAAGATCAACGGACGGCACATGCCGCTGCGTACCCCGCTCAACAATGGCGACGTGGTCGACATCATCAAGAGCGAAAGTTCGGTGCCCCAGCTGTCCTGGCTGGGTTTTGTGGTGACGGGCAAGGCGCGCGCCGCCATTCGCCGTGCGGTGCGCCAGAAGGAACGCGCCGAAGTGGCCGCCATCGGGCGCAAGCTGTTCGAGGAGATTTGCGAACGGCTACCCTCCAAGATCGGTCGCAAAGGTGTGAGAGAAGCGGTGAAACGGCTTGAGTTTGAGCGCGAGGAAGACCTGATGGTGGCGATCGGCTCGGCCAAGCTGGATGATCGCGCGGTGATGGAAGCTCTCGTTCCGGGCAGCACTTCTGATCTGCCCGACCCTGAAAGCTGGCCCCGGCAGGAACGCCCGATCTCGATCAGGGGGTTGACCCCGGGTATGGGCTTCGCCCTGGCGGACTGCTGCCATCCAGTGCCGGGGGACCGGATCGTGGGGCTGAAAGTGCCGGGCCAGGGGGTGGAGGTGCATGCGATTGATTGCCTCACGCTGGCGAGCGGCGTTGATGCGGACTGGCTCGACCTGTCATGGGGGGCGCATTCGGGCAGTGCGGTCGGGCGGTTGCGGGCCGTGCTTTACAACCGCCCGGGCACGCTGGCGGACATGGCCTCGATTTTCGCCGGCAATCGCGCCAATGTGGTCAATCTTGTGCTCGCGCAGCGCGATGATCCGTTCCATACCTATGATGTCGATCTGGAGGTGCAGGATCTGGCGCACCTCGCCCGCATCGTCAGTGCCCTGCGCGCGAGCGACGCCGTGGCGCAGGCGGACCGCATCTGAACGAAGTGCTATAGCAGGCGCAGTTCGATCTCCGCCATGTCGCCCTCGGCCAGATCTTCTGCGCGGCGGATCGGGCGCTTGACCGGCAGGATCCAGCCGCCCTCGCTGTGGGGGAAGACCGAGGTCGTCCAGCAGCTCTCCCCGATCCTGACCTCGACCCTCACCGATCCGAAACCGCGCGCGCGGCCTTCCTCCAGCCTGCGTATCAGGGCATGCGCCGCGATCGCCTCTGCCGCCGCGCTCTCGGCGGTGACGAAGTGCCAGTTGCCGCCATTGCCTCCGGTCCACCGCCACAGCGGGGCGGCAAAGCGCACGATCTCTGCTGAATTCACTGGCGTCGGCGCTCCCTGACGATTGGGTCGTGGTTCAAGCGGCTTGTGCCAGCCGATCGCGACTTGCGAAAGCCCTTCGCCGCCGCTAGGGCGCTGCCTTCCAGAGCATGCGGAGCGGTGGCCGAGTGGTCGAAGGCGCTCGCCTGGAAAGTGAGTATACGTCAAAAGCGTATCGAGGGTTCGAATCCCTCCCGCTCCGCCATTTAACCCATTGGAATCATTCTATTCCTTGGGTTTGGCGCAAAAAATCCCCAGCATTTCAAGGGTTGTAGGTAGCAACCTCTCCACCGCGCATCTGTGGTGTTGGCGTATATATGCTCTCTTAGGCCCGATATTCTCCAAAGCTCTCGACCGGACCTGTTTTAGTGGATGAGCATATCGGCTTGGAAATGCGTGCTTTTTCAGGGATGCCGAAATGGCCGTTGGATGCCGGTAGAACCACAAGATTCTACTCGGATCGAACCCGCCAGAACCCCGAAACGACGAAGGCGGCAGAGTTGAACTCCGCCGCCTTTGGTTTTGCCAGGGCTTGGTGTTGATGCTGCTTAGGGCTCGAGTTTGACCGGCAGCTTGATCTTGGGCCTCCGCTGCTGCGAAGCCATGGAGAGGTTCGCCTTTGCCGAAATCACCCTGAGGGTCGCTGTCCGATGGTGGAAGGCCTTAAAAGCCGAAGCAATCGCAGGGTCGGCGAAGGTAGTGGTTGTCTGCTGGTTCTGCGGCGCCGTTAGGGTGCCGGTCGGGATCACTTCGTGCCAGCCGCGCGCTTCACGGAACATCGCGATCAACGTGCCAAACGGCCAGTGCGCATGGTCGAGATGGGCTTCGTCGATCGTGATCAATTGCCCGGTGATGTCGCAGGGCACGCGTCCCTGTTCATCCCCATGCGACTTGAAGTGGCGCAGCTTGGCAGCGCGCAGATCGCTGGCGACCACCCCGCGGCAGGCATCTGCGAACTCCTGAGATTGCGGCTTGGGTTTTGCGCTGATCGCCGTCGGGAAGCTGAAGTCAGTCCACGAACCGTCAGCCCGCTCCACCCAGAACCCCGGGGTAGCAAATCCGGCTCCGACGTTGAGCCGCCTTTCGAAGCGAACAATGCCAGTGCCGATCTTCGACGGGGTATCCGTGATGGCGTCATCATAGCGCTCCAGCAGCGCGACAAGGTCGCTGTGGTGCGCAGCATCGATGATTTCGTCTCCGTCGGCATAAGCGTGCAGGATCGCCCTGAAGTGCACTGTGGCAGCCTTCTGGCTCGAAAACTCGCGTCCGTTACTCAGCTTCACAGCTTTGGCCATGCTTATACCTCCATTGAAAAATGCCGGCGCTGCGATGCCCACTCTACGGGGAACGGCTCGGCCAGCGTGGTCAGATTGATCCCTTGGCCCTGTCGGCCGTCGAGGATCGCGTCGATGATGTCCGGGGCGAGCAGCGTCATGCGAAGCACCCGGGTCAGGTAGCTCATCCCGATGTTCTCCTTCTCGGCCAGTTCAGTGACCGAAGAGTACGCGCCCTTTTCCAACAAGCGCTTCCAGCGGAAGGCCCGGGCCAATGCCTTTACCACGGTGTTGTCCATGCGGGACCGCTGCAACTGACCGCCGGGCGGAAGCACCATTTCCTTGCGGCCACCTCGCTTCCTGATCTGGAAGGGAATATGGATCGTGACGGTCTTGGTTTCGCTGGCGTCCCTCATGCTGCCACCTCCAGTGCGGGGGCCCGCAGTTCGCGGACCAGGGTGCCAATGCCGTCAACCCGGACCTTAACATCGAGGCCTGCGCTTCCAACGATGACCTTGTCGATCAGAAGCTGAACAATGCGCGCCTGTTCGGCCGGAAACAGCTCCTCCCAAAGTGGATCAAGGCTCGTAAGTGCCTCCCGGGCATCTTCCTCGGGTATGGTGGGGCAATTCTTGACTGCGCTTTTCCAAGCCCCGACGATTGCTTCAGGTTGGCGGAACACGGACCGGAGCTGTTCGACCACCGTGCCTTCGACTTCCGCTGCCGAGATGCGGCCCATTGTGCAGGTCCCCGCGCCTTGCCGAAGCAAGGTCTGGCTGACGTAGTAGCGGTAAAGCTTGCCGTTCTTGCGCGTGT
>JAURML010000081.1 GCA_030830695.1 Caenibius sp. | reverse complement strand
CGTGCGTGGCGGACGCATGCCTGCGATCAATACCGGCTCTGCGGCATGGCAAAAAGCGCAGGCCATCGCCCGGATCGCCGATGAAGGAAGCTGGGAAAGCCCGGCCAAGGGCGCGCTGTTCTTTCACGCGCGCTATTTTTCGCCGGGCTGGCGCCTGACCCGCGTTGCCCAGGTCCAGAATCACATATTCTACCGCTGATCCGGTTATGACCGCCCTGCTCTGCGGGCAGGACAAACTCGGCTGATCCGTCAGCCGTCGTGCAGCTCCACCCAGACGGGTGCGTGATCGCTGGCCTTCTCGCGTCCGCGATAGGCCTTGTCGACGCCAGCCGCGACAAGCCGGTCAGCCAGTTCCGGCGAGAGCAGCGCATGATCGATGCGAAATCCGTGGTCGCGCTGCCATGCGCCGGCCTGATAGTCCCAATAGGTCCAGACTCCGCCGCGCGGATTGAGAACATCGATTGCGTCAGTCCAGCCATCGTTGAGCAGACGGCGATAGGCATCGCGCGCTGCGGGCTGCATCAGTGCATCCGTTGCCATGGCGGCCGTTGACCAGACGTCCTTGTCTTCCAGAATGACATTATAATCGCCCAGCACGATGGCTGGCACTTCTTCCTGCGCGATGGTGGCCATGTGCTGGCGCAGCCGCTCCATCCAGCGCAGCTTGTAATCGAATTTGGGGCCCGGTTGCGGATTACCGTTGGGCAGGTAAATGCACACGATCCGCAGGTCCTGCACCTCTGCTTCCAGATAGCGGGCCTGATCGTCATCTGCATCGCCCGGCAGGCCGCGCCGGATCTCCACCGGCTCCTGCCCGTCGGCCAGAATGGCAACGCCGTTAAAGCTCTTCTGCCCGTGCCAGATTGCCTGATAACCGATCTTCTCGAACTCATCGGCCGGAAAGTTTTCGTCCTGGCTCTTGATCTCCTGCAGGCAAGCGACCCCCGGACGGGTTTCTTCCAGCCATTCAAGCAGGCGCGGCAGGCGCGCCTTGATGCCATTGATATTGAAACTGGCGATCCGCACGCCGCGCGTCAGATGCCGAAGCTGGAACCGCAGCCGCACCCTGCGGCGGCATTGGGATTTTCGACCCGAAATGCCGAACCGCCCAGCGACTCGACGTAATCGACCGTGCTTCCCGCCACGAGATCGAGGCTGACCGGGTCCACTAGCAGCTTGACCCCGTCCGTTTCGCTGATTGCGTCCGCTTCATCCGCCCCCTTGGCCAGATCGAACTTGTACTGAAAGCCGGAACAGCCCCCGCCTTCAACGGACAGGCGAAGCATGGCCGGGCTGGCCTGCTTTTGCGCGATTGCGGCAACGCGCGCGGCCGCGGCCGGGGTCAACAGGGGAATGGATGAAGCCATACCCCGAATGTAGGGGCCCTGCCCGCCGAGGACAAGCGTTCATCCTGCCATCCCTGCGTTCAGGCGGTCTGGATATATTCCCGCATTGCCCGGGCTTCGGATTCGGCCAGTTCAACGCGCTGCTTGACCAGATCGCCGATCGAGACAAATCCCGTCATCCGCTTCCCGTCAACCACTGGCAAGTGCCGGAACCGTCGCCTCGTCATCAGTGACAGCGCTTCAAGCACATGTGTGTCGGCAGTAATTGTGACGGCTGGGGCGGTCATGACTTCACGAACCGTCCGCTCAAGCGCGGACGCGCCCTCGCTGGCAACGGCGCAGAGCAGATCGCGCTCGGAGAATATGCCGATCACCTCATCGCCATTGACCACGGGCAAGGCACCAATGCGCCTTTCGGCGAGCAGCTTTGCGGCTGCGGCAACGCCCAGATCGGCGTTGCAGGAATGGATTTCGCCCCCGCGACTTTCGATGAGTTGCGCGATTTTCATATGGACGGTCTCCCATTTCTGTTTTGCGCTCACTTCATGCCATGCGGCGCCTAAATTGACCAGTCTCTCTAATCGTCATTTGCCATTATCGCGGGCGCCGTGCAGAGGGGGTTAATGATCCCCCGTTCGCCCCTTGATGATCCTGAAAATGCGGCTCACGCCTGGGCGCGTTACAAGCGGTTGATGCGCTTCATGCTGGGAGTGACGCTTGCGGTGGTGATCATCGCGATCGCTCTGCTCTATCGCAGCAATGGCTTTGTCTCGATTCACTTCTACATCGCCACGGCGATCGGGATCAGCTTTGCCATGCTGCTGATGTCAGCCCTGATGGGGCTGGTGTTCCTCTCCAGCGGGACCGGCCATGACGATGCGATAATCGACCCACTGAAAGATGCAGACGATACAGCCAGAAAGGATGGCGAGCCTTAAAGCCGGGGAATGAGGCGAAATTCCTCGACCGGGCTGCCACCGATCAGATGCTCCTGAATGATGCGTTCGAGCACTTCGGGGGTGCAGCTGTGATACCAGACGCCATCCGGCCAGACGACGGCGACCGGCCCCGCCGTGCAGATGCGCAGGCAATCCGCCTTGGTGCGGGCGATGCCGCCCTTCCCGGACAAGCCGAGTTCTGACAGCCGCCGTTTGAGATAGGTCCAGGACGCTGCGCCGGCTTCGCGTGAACAGCATTCACCCTTGTCGGATTCAGCACAGAGGAAAATATGGCGCGACAGGCGGTTTCCGCCAATCAGGGCCAATGCCCGTTCAGCCAGAACGATGTCGGTCGTTTCCGTCAAACTCAGCCGCGTTTACCCGCGATCCGCGCAATTTCTGCGGCAACCAGCCGTTCTACCATGGGCGGCAGATTGTCATCAAGCCATGCAGCAAGCATCGGACGGAGCAGTTCGCGCACCAGCCCTTCCAGCGAGGTTTCGCCCGAGCGAACGATTTGCGGGCGCGCGCCCGGTTCGGCCAGCAAGGCCAGCGCTTCGAGCGAGGATTGCATCGAGCTGCGCGATTCTTCGCGAATCAGCGGGGCATCGCTGTCCGCGTCTTCAGCGTCGTCGGCAAGCGCTGCGGCCTCATCGAGTTCCAGCACCTCTTCGCTGCGCGAAACCCCGTCTTCGTTGCGCTTGCGGCGCAATTCAGCGGCTTCTTCGCGATTGTCGCGGGCAATCACCTTCTTGATCGATGCGAGGATTTCCTCGACCGAAGGTTCGCCTTCATGCTGCATAATCAGCCCCCCACTCACTCTGATGGCGGAATCTCGCCCGTCTGGGCCGCCGTGTCAACGGTGCGTGCGGACTGCGCCTTGGGATCGGGATCGAAGGCCCAGTCGAAAATCCTGCCGCGCACGCGCTCGTAATTCAGTTGCGGATCGTAAAGCGGGCCGCCCGTATCGAGATTGAGGTCGCGCGCCTCGGCCTTGCCCATCGCTGCGAGGAGGGTGAAACCGGCGACGTAGGCGTTGCGCCGCGCGGTGACCAGTTGCACACGGGCGCGCAGCAGTTCCTGCTCCGCATCGAGAATGTCGAGGATCGTGCGATTGCCCACGGTGTTTTCCGCGCGCACACCTTCCAGGCTGAGTTCGGCGGCGGAAATCGCGCTCTGTGTCGATTCGATGATCGCGCTGGCGGCCTGCCAGCTGGACCAGGCAGCGCGCACCTGGGCAATGGCATCGCGTTCGGCGGCCACTTCCTGTTCCAGCGCGGCGGCGGCCCGGGCCTGGGCCTGGCGTTCCAGCGCGGCGGGGCGCCCGCCCTGGAAGATGGGGATGGTGGCGCGGACACCGGCCGTGGCGGCCTTGGCGGTCGAGTTCAGATTGTCTTCCAGAGCGGAACCGGCGACGGCCGCAGTTGCGGCCGACCCATATTCTGAATCGCGATAACTGCCATTCGTGAACAGTTCGATCTTTGGCAGCCGGGCGGAACCAGCCGCGTCAATGTCATAATCGGCGGCGTTGGCGCGTTCGCGCGCGGCGATCAGGTCGGGGTTGTTCTCAAGCGCGACCGCCACTGCCTCATCAACGGTGCCGGGCAGGCCGGGCAGCGGCGGCGGCGGTGCCAGCGCGCCGGGCTCGCGCCCGACCAGCTGGATATAGCGTTCGCGGGCTGCAACCAGATTGGCGCGTGCGCCGCGCAGGTCGCCGCGCGCCAGTTCGAGCCGGGACGAGGATTGCGCAACGTCCGTGCGGGTCAGGCTGCCGATCTCGAAGCGATCGCTCGTCGCCTGGAGGTTGACGCCCAACACATCGACATTGTTTGCCGAAAGCCGCACGATCGCCTCATTCTGGATGACGTCCATGTAAGTGGCCACGACTTGGCTGAAGATTGCCGATTCGGTGGCGCGCAGATCGGCCTGCCCCGCTTCGACCCGGGTCTTGGTTGCACGCACTGCGTTTTTCACGCCCCCGCCGGAATAGATCGGCACGGCCAGTTCCACGCTGGCGCCATACTGGCTGTCGGGCGTGAAGATGCTGTTCGTGCTGTCGTAGAAATTTTCCGTGTAATTGGCGCTGGCGCCGACCGATGGCAGGCCGCTGGCCTGTTCGATCACGACATTTTCATCGACCGCGCGTTGATTGGCGCGGGCGGCCTGCAGTGCGGGATTGGTATTGTATGCGCTGGCCAGCGCATCGCGCAGCGTGTCAGCGCTTGCCGGATGTGCGGCCAGCAACGCCAGTGCCGGCAAGGCGATCAGCCAGTGCCGATGCGCCATTCTAAAAGCTCCACCCCCGCGCAAGCGCGAAGTCAGGCAGGATCGGAATGCCCATTTCGGCAAGCGGCATCAGGGCCACTTCACCGCCGACCTTGCGCCCCGCGGCCAGCCGGGTGACGCCGCGTGTTACCAGGCCCGTTACCACGCGACCGCCTTCGGCAAGGCGCGCTGCGAGCGATGCAGGCAGTTCCTCGATCGCGCCATCAATCAGCAACAGGGTGAAATCGCCGCGCTTGCGGCTTTTCGCGGCGGCGCTGGCAGGATCAGTCACCTCGACTTCCAGCGCCAGTTCCTTGGCCAGGGCAGCAAGATAGCCGCTGCCCGCATCCACCACCAATACCTTGTCCGCCGCGCCCGGCGCCGCTTCGCCAAGCAGACGGCCATAGAACAGGGGCGCGGCCAGAAAGGCGCCGTTGGGCAGGGGCACCGCCCGGTCGATATAGGCCAGCGCCGCCGCACCTTCTGCGACATGTTTTTCGCGCGGGATACGCGCCATCGCCGCAAGGACGAAGTCCTGATTGACCCCGCTTACCCGCAGCTGGCAATCGATCATCGCCCGTCGGGCCGCGGCAAAGCTTTCGGCAGGCCGCTCGTCCACCATCGTCATTTTCAAACCCTTTCCGCCACTTGCCCGCAATGCGGGCGGCCGGTGCTTTGTCCTTTGCTTTAGGCGACAGCGTGCCGCGCGCCAAGGGCTTTGACGGCATGGCCTGCCCGCGCCTATGGCGGGCGCGCATTCAGTTTAAGGAGCGCCCAGCCCATGGCCGATATGGTAACGATTCGCGAGGCTGACCTGATCGACAGTGTCGCCGATGCGCTGCAATATATCTCGTATTATCACCCCATGGATTACATCCGTGCGCTGGGGGAAGCCTATGAGGCGGAACAGGGCCCGGCGGCAAAGGACGCCATTGCCCAGATCCTGACTAACAGCCGCATGTGTGCGGAAGGCCATCGTCCGATCTGTCAGGACACGGGCATCGTCAATGTCTTCTTAAAATGGGGGCAGGAATGTCGCCTTGATTCGAAGCAAAGCCTGCAGGAGGTGGTCGATGAAGGGGTGCGCCGGGCCTATAACAATCCCGAAAACAAGCTGCGCGCCTCGATTCTGGCCGATCCCGCTTTCACCCGTCGCAACACCAGGGACAACACGCCCTGCGTGCTGAGCGTGGAGATGGTTCCGGGCCGCAAGGTCTCGATTGACGTTGCGGCCAAGGGCGGCGGCAGCGAAAACAAGTCCAAGTTCAAGATGATGAACCCCAGTGACAATATTGTCGAATGGGTGCTGGAGATGCTGCCGCAGATGGGCGCGGGCTGGTGCCCTCCGGGCATGCTGGGCATCGGTATCGGCGGCACGGCTGAACATTGCGTGAAACTGGCCAAGGAAGCGCTGATGGACCCGATCGACATGGGTCAGCTCAAGGCGCGCGGGCCGCAGAACGATATCGAGAAGCTGCGCATCGAGATTTTCGACAAGGTCAACGCACTGGGTATCGGCGCGCAGGGGCTGGGCGGGCTTTCCACCATTCTCGACGTCAAGATCAAGGACTGGCCCTGCCACGCGGCGGGCAAGCCGGTGGCGATGATCCCCAATTGCGCCGCCACACGCCACGCCCATTTCACGCTGGACGGATCGGGGCCGAGCTTTCTGGAAACGCCCAAGCTGGACGAATGGCCCGATGTCCACTGGGCGCCTGACAGCGCGGCCAAGAAGGTCGATCTCGACAATCTCACGCCCGCAGAAGTGCAAAGCTGGAAAGCGGGTGACCGCCTGCTGCTGAACGGCAATATGCTGACCGGGCGCGATGCGGCGCACAAACGCATTCAGGACATGCTGGCGAAGGGCGAGGCGCTGCCGGTCAGCTTCAAGGGCCGTGCGATCTATTATGTCGGCCCCGTGGACCCGGTCATGGGCGAAGTGGTGGGGCCGGCCGGCCCCACCACCGCGACGCGGATGGACAAGTTCACGGATACGATGCTGGAACTCGGCCTGCTGGCGATGATCGGCAAGGCCGAACGCGGGCAAGGCGCGGTACAGGAGATCGCCCGGCACAAGGTTGCCTAT
>JAURML010000080.1 GCA_030830695.1 Caenibius sp. | reverse complement strand
TTTCGGCAATTCGCAATCCCGGCCACCTTCCTCGACTAACCGATATCAGCACAGCAAGTTATCAGCAGGAGTTAACAGATGAAACTTTGCCGCTTCACCGAAAATGGCACCACGCGGATCGGGAAGGTCATGGACGACACCGTGATTGACCTCAGCGAGGTTGTCGGCGCTGGCCATTCAATGCGCGCGCTGCTCACCCGCTTCGACAGCGTGAAGGCGGCGCTGGATGGCGTGACCGGCCCAGCATTTGCATTGTCCGGCGTCACCCTCGAAGCCCCGATCGACGATCCACAGAAATTCCTTGCGATCGGCATGAATTACCAGGCCCATGCGGACGAGGCTGCCGCAGCCGGCATCCCGATTCCCACCAGCCAGTTGTGGTTCAACAAGCAGGTAAGTTGCATCACCGGCCCTTTCCATGATGTGGACCTGCCCAAGGCTTCCGAAATGGTGGATTACGAGGCGGAACTGGGCTTCGTGATCGGCAAGACCTGCCGCCACGTCAGCGAGGACGAAGCGCTTTCTGTCATCGCGGGCTATTTCGTGTGCAATGACGTTTCTGCGCGAGACTGGCAGGCCCGCTCCCCCACTTTCACGCTGGGCAAAAGCTTCGACACCCATGGCCCGATCGGCCCATGGATCACAACCAGCGATGAAGTGGCCGATCCCCATGCGCTGATGCTGCATCTCAGCGTCAATGGCGAGGAACGGCAGCGCAGTTCAACCGGCGATATGATCTACAACATCCGCAAGCAGGTGGCCTATCTTTCCACCGTGATGACTCTCGAACCGGGCGATATCGTAGCGACAGGCACCCCCGCCGGTGTCGGCATTGCCTCAAACAGCTTCCTCAAGCCCGGCGATGTCGTGCGGGTCGAAGTTGATGGGCTCGGTCATATCGAAAACAGGTTCGTCCCCGAAACGTGATGGGCCTGCACCATGGCTTTGCAATGTCGGGCGCGGCGCTACTGGAAAAGATCTGGGTTAGACGGACTTTGGCTAGCTACGGTCGCCGCACGCCTGATTCTTCATTGTAAGGCTCTTGCAGCTCTTCCGCCGCTGCAAGTGGAAGTCCGATGCGTCCGAGCGGTGGCGATCCTGATGATGAAATGTCGATACGACAAGGCTCAACCGACGTCGGTGGACACCTTTTTCGCAGCCATTTTCTCGCAATGTGACTGGTTAGCCGCGCCTTCCGTTTGGTGCGGGACGCCTGCCCTTCGGGCCGCCTTTCACCTTTTTCTTGAACGGCTTGCCTGGTTTTCCGGCTTGCTGCCCCTGAGGCTTGTCAAAGTCTCTGACAGCGGCCTTTGCCTTTACCCTTGGGGCATCCGCATTGCTGCGCGCAGGGACGCGCTTGTGATTACCTCGGACGTCATTGCGCGGCCCGTTGTCGGACAGTGTAATGGCAACGGGCTCCTCCTCGCTATCGGCCTGGGCTGATCGCGAAGCCGCATCGGCAAACTTCTTGGCGATCTGGCGCGGGATCTGGAAGAAAGTCTCGTCCGGCCCGATACGAATAGCACCGATCTCGTTACGGGTGATGTGTCCGCGTCGGCACAGCAGCGGCAGGATCCAGCGCGGGTCGGCGTTCTGGCGGCGCCCCAGCGCCATGCGGAACCAGACGGTGTCTTCGAAGCCGGGGCGGTGGCGCTCCTTCTGCGCTTCTCGCCTGGCTTCCGGCGTGTTGGCAATCAGATCTTCGGGTTCCGGCAGGTTTGCGCGGTGCGCCTGCACCAGCATGGCCGCAATTTGCGCTGGAGTGCGTTCTGCCAGAAGACGTTCAGCCAGCTCGCGATCCCCCTCGTCAACCTCAACAGGTTTGAGGAGCTTTTCAAGCAACCGGTCGCGGTCTCTTGTCCTGATGGCCTCGCGGTCGGGCGCATCGGTCCACTCAGCTGAAGTCTTGGCGTGGCGCAGCATGGATTCTACCCGCTTGCGTCGCGAGAACGGAACGATCAGCACTGCGGTGCCTTTTTTTCCTGCGCGCCCCGTGCGCCCCGAACGGTGCTGCAGTGTTTCTGCATCGCGCGGAATTTCCACATGAATGACGAGGCTCAGCGTCGGCAGGTCGATCCCGCGCGCGGCCACATCAGTGGCGACACAAACCCGGGCGCGCCGGTCGCGCAACGCCTGGAGCGCATGGTTGCGTTCCGACTGAGAATGTTCACCGGACAGGGCCACCGCGGCAAATCCGCGCTCTTGCAGCGTGGCATGGAGGTGGCGCACCTTTTCGCGGGTCGCGCAAAACAGGATTGCGGCTTCCGCCTCATGATAGCGAAGGAGATTGACTACGGCGTTTTCTATTTCCGGCGGAGAAACCGTGACGGCCTGATAGGAAATATCGCCATGACCGCGCCCGCCGCTGATCGTGGCGATCCGCAAGGCGTTGCACTGGTATCGGCGGGCTAAGGCTTCGATCGGGCGAGGCATTGTCGCGGAAAACAACAGTGTCCTGCGAGACTCCGCTGTCGCATCGAGGATTTCCTCAAGTTCCTCACGAAAGCCCATGTCGAGCATTTCGTCCGCTTCATCGAGCACCACAACTTTCAACCCGGACAAGTCGAGCGCGCCGCGTTCGAGATGGTCACGAAGCCTGCCCGGCGTGCCGACAACGATGGTTGCGCCAGCACGCAGCGCCTTGCGCTCCTGCTGTGGATTCATCCCGCCGACGCAGCTTGCAATGCGTCCACCGGCCTTGCTGTAGAGCCAGGTCAGTTCGCGGCTTACCTGCAAGGCCAGCTCCCGGGTGGGCGCGATAATCAGCGCAAGTGGTCTCTCCGAGAATGCAATGCTTTCGCTCTCGCTCAGCAGTTCCTGCGCCATTGCGAGGCCAAAGGCGATGGTTTTTCCCGACCCCGTCTGGGCGGAAACGATGAGATCCCGGCCGACTGCCTCGGGCTGCAGGACTTCGGCCTGCACCGGAGTGGCCGCAGCGTAGCCACGTTCAGCAAGGGCAGCTTCAAGGCTGGAAGGAAGGGGCGGGAAATTCATAACACCGGCCTGTAGTCAGAGGGGCGCGCCATTTCGCTGCGAACGGCGAAATCGCTCTTCGCATATTGAGTGCCGAGGCAATCGAGTTTGCGTGCTTGCCGCCCCCATAGGGCGGGATTTCGCTCTTGGCTCGCGAAAAAGGACAGATATTGTTCAGGCTGGCCAAAACTCGGCCTGCTTGCAATCACACGCCGTGTGTTCAGGGGCCGAGTTTTTCGCTCGACCTGCTCCCGTGTGCAGCCAGGGGGGCGGTCGGGTATTCCGGGGGTGTTCGCCGATGCTCGGATTGGAATGATGCGGTACGCATCTTGGTGCCATTGGCCTGCGCTGGATGTGCCGCCCGCTGTCGAAAGGTCAGGATCAGGCCTGCGATGGCAAGGCCAAGTACCAGTGATGCGCCGACCCGGCTAAGCTCCAGTCCATTCCGCGTAAGATGGACGGGCCGTCGCGCCGAATACGTCTGCGTACTTCCGGCTTATCAATTCATGTGACGGAGTCATGTGCATCGTTCTTCCTTGCTTTCAGTGACACGACGGCGCCGCCGGGAATGCTCCACAGTTGAGGTCGGAAAATCTGGCACCAAGATTGCGGCCTGCATTGCGCCGGCTTGCTGTCCCGATTCCCGGCCGTACACTTGCTTCCCGAAGAGGTGACTGGCATCGGGGTCAGCAGGAATGAACGGTTTAATCAGGGAGTGCAGATGGTGAGTGGCCCGCTTGAAGGTGTGCGTCTGATCGAAATGGATGCCATTGGCCCGGTGCCCCTGGCTGGCATGATCCTGTCCGGTCTTGGCGCTGACATTGCCCGCATAACGCGCCCGTCAGGCAATGCGGCCTGGGCGGATGTCGGTGCGGCCGTGCTGTTGCGCGGACGGACCGAGGTGTCACTGGATCTCAAGTCCGACGCGGGCAAGGAAGGCGTGCTGAGCCTCGTCGAACGGGCCGATGGTCTGATGGAGGGCGCAAGGCCGGGGGTCATGGAACGGCTGGGCCTCGGCCCTGACGAATGTCTGGCACGCAATCCGAAGCTGGTGTTTGCACGCATGACCGGCTGGGGCCAGGAGGGGCGATTGAGCCAGAGCGCCGGGCATGACATCAATTACATCGCCATGACCGGGGCGTTGCATGCCATTGGCGAACAGGGGCGACCGCCTGCTGTACCGCTTAATCTGGTTGGCGATTATGGCGGGGGAACAATGTTCCTGGCGCTGGGTATGGTGGCGGCGATACTGTCTGCCCGGACCACCGGCAAGGGCCAGGTGATCGACGCTGCGATGGTTGATGGAGTCGCGAATTTGCTGGGCATGTTCCATGCCTATCTTTCTACCGGGGCATGGCAGGACCGGCCGGGCTCCAACCTGCTGGACGGAGCTGCGCCATTCTATCGCTGCTACCTGTGCAAATGCGGCGGATCAATCTCGGTTGGGGCGCTGGAACCGCAGTTCTTCGCGCTTCTGCTTGATGGACTTGGTATCGCTCGCGACCGCTACAGGCAAAATGATCAGGCGCAATGGCCAGCGATGCAGGAGGAATTCACCCGCATCTTCGCCTCTGTAACCCGGGACGAATGGGAAGACCGTTTCGCGGGGTCGGATGCCTGCGTCGCGCCGGTGCTCTCGATGCGCGAGGCGATGGAACATCCGGCCAATGCGGAGCGCGGGGTTTTCATCCAGCACAACGGGGTTAGCCAGGCCGCCCCCGCGCCGCGTTTTTCGGAAACCCCCGGTGCGGTGCGCAGCGGCGCGACGGTTCCGCTGGAAGAGGCGCTGCGGGCCTGGGGATAGCGAGGAAGCATTGCTGGTGCCGATGCCTGGACCCGCGCTCATTGCCCAGGCCCTGCTAATCGGCAAACGTCGGCAGTGAAACGGGCGGCTTGCGCCACCCGTTTGAAATGCCGGCATTGCTGAAATTCCACTGGTCGGGACGAGAGGATTCGAACCTCCGACCCCCACACCCCCAGTGTGATGCGCTACCAGGCTGCGCTACGTCCCGACAGTGGAGGCGCGCCTATAGGCAGATCGATCGGGCAATTCAAGCGCCTGAGCAGAGCTGCCACCATTTCACCGCAGCCGACCGATTATCAGCGCCGCGTTGCCAGCCCGTGCGATAGCTGCTAGTCGCGCCGCCACTCGCGGTGAAGCTTCGCATTGACTGTCATGTCATGCGGTTCATGGGCCTCAGCGCAGCCCGAATTCTGACGTAAATTCTAGTGAAGAGAGCCCCGATGCTGGATCTTCTTTCCGCCGCCGCCGGAGCGGCCCCGCCACCCGCCTGGATCAGCTGGCTGCCGATCGTCGGCATGATCGGAATCTTCTGGTTCCTGATCATTCGTCCGCAAATGCGCCAGCAGAAGGCGCACCGCGCCAAGATCGAAGCCCTGCAAAAGGGCGATCAGGTGGTCACCGCCGGTGGACTGGTCGGCAAGGTGCTGAAAGTGGACGAACATTTCGTCGAGCTTGAGCTGGGGCAGAATGTTCGGGTGAAGGCGGTGCGTAGTACGATTGGCGACGTGATCCCGCCGGGCGGCGGCGCGGCCGCAAACGACTGACCGGCATATGCTCGAATTTCCTCGCTGGAAGAAGGTCTGGCTCTGGTTCCTGACGCTGGTCGCCGTCGCGGCGGCAATGCCGTCGCTTAGCTCGGTCAGCGGGATCCGCTGGCCGTCGGGCCTGCCTAATCCGCAAGTCAATCTGGGCCTTGATCTTGCTGGCGGAAGCCATATCCTGCTGGAAGCTGACCCGCGCCAGGTCGCTCAGCAGCGCCTTGAATCAATGGAAGAATCCGTGCGGATCGCGCTGCGCAAGGCTGAGCCGCGCATTCGTATCGGCAGCGTTTCGACGCGCGACGGGCGGCTCAGCTTCATGGTAGACGACCCTTCGCAGGTCGATGCGGCACGCGAACAATTGTTGCCGCTGACGACCGGCGCGGGGCTGACCGGACAGCGCGACTGGACGATCGCCGTGCTTGACGGGACGCGCTTCGTGCTGACTCCGACCAAGGCCGGACTGGACCAGGCGGTGACACAGGCGATGGACAGCGCGACTGAAGTGGTGCGTAAGCGCATTGACGCGCTGGGTACGCGCGAACCGACGATTATCCGTCAGGGTGACCAGCGGATCGTGGTCCAGGTGCCCGGTCTGCAAGACCCGCAACAGCTGAAGGATCTGCTCGGCCAGACCGCCAAGCTGGAATTCAAGCTGGTTGATACCACGGCCTTACCCGCTGATGTGGCGCAGGGCATCGCCCCGGCGGGTAGCCAGATCGTGCCCTATGCCGATGCGAGCGAGGGGGTGGCGTCAATCGCGGTCAAGCGGCTGGGCGGGATCAAGGGCGATTCGCTGACCAATGCGCAGCAGGGCTTTTCCCCCAATACCAACGAACCGGTGGTCAATATCCAGTTTGACCGTCAGGGCGGCGCCAAATTCGCCAAGCTGACCACGGAAAACGTCAACAAGCCCTTCGCCATCATTCTCGACGGCAAGGTGCTCTCCGCCCCCAACATTAACGAACCGATCCTGGGTGGCAGCGCGCAGATTTCGGGCAATTTCACGGTGGATACGGCCAACCAGCTGGCGATTTCGCTGCGTTCAGGCGCTTTGCCGGTTGACCTGAAAGTGGTTGAGGAACGCACAGTCGGCCCTGATCTGGGTGCGGATTCGATCCAGAAAGGGCTGCTCGCGATGGCGGTGGGCGCAGGGCTGATCTTGGTGCTGATGATCGTCACTTACGGGCGGTTCGGCGTTTATGCCGACATCGCGCTGGTGCTGAACGTGTTGATGCTGCTGGGTGTGATGGCGATCCTCAACACCACGCTGACCCTGCCGGGCATTGCCGGCTTCGTGCTGACCATCGGCGCTGCGGTCGATGCCAATGTGCTGATCAACGAGCGCATCCGCGAGGAACGCAAGCGGGGGCGGCGTGTGGTCGCCGCCGTCGAGAATGGCTATCGCGAGGCGAGCCGCGCGATCTTCGACGCGAATCTGACCAATGTCATCGCCGCGACCCTGCTGTTCCTGTTCGGCTCTGGCCCGGTGCGCGGGTTTGCGGTGGTGTTGATGATCGGCATCGTCACCTCGGTTTTCACTGCGGTGACCATGACGCGCATGTGGGTGGCGGACTGGCTGCGCAGGGCGCGTCCTCAGGATCTGGTCGTTTGAGGAGGATGCACCGATGAAACTGCTCAAACTCGTTCCCGACGATACCAACATCAAGTTCCTGCGCTGGCGCGTGCCGTTCTACATCATCAGCTGCGTCCTGATTGCGATGAGTTGGGGGCTGGTGGTGACCAAAGGGCTCAACCTCGGCGTGGATTTCGTCGGCGGTCAGATGATCCGCACCGCCTTTACGCAAAGCGCTGAAGCGCCAGTCGCTGAATTGCGCCACGATGTGGCCCAGCTTGGCTATGGGGAACCGGTAACCCAGCGGTTCGGCGCGCCTAACGAGGTCTCGATCCGCCTACGCCTGCCCGATGGCGCGAATACGGACCCGGCAGTTTCCGACAAGATGACCCAGGATGTGGTGGCGAAGATCCGTGCGGAACATCCCGATGCACGGATTGACGGGGTGGATTCGGTGTCCGGCAAGGTGTCGCAGGAATTGTTCACCACAGCCGCTTACGCGCTGATTGCCGCCATGATCGCAATCTCGATCTATATCTGGGTGCGGTTCGAATGGCAGTTCGGCGTGGGCGCACTGTTTGCGCTGGTCCATGACGTGTCACTGACGCTGGGGATGTTTGCGCTGTTCCAGCTCGAATTCGACCTCAACATCGTGGCCGCGATCCTGACCATCATCGGCTATTCACTGAACGACACGATCGTGGTCTATGACCGTATCCGCGAAAATCTCAAGAAATACCGGCGTATGCCGATGGCGGAGCTGCTTGATCTGTCCGTCAATGAAACCCTGTCGCGCACGGTCATGACATCGCTGACGCTGCTGATCGTGCTGGGGACTTTGCTGATCCTCGGCCCGGCCAGCCTGTTCGGATTCACTGCCGCGATCACGCTGGGCATTTTCGTCGGGACTTACAGCTCGGTTTATATGGCCGCGCCGATCCTGATCTGGATGGGTGTGACGCCGGACAGTTTCGTGCCGTCTGACAACGTCGCTGACCGGCAGGAAAAAATCGCGCGCGGCGAAGCCTGATCAACCCGCCGTGATGGTGCGGTAATACCGCGCCAGATCCGCTGCATTTTCGGACCAGCTGAAACGCGCGACCGTGGCAGCCACCGCATCCTGCGCAGGCGGCGCGGCCAGCAGGGCACAGATCCCTGCCGCGATGGCGGGATCAGTGCCCCGACAGTGGCCAGCAGTGGCCCACCCGTGGCGATGCCGAAGCGGGAAGCAATCTCCGCCGGCGCTTCTGTCCGGTTGCGTGGATGGAACAGCGCCCGGTCCAGCCCGGTATAGTGAATCGCGATCTTTTCGCGCTGCAGGCCCAGTTGTGCCATGTCATCTCGCAGCGCCTCTGACACGGCCAGCAGTATATCCGCGCGGTCGGCCGCATCGCACATGGCGGCGCGCGCATAGGGCCTTGCGCCCCAGTAGGAGATATCCGCCCCGCGCGCCTTGATTGACAGGGGCAGGTCGAGCGCAGCCGCGATCCGTGCGGCGGCCGGCCCGTCGGGATAGAAGAATTGCGCATCGACGACGTCAAACAGCTGCGCCGCGTGCAGTCTGTGCGCCAGCGGCAGGACCGAACGCGCGATCAGTGCCGGGTTGAAGCGGCCGCCGATCCGGGGGATGAGCGGGAAGCGCAGGCGGTGGACCAACACGCCGTTTTCATTCCCGCTGACCACAGCCCGCGCAAGCGCACGATAATGGCCGAAGGTGACGGGGGGCAGGCCGATGGGGTTGATCACCGTCACCTCCCAATCTTCGCGCGCGGCCAGCGCTTCGAGCGAGCGGGCAACAAAAGTGCCGAAGCGCGGCAGCTGCGGGTTAGGGTAGAGAGTGGCGATGGAGAGCAGTCGCCGCACCGGGCCGCTCACAAGCTGCGCACCAGCATTTCCGCGACGGCCAGCCAAGGTGGGCTGTCAATCACCACCTGCTTCTGGCCCGCTCCGGGCGGCAGCAGGCCGATCAGCGATCCTTGCCGGTCGATCAGCCGGCCGAAGGCGAATCGTCCGCCAGGGCGCGGGGCCAGCACGTCGCGGTTGATCATGCGGGGTGCCGCTTCAGGCGGCAGTTGCCGCAGCCAAAGCTGATCGCCCGCGCGATATTCGCCCGCGCCTGTCGCAATGGCCATCACCACCAGCGGCGCATCGCCACCGATCGCGCTGGGCAGGATTGCGTCACGCGGGCTTGCCAGCGGTTCCGCACCCGCTGGGGTCAGTTGCGCGATGATCCGTGGTGCAGGCGCAGCGTTTGAGCGCACCAGCACTTCGGCGTCCACATCCAGCGCGGTAGCGATCCGGTTCATCCAGTCAAGCGACAGGGTGCGGGTGCCGGTTTCCAGCCGCCCGATTGTCTGCGCGGTCGTCGGCGGGGTGCAGGCCGCCGCGACGTCGGCCAGCGTCAGCCCCTTCTGCTTGCGGATATCGCGGATGCGATTGATCATGCCCGGCCTCGCTGACAGCAAAAATATAACCAAATGGGTTTTTCTCTTTCCTACAATAACCGAACAGAGGCAAGGCCGCATTTCCAGTGCCACATCGGAGGGATCATGCGCCAACAGCTTGCAGAACGCGAACTGACCGTGGAAGGCCCGCGCCGCCAGGCGGGTGACGGGCGCAGGCGGCGCAGCGTGACGGTCAACCTCGCCGAATCGCCACCATCCTGGCTGCATGCGCGTGGCCATATTGACGACCGCTTGTTCGATGCGGGGCAGCGGTTGCGCGCGGATTACGAACGGGCGCAGCTCAGCCCGTCAGTGACGATGCGCTGGGAACCCGTCCGAATCAAGGGCGGGCCGGATGCAGGCCTTTACCCGACCGAGCGCCAGCTGGCCGCGCGTGCGCGGTTTCACGGGGCGATTGATGCCGCCGGGACCGGGCTGTCGGACATATTGTCGCGGGTCGTGTGTGCGGGAGAGAGCCTGCCGGATGCGGAACGCTGCCTCAACTGGCCTGCACGCAGTGGCAAGCTGGTGCTGAAGCTGGCGCTGGAGCGGGTGGCGGAATTCTATCGGATCGGGTGAGGTGCGCGGTTATTCTTCCAGCCTTCCTGACAGCGAAGGCTCCTCGCGTGCGGTCGGGCGCCAGCCGAAAACCCGCTCAGCCATCAGCCAGGCGGTGATGGCTCCGGCGCATTGCGCGGCGACAAACGCCGGTGCATCCACGGGTGCAATCCCGGCAAAAGTGTCGGACAGGGTCCGGGCGATGGTGACGGCGGGATTGGCGAAGGAAGTCGAGGCGGTGAACCAGTAACCGGCGACGATGACCAGCGCGACACTGACCGGAACCGCATCGGGCCGCGCGCGCAGTGTGCCCAGAATTGCAAAGATCAGCGCGAAGGTCGCCACCCCTTCGGACAGCCATTGGCCCGGGCCGGTGCGGGCATGTGCGGAAAGCTGCACCAGCGGCAGGTCGAACATGCCATGTGCAAGCAGCGTTCCGGCGCAGCCTCCGGTGATCTGGACCAGCGCGAACAGGCAAGCGGTGGACCAGCCGATTTCGCGCCGCAAAGCGAAGACCGCGCTCACCACCGGGTTGAAATGTGCGCCTGACACCGGACCCAGCGCGGTTATCAGCACATACAGGATGGCTCCGGTTGCGATCGCATTGGCCAGCAGCGCAAGGCCCGCATTTCCGGCGGACAGCGTTTCGGCCATGATGCCGGAACCGACCACAGTTGCCACCAGCATGGCACTGCCCAGCGCCTCTGAAGTCAGCCGCTGCGCAGGCGAATAGGTCACTGTGACGCCGGACGAAGCGCGCCGCTGACCAGTTCGCCGTCTTCCTTGCGGAATTCGCCCGGCTGCGGCGGCAATATCTCCAGTACGGTTTCGGACGGGCGGCACAGGCGCACGCCAAGGGGTGAAACGACAATCGGCCGGTTGATCAGGATTGGGTGTTCCATCATCGCATCAATCAAGGCCGCATCGTCCAGCGCCGGATTGTCCAGCCCGAGATCAGCGAAGGGTGTGCCTTTTTCGCGCAGCACCGATCGCACCGGCATGTCCATGCGCGCAATCAGCGACTGGAGCATTGCCTGGCTGGGCGGGGTCTTGAGATATTCGATCACATGCGGTTCGATGCCCGCATTGCGGATCATTCCCAGCGTGTTACGCGAGGTGCCGCATTCCGGATTATGGTAGATGACGATGTCCATCAGGGGTCAGTTATATTGCGTTTGTGACAGTTTCGCTATGACATGATCCAGACCGGCTTACAGGGCTTCCACCGCCTCTGCCAGCTCCAGCCAGCGTTCCTCGGCTGCGTCCTTTTCGGCGCGGCACTGGGCGATCGCCTCGGTGATCTGTGCGAATTTGGCGGGATCGCGGGAATAAAGGCCGGGATCGACCAGTGCCGTTTCCCCGCGCGCGATCATCGCGTCCAGTTCCTCAATCCGGGCTGGCAGCAATTCGTAATCGCGCTGGTCCTTGTAGCTGAGCTTGGTCTTTCTGGGTGGCGTTTGCGGCGGGGCGGGGACGGGCTTGTCCGTCCGTTCCTCCTTCGCCTTGGATGCGGCAACCGGGCGGGCGCGCTTTGCCTGCCAGTCTTCGTAACCGCCAGCGACGACATCCACCTTGCCTGATCCGTCAAGGCCGAGCGTGACCGTCACGGTCTTGTCGAGAAAATCACGGTCATGGCTGACGATCAGCACTGTGCCGTCGTAATCAGCAATGACTTCCTGCAGCAGATCGAGCGTTTCGAGATCAAGATCGTTGGTCGGCTCGTCCAGCACGAGCAGGTTGGATTTGCGCGCAAATTCGCGGGCCAGCAACAGGCGGGAACGTTCCCCGCCCGACAGGATGCCGACCTTGGTATCGACCATCGCCGGGTCGAACAGGAATTCCTTGAGATAGCCCTGCACATGCTTGCGCACGCCGCGCACGTCGATCCAGTCACCCCCTTCGGCCAGCACCTGCCGTACGGTCTTGTCAGGCGACATCAGGCTGCGCTGCTGATCAATCATCACGCCGGACAGCGTCCTGGCGCGGGTCACGCTGCCTTCGTCAGGCTCGATCTCGCCCGTCAGCAGTTTCAGCAGCGTGGTCTTGCCTGCGCCATTCGCCCCGACGATGCCGATCCGGTCGCCGCGCTGGATGCGCAGCGAAAAATCGCGAATGATCGCGCGGTCCCCGAAACGCTTGGTCACTTTTTCCGCGACGATCACCGATTTGGTTTTTACATCGTCGCTGGCGAGCTTGAGTTTTGCTGCGCCTGCAGGCCCGATCATCGCCGCGCGCTGGGCGCGCATTTCCCACAGTTTTTCAAGCCTGCCCTGATTGCGCTTGCGCCGCGCGGTTACGCCGCGCTCCAGCCAGTGCGCTTCCAGCTTCAGCTTCGCATCCAGCTTTTCCGCAGCGCGCGCTTCTTCGGCGTAAACTTGTTCTTCCCAGGCTTCATAACCGCCAAAGCCCACTTCCTTGCGCCGCAGCGACCCCCGGTCCAGCCACAGCGTCGCGCGGGTCAGGCGTTTCAGGAAGGTCCGGTCATGGCTGATCGTGATAAAGGCGCCATTGAAGCGTTCCAGCCAGCTTTCCAGCCAGTCGATCGCCGCCAGATCGAGGTGATTGGTCGGCTCGTCCAGCAACAGCAGGTCGGGTTCCATCGCCAGCACGCGGGCAAGCGAGGCGCGCCGCCGTTCGCCGCCCGAGGCGCTGTCAGCAGGGCGGGCCATGTCAATGCCAAGCTGCCCGGCGATCGCTTCCACCGCATGGCGGGGCGGGGCATCATCGCCCGATAGCGCAAAGTCCATCAGCGTATCGAAGCCGGAAAAGAAGGGATCCTGTTCCAGCAGAACCACTTTGGTACCCGGTTTGATAGACCGCTTGCCGCGATCCGCTTCGATCCTGTTGGCGATCAGGCGCAGCAGCGTGGTCTTGCCCGCGCCGTTGCGCCCGATCAGCGCCAGCCGGTCACGCGGGCCGATGTGCAGATCTATGTCCTGAAATAACCAGCCCGATCCCTGGATCAGGCCAAGTCCTTCCCAGCTGAGGATTGGTGCGGCTGCCATGGCCCGCCCCCTAGACACAACCGCCGCCACCGTCCAGCGCAGGCGACAGGCAGTTCATCCATGCGTAATGTGGGCCGGTGCAGCTATGCGCCGAACAACGGGAGACTTCCGATGAAACTCGCTTCCTATGCCCTTGCCCTGCCGCTGCTGGCCGCCATGCCGCTGGTCGCACCCGCCGCTGCCGCAGAAGTGCAGATGAGCGTTCAGAACCCCGTGGTGGAACTGGGCGTCACCGAAATCGTCAAGGCAGAGCCGGACGTGGCGCAGATCGGGGCAGGGGTGATGACCCGCGCGCCCAGCGCATCCGAAGCAGTACGCCAGAACGCGCAGGCCATGGAACGGCTGGTTGCCCGGCTGCGCGCGCTGGGGATCGAACGCAAGGATATCCAGACCTCCAATTTCAGTCTGAACGCGCAGTATGATTATAATCGGGACGGCGCTCCGCCGACCTTCATCGGTTATGACGTCAACAATCAGGTGAATGTGAAACTGCGCCGGATGGACAAGGTGGGCGAAACACTGGATGCGCTGGTCGCCGCCGGGGCCAACAATATCTATGGCCCCAATTTCATGCTGGAAGATGATGTCGAAGCGAAGGCGGTGGCGCGCAAGAATGCGTTCCAGCGCGGTCGCCTGCAGGCGGAGGAATTCGCGCGCATGGCCGGATATACGGGCGTGCGGTTGCTGGAGGTTTCGGAAAACTTCCAGAGCTATGGCCCGATGCAGTCCCCGCCACCGATGGCGATGACCGTTTCTGCGGCAAAGGCGGATGTCGCGACCCCCATCGAATCCGGCGAAGTGGGCGTGGGAGTGACGCTGTCCGTCAAATATGAAATGACCCGCTGAAGCTGAACGGGGCGGGCCTGGTACATTCACTTCTTGTTCAATGGCATGGATTTAGGCACTGTCGCATGATGAAACGTGCAACTCTTGCTGCCCTGATTGCCGCTGCCTCTGTCTGCACCGGCATGGCGCCGGCCCAGGCCCAGTCGCGCAATGACCAGGGCCAGGTGCGCAAGGAGATGAAGGCAGGCAATGTCCAGCCGCTGCGCGAAATAGAAGGGCGGGTAATGCCCCGCATGCGCGGGATGCAGTATCTTGGCCCGGAATATGATGCTGCGGCGATGGCCTATCGTCTGAAATTCATTCGCGACGGGCGCGTTGTTTTCGTTGATGTCGACGCCCGCTCCGGCCAGATCATCGGTCGTTCCTATTAATGACGCCACTTGGCGCAGCGTCGCCGCCCGCTTGACGGGAACCATGCAAAGCCCCACTTGCGATGGGGCCTTGCCATGCCAGGGGAAACAGGATGCGCATTCTCATCGTTGAAGACGAGCCGAGCCTCGGCCAGCAACTGAAATCGACGCTTGAGCAGACCGGTTATGCGGTCGATCTTTCGACTGATGGCGAAGATGGCCATTTCCTTGGCTCGACCGAGGATTATGACGCGGTGGTGCTCGACCTTGGTCTGCCCGAAATTGACGGGCTGACCGTGCTCGGCATGTGGCGCAGGGAAGGGCGCACGTTCCCGGTGCTGGTGCTTACGGCGCGCGACAGCTGGTCGGACAAGGTGGCGGGCCTTGATGCGGGCGCGGATGATTATCTCGCCAAACCGTTCCAGACCGAAGAACTGATTGCACGTCTGCGCGCGCTGATCCGCCGGGCATCGGGCAATACATCGTCAGAACTGACGGCGGGCGGGGTGCGGCTGGATACGCGCACCGGCCGGGTGACGCTGAACGGCGAACCGGTGAAACTGACCGCGCAGGAATACAAACTGCTCGGCTATCTCATGCATCACAAGGGCAAGGTGGTCAGCCGCACGGAATTGATCGAACATATTTATGACCAGGATTTCGATCGTGACTCCAACACGATCGAAGTCTTCGTGACCCGTATCCGCAAGAAGCTGGGTGCGGATGTGATAACCACGATCCGTGGCCTCGGTTACAGCCTCGACGACCCCGCGGACGCGCCCCGCGCCTGACGCAGATCGCCTTCCCGCGCAGGCCGCCCCGGTCCTGCCCGACGGGGAGAGCGCTGCGCCGCAGGTGCAGGGGCAGCCGACCGGCAGCCTCGCCCGGCGCGTGATGCTGATTGCGGCGGGGTGGATCATCATCCTGCTGCTGCTGGGCGGTGTCGCGCTGGACCGTACCCTGACGGGGTTGGTCGAAAAGAATTTCGACGAACAGCTGGAATATATGCTTACGGCCATGATTGGCGCGGCGGAAATCGGCCCGGACGGGGAAGTGTTCTTCAACCGCCCGCTGGGCGATCAACGCTTTCTTGAACCCAACAGCGGGCTTTACTGGCAGATCAGCGGGGAAGGGCACGAGAATTTCTCGTCCCGGTCACTGTGGGACATGAGCCTGGCCGTGCGCGGCAAAGGCTTTGATCGCAACGTCCATTTCTATGACAGCAACCAGTTTCCCGACGAACCGTTGCGGGTGATTGAACGGTCGATCATGCTACCGGGCAGCGACACTTACTGGTGGTTCACTGTTGCCGCCAGCCGCGCCGAACTGGATGCGCAGGTTGTTCGCATCCGCTCGATCCTGGCGTGGAGCTTTGCCATCCTCGGTTTTGGCCTGTTCCTTATGGCGGTAGCGCAGACCTGGTATGGCCTCGGACCGTTGCGGCGGGTGCGGCTGGCGATTCAGCGCATGCGCGCGACCGGGGCCAATCGCGTGACCGAACCATTGCCCACCGAAGTCCAGCCGCTGGTGCAGGAACTCAATGCCCTGCTCGCTCATTCGGAACGGCAGGCCGAAGAAGCGCGCACTCATGCCGGCAATCTGGCGCATGCGCTCAAGACGCCGCTGACGGTCGTCACTAATGCCGCCTCGGCCAATGCGTCTGACCTTTCGGAAACGGTGCTGCGCGAAAGCGTGGTGATGCGCCGCCAGATCGACCATCATCTGGCACGCGCCCGCGCGGTTGGCCGCCGGGCGATCGGCCAGGCGCGAGCCAATGTCTATGACAGCGCCGAAGCAGTGCAGCGGGCTGTGACGCGACTGTATGAACAGACCCGCTTCGACCTTGCCGGAAACCGCGCCGCAGTGGTTGCGGTGGAGCGGCAGGATCTTGACGAATTGCTTGGCAATCTGATCGAGAATGCGGCCAAATATGGCGGCGGCAGCGTGTTCGTGACGATCGATCCCACGCCCGATGCAGAATTGTGCAGCATTGTGGTGGAAGATGACGGCGCGGGCATTCCGCGCGATGAGCGCGCGCGTATCTTCAAGCGCGGGGCGCGGCTGGATACGGACAAGCCTGGCACTGGCTTGGGGCTGGCGATCGTGCGTGATGTGGCGGAAATCTATGGCGGGACCGTTACTCTGGACGAAAGCGATGATCTGGGCGGTCTGCTGGTCAGGCTGGATTTGCCCCGCGCGGTGGAGGGCTGACGGGCAAGCAGGCCTCAGGCGGCGCGTGCCGGGGCCATGATTCGGCCTGGACGGATCGCATCTGCCAGCGTGTGCCGCGTGAACACCGCCATGAAAGCGGCCATGGCCTGATCCAGCACCCCCGGCAGCGTGCAATCGCGGCGCAAGCGGCATCCGCTGCAATCCACCAGTTCGCAATGGGGTTCGGTGATCCTGATTACCTCACCCAGCACGATCTCTTCGGGCGGGCGGGCCAGGCAGACGCCGCCGCCACGCCCGCGCTGCGCGTCGAGCAGGCCGGCGTTCGACAGGTCGTTCGCGATCTTGAGGAGATGCGTGCGCGACAATTGCTGGTCGCGCGCGATGACCGCAACCGGGGTGCGCTGGTTGCCATTGCACGCGAGATGAATCAGCAGCCGGAGGGCATAATCCGTGTGGCGGGTCAGTTGCATGATTGAGCGCCAGTCTCCTTGTTGCCGACATCGGGCCATTCATCGCCAATGGGTTTGATCTACATCAAGACAGGACATCCGGCCAGCCTATAAGTGGAATTTAAAATTCAACTTTAACGGTGGAGGTGCCTGTGTTTTGCGCACAATGTGAACAGTCGAACAAGGGTGGATGCGCGGTCAAGATCGGTTCCTGCGGCAAGAGCGCCGATGTGGCCGATATGCAGGATGTGCTGCTGCGTGTGATGCTGGGCGTCTCGGTCTACGCCAGCCGCGCCGCCGCGCAGGGCGCATGCGATGCCCAGGTTGACGCATTCACGCCCTATGCGTGGTTCACCACGCTGACCAACGTCAACTTTGACGCGGACCGCTTCACGCAGCTCATCGCTCAGGCGCTCGAAATCCGGGCGCAGGCGAAGGCGCTGGCCGAAGCCGCGGGTGCAGACCTTTCCGACCTGCCCGAACCCGCGACGTGGAATCCGGGTATGACGCCGTCCGAACTGGCCGCTGCCGCGCCGATGGCAGCGATCCAGCGGTTCATGGATCGCGACGGGCCGAGCATCGTCGGTCTGCGCAACCTTGTCCTTTATGGGCTGAAGGGGACTGCTGCGTACAGCGAACATGCGCGTGTGCTGGGCACGGAAGAAGCGGCAGTGAATGCCGAATTCCACCGCATCGCTGCCTTTCTGGCTACGGATCCGACCGCGCTTGACGCATTGCTGGCCGAATCGCTGGCGGTTGGCGCGCTCAACCTCAAGGTCATGGAACTGCTGGATGCCGCGAACACCGGCCGTTTCGGCCATCCCGAACCGACGCAGGTGCGGATGAGCCCCAAGGCGGGCAAATGCATTCTGGTTTCCGGTCATGACATGGGCGACCTCGAAACGATCCTCAGGCAGACCGAAGGCAAGGGAGTCAATGTTTACACTCATGGCGAGTTGTTGCCCGCCAACGCCTATCCGGGCCTGAAGAAATATCCTCATCTGGCGGGCAATTACGGCGGTGCATGGCAGGACCAGCAGAAGGAATTCGATGCCTTCCCCGGCGCCATCGTGATGACCTCAAACTGCCTGATCAACCCCGAGATCAAGGGCTATGCCAATCGTCTGTTTACCGCCGGGCCGGTCGGCTGGAACGGTATCCCGCATATTGCGGATCACGATTTCACGCCGATGATCGAATGCGCGCTGGCCCAGCCGGGTTTCGCGGCAGACGCGCCTGACGAATTCGTGATGGCCGGATTTGCCCGCAACACGGTGATGGGCGTGGCTGAAACCCTGCTGGCGCCCGGCGGTCAATTGCTTTGCAGAAGAACTCATCAGTTTCCCTGGCAGCCTCTCGTACGCGACGCTCTTCACAACGGACTGCTGCGATAGGGCAGGTGAGGGGAAAAACAAAGGCTTCGCGAACGCCCCAACGGGGTTGGGGTTGCAGTTCGGGCCATCAAACCTTGCGCAGGGCGTCTCCACGCGCGGCGGTGATCGAAAATCTGTTCATTTTCTGCCTCAAGCGGTGCGATGGCGCCTATAAGTGGTGCGCGCCAAGAGCCGGTGAATCTGCCATGCCGACGCAAGGGTTCGCATGGATGAACTGCAATGCATCGCCAGAACCCGGCCGGGCGCCGCGCCACCGGCAGCTCCGAAGTCAGCCTGCAGCAAGCGGGCGCGTTGCCCGGGGCTGTTCAGGGTGCGTCGATGAAGACGAGTTCGTAGAGAAACGCGATGTTGCGCAGCACTTCGGTCTGCGAATAGACATCGCGCCCGGTCAATGCCTTGTATTCGGTGGGCAGGGTGAAGGGCGTCCCGCTGGCGCCGATGATCATGTAATACAGACGTGCTGGGTCGCACTGCCGCACGGCACCTTCGCGCTGACCGTCGCGGATCAGCCCGGTCACCTTTTCGAAATGTGCCCGCAGATAATGGTCGATGACCCAGTTCAATCGGCTCGTTTCCTGATTGCTCTCCATCGTGAGGATCCGGTGCACCTCGGGATGCTCTGCGGACATGCGGGTGAACTGCTCGATGAAGCCGCGCAGGGCCTCCGCTGCTGTCTCGTTCTTAGCACGATCGAGATATTCGGTGATCGTGCCCGTATAGGTGGCCAGCGCCGAATCCATGGCCGCGATCCACAGCTGATCCTTGGAATGAAAGTGATAGAGCACCAGCGTGTGCGTCACCTCGGCACGGTCGGCCACCGCGCGGGTCGAGGTGCCATCGAAGCCGAAGACGCTGAAACAGTCGAGCGCGGCCTGCAGGATCCGGCCCCGCACTTCGCGCCCGCGCCGCGTGGTGCGGCGTGGCTTGCGCGCCGGCGCATCTGCGGCGGGCCGTGCGGGTGACTTCGCGTCCCGGCTGTCGAGCCGCACGGCCTTGCGGCCCGTATGAACCTTTATTCTGGAGCGTTCCGGCTGGGCTGCTTTTGCTTTGTCTGTCGAAGCCATGGCGCATACCTACCTGTCGGGCAGGCCCTGTGTCCATGGTTTCGTGCGCCTTCAGAGCAGGGTAAATCCGCCATCGATGTTGACTGACACGCCCGTCAGAAAGGGGGATTCGTCGCTGGCGAGGAATACGGCGAGGTTCGCGACTTCCGCGGGGTCGGCGATACGTCCGGCCGGGGTGCGCATCGATCTGGTGGACGATGCCGATTTCTCGATGTTTGCCCTGGGCACCACCGTGCTCGTGCCCGAAGCGCGCGAATTGCTGGGGGCGATCGCAGACAGCCTGCGCGGCGAAAGCTCGCAGCTGATCCTGCGCGGCCACACTGACGCGCTGAAATGGAAGCCGGGGGTTTCGGCCAACAACTGGTCGCTCTCGTCGGGCCGGGCGGAGGCGACACGCCAGGCGTTGCTGCGCGGCGGGATTGCCGAAAGCCGCTTTGCCCGGATCGAAGGGGTCGCCGCG
>JAURML010000079.1 GCA_030830695.1 Caenibius sp. | reverse complement strand
TGATCGACCTGGCCGGGCGCACTGATCTGCCTGGCCTATATGCCGCGGGCGAATGCACCGAAAGCGGGCTGCACGGGGCCAATCGCCTTGCATCCAATTCGCTGCTGGAATGTTTCGTCTTCGGCGAAGCGGCCGCGCACGACATTCTCGAACGCTGGGCCAGCTTCGATGCGCCGCCCGCGATCCGCCCGTGGGACGAAAGCCGGGTGGCGGATTCGGACGAGGAAGTGGTCATCAAGCAGAACTGGACCGAAATCCGCCGCTTCATGTGGAATTATGTGGGCATCGTGCGCACTACCAAGCGGCTGGAACGCGCCGCGCACCGGATCAAGCTGCTGTATGACGAGGTTGAGGATTATTACGGCCATTTCCGGGTGACCACGGACCTCATCGAATTGCGCAACCTGCTACAATGCGCGGATCTGATCGTGCGCTCGGCGCTGCGTCGCCATGAAAGCCGGGGGTTGCATTACACGCTGGATTATCCGGCCACCAGCAAGCAGGCGAAAGACACGATCCTGTTTCCGTAAGGGTCCGGCCTGTTTCCGTAAGGGTCCGGCCCCGCCAGAATCCGAAAATTTGCCGACTTGGCAGCACCACTGGCTTTGATAGAAGACCGTGCGACAGGCGTGGGGGATTTCGCGCGCAGATCAGGAGACTGGAATAATGGGAAGGTTGGAAGGCAAGATCGCGGCCATCACTGGCGGCGTCAGCGGGATCGGGCTGGGCACGGTCGAACTGTTTGTCGAAGAAGGCGCCAGAGTTGCCGTGGGCGACATTCAGGACGATGCGGGCAAGGCACTGGAAGCCCGCTTTCCCGGCAAGGTCAAATATGTTCACACTGATGTAACGAGTGACGAGGCGATCGGCGCACTGGTTGGTGCTGCGGTGGATGCATTCGGGCGGCTCGACGTGATGTTCAACAATGCTGGCGCGCCGGGAGACCAGTCGTCCATTCTGGAACTGGGCGAAGCCGGGTTGAACCGCACCAACGCCCTGCTGCTCAACTCGGTCATGTTCGGCCACAAGCATGCGGCCAAACAGTTCATCAAACAGGGCAGCGGCGGCGCGATCATTTCCACCGCCAGCGCCGCAGCGTTGGAAGGCGGCTGGTCATTCGCGGCCTATACCACCACCAAGCATGCGGTGATCGGCATCGTGCGCCAGGCGGCGGGGGAACTGGGCCCACACAACATCCGTTCCAACGCCATCTGCCCCGGCGTGATCATGACGCCAATCATGGCCAATGCCTTTGGCGTGCCGCCTGAAGATGCCAGCGAATTCGAAGCCTTCCTGAGCGAACGGATCGGCAAGCTGGTGCCGGCGGGACGGGCAGGCTTCCCCCGCGACATCGCCGAAGCCGCGCTGTTCCTGGCGAGCGACGGGTCCGCTTATGTCAATGGCGTGGCCCTGCCCGTGGATGGCGGGGCAACCGCGATCGTGACCGGCCCCTTTGCCGAAGTGATGGTGCAGTCGGGCGCGGATTTCAACAAGGCCAAGGGCCGCTGAGCAACCGGCGCGGGGCGGGGACGCAATCCCCCCGTCCCGTTGAGCCGCAGCGTTCAGAGTAATTGCTGGCCGAGGAAGATCAGCGCCATCGCGCCCAGCACGGAAGATACGCAGCCAACCTGGCTCAGCCCCTGTTCCCCGCGCGTGGTCACCACGCTGGCGACCACCGCACCGCCGATGCCCAGCAATATGGTCATCAGCAGGCTGATGTCGATCCTGCCGGGATAGAACCATCGCGCCAGGGCGCCGACCATCAGCCCGGATATGATGGCGCTGAGTATCTTCACCGTGCCAAATCGCCTCCGCCCGCACGCTCTGCAATCCGGGCGGAATTCGGCCCGGACGAGTCAGCAGGGTGGCGCATTATTGCCATCCGGCGCGGCCGAAACAAGCGCGGAATAGCTGCCGTAACTGGCAACGCAGAACGGCACGCAGAAAGTCAGCACCAGCTTCCACCAGACAGGCTGCACCCCCGCCAGCAGCGCGTCGCCCTGGTTGATCAGATTCAACGCTGCGCCCACGATCAGCGCAACGATGATCGAACGGCGCAGGATCGGCGGGCGCATGATCGCGCGAAAGGCATTGCGGCGTTGCATTCGGGTTCCTCGTTTCGGGTGCGCAATTTTCCGTCAGGCCGACCACGGGCGGATCTTGAGCAAAAAATTATCACCAGCGCGCCTGTGTGAAAAAATAAATTTCGACTCTTGCGCAACGCGCGAGTCAAGCTTTCTCCACGCGTCGCCCGTTTCTTGCTGCAGCGCACCCTTGCCCCGGCAAGGTTAATTACCATTTACCCTCTTGCGCCCGATTCCAAAAAAGCCACTATGGCTAGTGGTGCGGTACCGGGGGGCACCCACTAGACCTAGATTCAACGCTGCGGGGCCGAGAATGGCCAGCAAAGCGGATTCGGGTCGGCGGGAAGCCCCGGCAGACCGGAAGCTGGGGACAGTCGGGGGATAAGTTTTTCCCTTCTCGACCCGGCGAAATGATAGGCTGGGGGCTACCCGGTCGATTCGAACGAATGCGGAACAGCGATGGCGGCAACGCCGTTGCGCGGACAAGGGTGGAACCGGGGGATATAATGGATTTCAGGACTGGAGACGGATCGGACATGGCGCTTGAAACGGAGGCTGTCGAAGCCGCGGCCGTTGCGCCCGCAAAGCCTGCCGCAACGCCTGATGCAGATGGAAAGGCGCAAACCCCGGCGGTGAGCATGAGCAAGACGGATCAGGGATCTGAAGGACTGGTTGCGGAAAAAGCCGCGCAGGCCATGGCGCAAGTGGCGAAGGCTGCGGCCGAACCGATTGACAGCAAGGGCGTGCGTGACCGCCGCTTCACCATCCAGACTGACGTCAGCCGCGATGCGCTGCTGACCGAATTCGGCAAGGAAACGCTGATTGACCGCTATCTGCTGCCGGGCGAAAATTTCCAGGACCTGTTCGCGCGCGTGGCCGATGCCTATGCTGACGATCAGGACCACGCCCAGCGGCTTTACGACTATATCTCGAAGCTGTGGTTCATGCCCGCAACCCCGGTCCTGTCGAATGGCGGCACCGGGCGCGGCCTGCCCATTTCCTGCTATCTCAATTCGGTCGATGACAGCCTCGAAGGCATCGTCAACACATGGAACGAAAATGTCTGGCTGGCATCGCGCGGCGGCGGCATCGGCACGTACTGGGGCCAGGTGCGCGGGATCGGCGAACCGGTCGGCCTCAACGGCAAGACCAGCGGCATCATCCCCTTCGTACGAGTAATGGACAGCCTGACGCTGGCGATTTCGCAAGGCTCGCTGCGGCGCGGTTCGGCCGCCTGCTATCTCGACATCTCCCATCCCGAGATCGAGGAGTTCCTCGAAATTCGCAAGCCTTCGGGGGATTTCAACCGCAAGGCACTGAACCTCCATCACGGCGTATTGCTGACTGACGAATTCATGCAGGCGGTGCGCGAAGGGGCCGAATTCGCGCTTCGTTCGCCCAAGGACGGCAGCGTGCGCGCGACAGTGGATGCGCGTTCGCTGTTCCAGAAGCTGGTCGAAACCCGCCTCGCCACGGGCGAACCCTATATCGTCTTTTCCGACACGGTGAACCGGATGATGCCCGCGCATCACCGCGAACTGGGGCTGAAGGTTTCCACCTCCAACCTGTGTTCGGAAATCACCCTGCCCACGGGCCGCGATCACCTCGGCAATGATCGCACGGCGGTGTGCTGCCTGTCCTCGCTCAACCTCGAAAACTGGGACGAATGGAACGGCGACAAGCAGTTCATCGAGGATGTGATGCGCTTCCTCGACAATGTGCTGCAGGATTATATCGACCGCGCGCCCGATGAAATGGCGCGAGCCAAATATTCGGCCAGCCGCGAACGTTCGGTTGGCCTTGGGGTCATGGGCTATCACTCCTTCCTCCAGTCCAAGGGGATCGCGATCGAAAGCGCGATGGCCAAGGCCTGGAACCTCAAGATGTTCAAGCACATCAGCGCCAAGGCGAATGAGGCGTCGGCCCTGCTCGCCACTGAACGCGGAGCCTGCCCCGATGCGGCGGAACAGGGCGTGATGGAACGGTTTTCATGCAAGATGGCGATCGCGCCGACCGCGTCGATCAGCATTATCTGCGGCGGCACCAGCGCCTGCATCGAACCGATCCCGGCCAATATCTACACGCACAAGACGCTGTCCGGCAGCTTCGTGGTCAAGAACCCCTATCTGGAAAAGCTGCTGGCCGAAAAATCGAAGGACTCCACCAATGTGTGGAACTCGATCCTTGAAAAGGGCGGATCAGTCCAGCATCTCGATTTCCTCAGCCCCGAAGAAAAGGCCGTCTACAAGACCAGCTTCGAAATCGACCAGCGCTGGCTGCTGGAATTCGCGGCGGACCGGGCGCCCTTCATTGACCAGGCGCAGAGCCTCAACCTCTTCATCCCGGCCGATGTCGACAAGTGGGACCTGATGATGCTGCACTTCCAGGCGTGGGAGAAGGGCATCAAGTCACTCTATTACCTGCGCAGCAAATCGGTGCAGCGCGCCGGGTTTGCTGGCGGGGTGGAAGCGGACAACACGGCTGACGCGCCCAAGTTCGAACTCTCCGCCGGCGAACAGACCGATTACGAGGAATGCCTCGCGTGCCAGTGAGGGCCGGTCAGTGACGGCCTGCCAGTAACCGCACCTTTTGTGCTATGAGGCCGCAAGGCCCGGACGATCAGATTTTCGGAGTCCCAGACGATGTCCCTTCTCGAAGCCCGCAAGACCTACAAGCCCTTCGAATATCCCTGGGCCTATGAATTCTGGAAGCGTCAGCAGCAGGTCCACTGGATGCCCGAGGAGGTCCCGCTGGGCGAGGATTGTCGCGACTGGGCGCAGAAGCTGTCCGATCACGAACGCAACCTGCTGACGCAGATCTTCCGCTTCTTCACGCAGGCCGATGTGGAAGTGCAGGATTGCTATCACGACAAGTACGGCCGGGTGTTCAAGCCGACCGAAGTGAAGATGATGCTGGCCGCCTTCTCCAACATGGAGACGATTCACATCGCTGCCTATTCGCATCTTCTGGACACCATCGGCATGCCCGAAAGCGAATATGGCATGTTCCTGGAATATCAGGAAATGCGCGACAAGCACGATTACCTGCAGCAGTTCGGCGTGGACAGCGACGAGGATATCGCCCGCACACTGGCCATGTTTGGCGGATTCACCGAAGGGCTGCAGCTGTTCGCCAGCTTCGCCATGCTGATGAACTTCCCCCGCTTCAACAAGATGAAGGGGATGGGCCAGATCGTGACCTGGTCAGTGCGCGACGAAAGCCTGCACTGCGAAGGAATCACCCGCCTGTTCCACGCCTTCGTCAAGGAGCGCGGCTGCCTGACCAAGGCCGTCAAGGAAGACATCATCGATTGCTGCCAGAAAACGGTGCGGCTGGAAGACGCCTTCATCGATCTGGCGTTCGAAGCCGGGCCGGTGCCGGGGATGACCGCGCGCGAGATCAAGAAATACATCCGCTATATTGCGGACTGGCGGCTGGGTCAGCTTGGCCTGCCGTCGATCTACATGGTGGACGATCACCCGCTGCCGTGGCTGGCACCGTTGCTGAACGGGGTGGAACACGCCAATTTCTTCGAAACGCGGGCCACCGAATATTCCAAGGGCGCAACGCGCGGCAACTGGAACGATGTCTGGGCCAGTTTCGATGCGCGGCGCAAGGCCAGCGCCGCCAATGAACAGGGCCCGGTGGACGAAGGCGAACCGGACATGTTCGGCGACAGCGGCACGGGCGGCGCACAAGCGGCAGAGTGATGGGCGCGGCCCGGATATCGGACCGTCCCTGACCCTTCGCCCCTGCGAAGGCAGGGGCCTATATAAGCTCTCGGGAAAACGGGCTGCTCCACTAAAAATCCAGCGTTACCTGGCCCCCCGCCTGCGCGGGAGTGGCGAGGATCGCGGAGGGTGACGAGGGCGGCACGGACACCCCTTAACCCCATCCTAACCCCTTTTTAGGCAAACCCGCGCCATGACGCGCAGTATCGGGAGCACATTGGGGTGGACCGTAGCGGCGCTGGCGACGCTCGTGGTGTGGCTGGCGCGCCCGGCCCTGCCTGACGTCACCATCAGCCCGGACAGTGCCATGCCGCATATGTCAGCTGACAATCCGTGGTCTGCCCGCTACCGCAAGGACACCCGGGTGAAGGGCATTTTCTTCGCCTATTGCAGCGAGGCGCGCGCGGCCGGCTATGCTCCGATGCGCGAGGGCGAACCCGGCTATTCCCCGCATCTGGACCGGGACCGTAACGGCATTGCCTGCGAGAATGGCGACTAGGTTCGGGGCACTTTCCGACAGGCAATGAAGCTGCCATCTGGGACGGATGGCCGCGCAAGCGCTCTTCCGGAACCGCTGTTCCAGACAGAGCGGGAAGTGACCGAATTTTAGCCTTTTGATGTGTCCGATTCGGGCGGGCGGAATGAACGAATCCTCAGACCCACCAGGTTAGGGCGTCAGCCATCGGCTCCTGCTTTTGCGCGCTGACCAGGCTGAGCACGCAACGCACGATCACCCACACTGCCACGCCGATGATCAGCACGAAGCCGATCAGCACAATCATCAGCAATACGCTGACCATCGCACCGGCAAGGCCAATCCAGAAGGTGCGGATGAGATAAGTGAAATGGGACGTTTCCCAAGCGGCCACGGCCTGCGTCTCCCCGCGCCAGACATAGGCGAGGACGAGGCCAATCAGCGCCGTCACCCCGAGAACGCACGAGGAGAGATAGAGCAGGCTGATGGCCGTGGGCCGGTTGAAATCGAAGCTGTTGGCAGTACCCGGGACCCGCGCGGAGGATACGGGCCGCGACGTATCGCCAACCGGCCGCCCCTGATCGTCAAACTGCGCCATGTCCTGCCTCCTTGTCGTTGTCGGCAGATTACCTCAGCACCAGTCGCACCGCCAGCCTCTTCCCTCTGCGTCATCCGCAGGCTAGGGACAGGTAAATCCGTTTATCAATTTGAAGGCTCCCCATGTCCGTTGACCCCCTGTTCCAGCCGCTGACGCTCGGCTCGCTCGATCTGCCCAATCGCATCATCATGGCCCCGCTCACCCGCGGGCGCGCCAGTGAAGCCAATGTCCCCCAGCCGGTAATGGGCACCTATTATGCGCAGCGCGCCGATGCGGGCCTGCTGATCAGCGAGGCGACGGCGGTGCATCCCAGCGGCATGGGCTGGTACCGGGTACCGGGCATCTGGTCGGCCGAACAGCTTGTGGGCTGGAAAGGCGTGACCGGGGCCGTCCATGATGCGGGCGGGCGCATCTTCTGCCAGATCTGGCACATGGGGCGACTGGTGCTGCCTGACTATAATGGCGGCGCGCAGCCGATCGCCCCGTCACCCATCGCGGCGGAAGGCGAAACCTTTGCCCCGCGCGCGCCGGGCGATGACAGCCTGTTCCTGCCGATGAAGCCGTTTGTCACCCCGCGCGAGATGACGCAGGCCGATATTGACGAAATGGTGGCGGCCTATGCGCAAGGCGCCGCCAACGCGCTGGAGGCCGGGTTCGACGGCGTGGAAATCCACGGCGCCAATGGTTATCTGATTGACCAGTTTCTGACCTCCTCCACGAACCGGCGCACCGATGGCTATGGCGGTAGTCTGGAAAACCGCACGCGCTTCCTGCGCGAGGTGATCGCTGCGGTGACGGCGAAGGTGGAAGCTGGCCGGGTGGGCCTTCGCATCAGCCCGACCAGCAAGCGCAAGGGGATGGAAGATGAAAATCCCGGCGCCCTCGCGCATGCCATCGGGACCATCGCCGAAGCCGCCGGGCTGGCCTATGTCCACCTGATAGAGCCGATTCATGCCGGTTTCATGGATCTGCCCGACGATCCGGTGATGGAACAGCTGCGCGCCACTTACAGGGGCGCGGTCATCCAGAACGGCGGGTTCAGCGCGGAAGAAGGCGCGGACTTCATCGCCCGTGGCGCGGCCGAAGCGATCTCCTTCGGGCGGCCCTTCATGGCCAATCCGGACCTCGTCACCCGCTTTCGCGATGGGCTGCCGCTGGCCGAGGTCAATTTCGACTATGCCTATGTCGGCGAAGAAAAGGGCTATAGCGATTATCCCACTTATGCCCAGACGGCGGCCTGACCGGGCCGGGTCAGCGCCCGTTCAACTCCCTCCGCCGCAGCCGCAGCCGCGCCACTCGCTCATCGCCTCCAGCCGGTCGAGATAGTCGCCGGGGCTGAGGCCTTCGGCATAGGCCGCCTGTTCCGCCGCACCGGTGGAGCAGACCATCCATTCAAGCTCGCGCTCGACCGCCTCCTGACGCAGGCGGGCAAGCCAGCCTGCAAAGGTAGCGGCGGTATGCGCAAGGGGCGGCACCGCGTCAGTCCTCCCCGCCGGGGTAATGCGCGATAGGCTGCAACAGGGTGAACGCCTCTTGCAACGGCGGATGGCCAAGCGCGGGCCACTCCAGTCCATCAGGCGCCACCGCTGTGTCGGGCAGGCGATCCAGCAGATTGCGGATGAGGGTGATGCATCCCTGGCGCTGGTCGTTGAAATCAACCAGTGTCCAGGGCGCCCAGCCGCTGTGCGTTGCGGCCAGCATCGCTTCGCGCGCGGCGGTGTAATCGGCATAGCGGCCGCGCGCCTCGACATCGATCGGCGAGAGCTTCCAGCGCTTGAGCGGATCTTCGCGCCGTTCGGCGAAGCGTTCCTCCTGCTTCGCCTGGTCGCAGGTCAGCCAGTATTTGAACAGGCGGATACCGTCATCGACCAGCATCTTCTCGAATACCGGCGCTTCGCGCAGGAAGGTCTCGACCTGGGCTTCGCTGGCAAAGCCCATGACCTTCTCCACCCCCGCGCGGTTGTACCAGCTGCGGTCCATCAGCACGATCTCCCCGGCCGCAGGCAGATGCGGGACATAGCGCTGGAAGTACCATTGCGACCGTTCCGTCTCGGTGGGCCTGGACAGCGCCATGATGCGGAACTGGCGCGTGTCGAGCCGTTCGCTGATCGCCTTGATCGCGCCGCCCTTGCCCGCCGTGTCACGCCCTTCGAAGATCACGCAGATGCGTTCGCCCTTCGCCCTGGCCCAGCGCGCCATCCCGGCCAGCTCCAGCTGCAGTTCCTCCAGCAGTTCTTCGTAACGTTCGCGCTTCATGGCCTGTGTTTAGCACATGAAACGCCCGCGCCAATGCCATAGAAAATCGTAGCCTCAGGCATGCTTACACGCTCAGTTGCAAAAATAGCAAGGTGTGTGGAGGTTTTTGCGATTGCGAAATGTTCCGCTTTGCAGAATTGATCAGGCGTGGAAATGGACGGGCGATGGAGCCGTGAAGGGTATTCAACCAGAGGAGAATACCATGCGTGCAATTGCCAATCAGGTCTTTCCGATCATTATTGCTGCTTCGACCAGCGGGCTGATGTTTGCCGTCACCCTGCTTTAAGCGCATCATGATCGAGGCGAAACACTGACGGTCGCTTCCCCCAGTCCGGGGAAGCGGCCGTTTCCACCTCTGCCGCCTGCACCCTTGCCCCTGCGATTTCCTGTGGAAGGGCGCAATCCCCGCTTTCCTATCGCGTGGCTGATCCCTATATCGTGGCCATGACGGAAACTCCCGAAAATCAACCGCAAAAGAACGGTTACGGCGCTGACAGCATCAAGGTTCTGAAGGGTCTGGATGCGGTCCGCAAACGGCCTGGCATGTATATTGGTGACACGGACGATGGTTCGGGCCTGCATCACATGGTGTTCGAGGTTTCGGACAATGCAATTGACGAGGCGCTGGCAGGGCATTGCGACCTGGTCCTGATCGAACTCAATCCCGACGGTTCGGTTTCGGTCGAAGACAATGGCCGCGGCATCCCCACCGGCATTCACTCCGAAGAAGGGGTTTCCGCCGCCGAAGTCATCATGACGCAGCTGCACGCGGGCGGGAAATTCGAAAACACCAGTGACGATAACGCCTACAAGGTGTCGGGCGGTCTTCACGGCGTCGGCGTATCCGTGGTCAACGCGCTCAGCGAATGGCTGGAGCTGACGATCTGGCGCGATGGCCGGGAACACTGGATGCGCTTCGAACACGGCAATACCGTGGCGCCGCTGATCGAGAAGGGTGACGCACCGGCCGGCAAGAAGGGCACACGGGTGACTTTCCTGGCCAGCACTGACACGTTCAAGAACGTCATCGAATATGACTTCGAAAAGCTCGAACACCGTTATCGCGAACTTGCCTTCCTCAATTCCGGCGTGCGCATCCTGCTGCGCGACAAGCGGCACGAGGATGTGGCCGAACATGACCTGTTTTACGAAGGCGGCATTGCGGCCTTCGTGCAATGGCTGGATCGCAACAAGCAGGCACTGGTTCCCGATCCGATTTCCGTATCAGCGGAAAAGGACGGAATCGGGATCGATGTCGCGCTGGAATGGAACGATTCCTATTACGAGAACGTCTTGTGCTTCACCAACAACATCCCGCAGCGCGACGGTGGCACGCATCTGGCCGCCTTCCGCGCCGCGCTGACCCGGTCACTGAATAATTACGCTGATCGCTCGGGCCTGCTGAAAAAGGAAAAGGTTTCGCTTTCGGGCGAGGATATGCGCGAAGGGCTGACCGCGATCGTCTCGGTCAAGCTGCCCGATCCCAAGTTCAGTTCGCAAACCAAGGACAAGCTGGTCTCTTCCGAAGTGCGTCAGCCGCTGGAAAGCCTGATGAGCGACAAGCTGGGTGAATGGCTGGAGGAAAACCCCGCCCATGCCAAGGCGATCATCCAGAAAGTCATCGATGCCGCCGCCGCCCGCGAAGCAGCGCGCAGGGCGCGCGAACTGACGCGGCGCAAGGGGGCGATGGATATCGCCTCGCTCCCCGGAAAGCTGGCTGATTGCCAGGAACGTGATCCTGCAAAATGCGAACTGTTCCTGGTCGAGGGTGACAGCGCGGGCGGATCGGCCAAACAGGGGCGTGACCGGCATTATCAGGCAATCCTGCCACTGAAGGGCAAGATCCTGAACGTGGAGCGCGCCCGGTTTGACCGGATCATCTCGTCCAAGGAAGTCGGCACGCTGATTCAGGCGATGGGCACCGGCATCCGCGATGAATTCAACATCGAGAAGCTGCGCTACCACAAGATCGTCATCATGACTGACGCGGACGTGGATGGCGCGCATATCCGCACGCTGCTGCTCACCTTCTTCCACCGGCAGATGCCGGAGATTATCCGCAGCGGCCATCTCTACATCGCCCAGCCGCCGCTCTACAAGGTCAACAAGGGCCGCAGCGAGGTTTACCTCAAGGATGCGGCTGCGCTTGACCGCTATCTGGTCGATGCAGGCCTGCAGGGCCGCGTGCTGGAAAGCGCGGGCGGCGCGCGCGGCGGAGAAGAACTGCGCGCACTGGTCGATCATGCCTTGCGCATTCGCAGCCTGCTGGGCTTCGTGCCGCGCAAATACAACCCCGCCATGGTCGAACAGATGGCCCTGTCAGGCGTGCTGGATCCGGCGCTGGACGGCACCAACCGCCAGCAGGCGCTGGAACTTGCGGCTACCCGCCTCGAAATGGGCGATGATGACGCAAGCTGGAGCGCGCATCTCGGCCCGGATGGCGCAGTCCGGTTCGAACGGCTGTGGCGCGGGGTAACCGATGTGCACCCGATCGAGGCCAGTTTCCTGACTAGCGCCGAAGCGCGTAAGCTCCACCGTCTCGCCAGTGAGAACGCCGAAGTCTATGCCCGCCCATGCCGCCTGGTCCGAAGCGGCGCGGAAGATGCCGAACCGGTTGACGAAAGCGAAGCGGGCGAAGACACACCACAGCGCGCACCGGCGGGCGGCGACCTCATCACCAGGCCGACCGAATTGCTGGACGCGGTCCTGGCCTTTGGCCGCAAGGGCCTGTCCATCGCCCGCTACAAGGGACTGGGCGAAATGAACGCGGAGCAGCTGTGGGAAACCACACTGGATCCCGACAATCGCGTATTGCTGCATGTGAAGGTGGAAGACGCCGATGTGACGGACGAAATCTTCACCCGGCTGATGGGCGATGTGGTGGAACCGCGCCGCGACTTCATTCAGGAAAACGCGCTCAACGTCGCCAATCTGGACGTCTGAGGGGCTTCGCCGACCAGGCTCAGAACCCCACACCATCGGGCCAGGGGGGAGCAGCAAAGCCCATCACCTTGAACAGGGCGCCCATCTGGCCTTCGCCGATCAGCCGGTCCCTGGCCGAACGGATCGCATCGGCATGCTGGGGCGCAAATTCGGACAGCGCATCGGCCCGCGCCTCGATCCCCAATTCGCGCAGCCAGCGCCCCTGTTCCACCGTACCCAGCCATTTCGCGCCGCGCGACTGGCCGATGGTCGCCAGCGTCGCGAAATCGACATGCGCGGTCAGGTCTGCCTCGCCAGGCGCAAGGAAGGGGTCGACCTTGCGATGTTCGCGCACCGCCTGCAGGGTCGATCCGGTATAGACTTCGTCCGAACCGTAATCGATGAACAGAGCCGCGCCGCCCTGCGCCGCCAGCCGCCCGGCCACTTCGTACATGACCGCAGCGGCGCCGGGGCAGGTTTCAATGATGGTGCCTTCTGCAGCCGCCCGGCGCGCTTCGGGAAGCGCCGCATCCATGGGTTGCGCACCGGCCACGGGCACGAACCGGTCGCCTGACAGCCCGACCATCCGTTCGCGCCAGCCCTGCGCGGTCATCACCAGCTGACGCACGGGCAGCGCGTCGAGGAATTCATTGGCGACCAGCAGCACCGGCCCTTCCATCGGTACGGTGGAGAGATCGTGATGCCAGAAAGCCCCCGGGATGGTGACCTGCTGGATATCCTTGAGCGCGGTCGAGCTTTCTACCAGATGCGCACGCGGTTCCAGCCCGTAACGCCGCGCCGCGCGCAATGCATCGCGTGCCAGCGTACCGCGCCCCGGCCCCAGTTCGACATAGTGCACGGGTTCCTCGCGCCCCGCGCGAATCCAGATGTCAGCCAGCCACAGCCCGATCAGTTCGCCGAACATCTGGCTGATTTCAGGGGCGGTCACGAAATCCCCGGCATGGCCGAAGGGATCGCGGCTGTCGTAATAGCGTGCGTTTGCCTCGCCCATGTAGTGCATCAGGCTGATCGGCCCGGTGTTGGCGATCAGGCGCCTGAATACTGCACTGAGCCTGCCGCTGTCGTCCTCGCTCATGCCGCCTCGTCACGCTCCGCAGAGCCGAGCGCAGGGCGCATAAACGCGCGGATGGCCAGCCCCATCCCCAGCATGAGCAGCGGCAGCGTCAGCCACTGGCCCATCGAAAGCCCGGTCCGCATGGCAAACCCCGCCAGCTGGGCATCGGGTTCGCGGAAGAATTCGACCGTGAAGCGCGCAAGCGCGATGCCGGTCAGGAAAATACCGACCAGAAGGCCCGGACGCCAGCGCGCGCGGGTTTTCCAGAACAGCGGCAGCATGATGGCGATCATCAGCGCGCCTTCCAGTGAGGCTTCGTATAATTGTGAAGGATGGCGCGGCAGGGGGCCGGCGCCGGGAAAGACCATCGCCCAGGGTACATCGCTGACCCGGCCCCACAGCTCGCCATTGATGAAATTGGCAATCCGCCCGAACAGCATGCCGAAACCGACATTGACGGCGACATAATCGCTCACCCTGACAAGGTTGAGCTGACCGCGCCAGGCCACCCAGCCCATGGCCAGCGCAACCCCCAGCAGGCCGCCGTGAAAACTCATCCCGCCGTGCCACAGGCTGGCCAGCGCAGCCGGATCGGCCCACAGCGACGGCTGGTAGAAAGTGGCATAGCCCAGCCGCCCGCCAATGATGATACCCAGCGTGCAATAGAAGAAAAGGTCATCGACATGGCGCTGGGCCAGCGGGGCGCCGGGCGCCTTTACCATCCTGCTCAGATGCCAGTAGGCCAGCAGGATGCCGCCCATATAGGCCAGCGAATAGAACCGCAGGGTGAAGAAACCCAGATCAATCCCCGGCCTCAGGCCCAGGTCTTCCCAAATCAGGGGGGCAGAGGCGCCAGCCAATAGTGACAGCAAGTTGAGAACCCCTTAGAGCATTATGACCAAGCGGCACGAGCCATAGCCGCAGGATCGGAGAATGCCTATCCCCGGCAACAGCCCATTGCGAAGTTCGGCGCCCGAAGAGAGGTTTCCGGCATGAGCGCGCTGCGCATACCGGACCAACGCGCCGTGATTGACCGGCGCAAGCTGGCGGAAGAAATCGCCGCTGCCGTCAGCGAAGATGGCAGCAAGGCGCGCCCGCGCGTGCTGGCCGCATTGAAACAGGCGCTGGCCGGGGGCCGCGCAGAAATCGCCCGCCGACTTGCCGAACATCCCGCAGCGGGGCACGCCTGTGCCAAGGCGCAGGCCTTTCTTACCGATCAGCTCATCCGCACCATTCACGATCATGTTACGAGCGATCTCTATCCGTCGGGCAACCGCTCCACGGGCGAGCGGATCGCGATCATGGCAGTCGGCGGCTATGGCCGGGGCGAAATGGCGCCGCATTCGGACGTCGACATCGCCTTTCTGACGCCCGGCAAGCAGACCGCCTGGTGCGAACAGGTGATCGAGGCGATCCTCTATTTCCTGTGGGATCTGCAACTTACCGTCGGCCATTCGAGCCGCTCGCTCAATGAGATGGTCAAGATGGCCAAGGCCGACCTCACCATTCGCACCGCCATGCTTGAAGGGCGTTATGTCTGGGGGGATCAGGATCTGTTCGAAGAGGCGGACCGCCGCTTCTTCGCTGAAGTCGTGGCGGGCACCGAACAGCAGTTCCTGACCGAAAAGCTGGAAGAGCGTGACGCACGCCACAAACGGCTGGGCGATAGCCGCTATGTCGTCGAACCCAATGTCAAGGAAGGCAAGGGCGGACTGCGCGATCTGCACACGCTCTACTGGATCGGCAAATATATCTACAAGGTGCGCACCCCTGCCGAACTGGTCGATGTCGGCCTGCTCAGCGCCAATGAATTTCGCGCCTTTCGTCAGGCTGAAAACTACTTCTGGGCGGTACGCTGCCATCTGCATACGATCACCGGGCGCGAGGAAGACCGGCTGACCTTCGACCTGCAGCGCGAAGTGGCCGCGCGCATGAATTTCACTGACCGTCCGGGCAAGAGCGCGGTCGAACGGTTCATGCAGTTCTTCTTCCTGCAGGCCAAGCGCGTCGGCAATCTCACCGCCGTTTTCCTCGATCAGCTCAATGAGCAGTTCGCCAGCAAGAAACCTCGCGGACTGCTGGCCGGTTTCCGGCCAAAGCAACGGATGGTGCGCGGTTTCACCGTGTTCGGCGGCAAGATCAAGGCCCCGTCGGACGACTACTTCGCCAGGGATCCGGTACGTCTGCTTGAACTCTTCGCACTGGCCGAGGAGGAAGGACTCGACATTCACGCCTCCACCATGCGCATGGCCACGCGCGACGCGGGCAAGATCAACGGAACGATCCGGCGTGACAAGCGCGCGAACGAATTGTTCCTCAAGGTGCTGACCGGCCAGAACGATCCCGAAAAAGTACTGCGCTGGATGAACGAAGCGGGGGTGTTCGGCCGCTTTGTGCCCGACTTCGGCCGCGTTAACGCACAGATGCAGTTCGATATGTACCATCACTATACGGTGGACGAACACACGATACGCGCCATCGGGCTGCTCTCGCGCATTGAAAAGGGCGACGAGAAAGAAGCGCATCCACGATCGAGCCGCCTCATTCACGAAGTCGCCTCGCGCCGGGTGTCCTATGTCGCGGTGCTGATGCACGACATCGCCAAGGGGCGCGGCGGCGATCATTCCGTGCTGGGCGCGGAACTGGCGCTGCGGGTCTGCCCCAGACTGGGGCTGAGCGAGAGCGAGAGCGAACTGGTCAGCTGGCTGGTGCGCCATCACTTGCTGATGAGCGCGACGGCCTTCAAGCGCGACCTCTCCGATCCCAAGACGATCGAGGATTTCGTGGGCACCGTGCAGGGGCTGGAACGCCTGCGTCAGCTCACGATCCTGACCGTGGTCGATATCCGCGCGGTCGGCCCCGGCATCTGGAACAGCTGGAAGGGTCAGCTGATCGGCGATCTCTATGACCGGGCCGAGGAACGGCTGCGCCTGGGCCACAAGGGGCAAGGCCGCGAACAGCGCATCGCCGGCAAAAAGGCGGCGGTCGCCGCGCTGTTGGGCGAGAAATCCGCGCTTACGGGCAGCATCGGATCGATGCTTAACGACGCGTACTGGATTGCCGAGGCTGAGGATGTCATCGCGCTCAACCTTGTCCAGTTTCAGGCGGCGCAGGAGCTTTCCGATCCCCTCTCGATCCATTGCGAATATTACGCTGCGCGCGGGGCCACGCTGGTCACGATCATCGCCAACGACCATCCCGGCCTCTTTTTCCGCATCGCCGGGGGCATTCATCTGGCCGGTGGCAATATCATTGATGCGCGCATTCATACCGCCCGCAACGGCAAGGCGGTGGACAATTTCCTGGTGCAGGATCCGCTTGGCCGCCCCTTCATGGAAGATGCCCAGCTGACGCGACTCAAGCAGTCGATCATCGATGCGCTGGCAAATCGTGTCGAACTTGTGCCACAATTGGCCAAGCGCCCGCTGCCGCGCATGCGGGCGGATGCGTTCCATGTGCGCCCGCGCGTCGAATTCGATAACAAGGCGTCCGGCCATTACACAGTGATCGAGGTCAACGCGCGCGATCGCCCGGCCCTGCTGAACCGGTTGAGCCGCGCCCTGTTCGAGGAAAATCTGATGATCCAGTCAGCCCACATCGCCACTTATGGCGAACGTGCGGCCGACACATTTTATGTGACGGACCTGCTGGGTCACAAGATTTCCCAGCCTGAACGGATGAAGAGCATCGAACGGCGGCTGCTCGCGGCAGCCAATGCGGCCGAAGACGTTGCCAGCCAGCAGCCCGGCGAAGTGCGCGAATTCACGATCTGAATATCAGCCGGCGCGTTGCCCGAACAGCGCGCTGCCGATACGCACATGCGTTGCCCCCAGCATGATCGCGGTCTCGAAATCGTTGCTCATCCCCATCGAACGACCAGCCAGGCCGTGATCTGCAGCCAGTTTGTCAAGCAGGGCGAAGAAGGGGGCAGGTTCGATATCCAGCGGCGGTACGCACATCAGCCCGGCAAGGGGAATGCCTGCGCCGCGCGCTTCTGCCAACAACTGCGGCAGTTCCGCGATCGCGCAACCGCCCTTCTGCGGTTCCGCCCCGATATTGACCTGGACGAAGCATTCCACCTGCCGCCCCGCCCGGTCCATCGCCCTGGCGAGCGCAGTGACGAGCGAGGCCCGGTCAAGCGACTGGATGCTGTCGAACAGCCGCACCGCATCATCGGCCTTGTTGGACTGAAGCTGGCCGACCAGATGCAGCGCAATATCGGGACAGGCGTCGCGCAGGGCGGGCCACTTGGCCGCCGCTTCCTGCACACGGTTTTCGCCGAAGACACGCTGTCCGGCATCAATCAGCGGCTGAATGCGCTCTGCCGGATGCGTCTTGCTGACGGCGATCAGGGTGATGCCCGATTCCTTGCGCCCGGCAATCTTCGCCGCCTGTGCGATGCGCTGGCGGATCTGTTCGAGCGGAGTGACTGCACTTTCCATCGCGCGCCGCTATAGCGATGCCATGCGCCAGCGCCAGACCCTCCCGCAATTGTGGCTAGTCTCCGACCAGCGCAATCAGCATGTGATTGAACCGGCGCTGCGCTCTTTGAGGGTGCCGGCGGGATTCGTCTTCCGTGATTACCATCTTTCCCCGCACGAAAGGGCAAAACGCTTTGCCGGATTGCAGCGGATTTGCCGCCAGAAGGGCCATGTCGCGATCGTTTCCGCCGACAGGGCGACCGCCCGAAGGATGGGCGCGGACGGCGTCTATGGCGCGCCGCTTGCGCTCGGCCTTCGGAGGAACCGGATGGTGACGATCGCCACTGCGCACTCGCTGCGCGAAATCGCACAGGCCAACCGCGTGGGGGCGGATGCGATCATGCTTTCTGCGGTGTTCCCGACCCGCTCCCACCCCGGGGGGCGCACGCTGGGCCCCTTGCGCTTCCGCCTGATGGCATGCCGCGCCGCTGCGCCGGTCATCGCGCTTGGTGGCATGAACCCGCGCAATGCAAGGCGCCTTAAGTGGAACCGCTGGGCCGCCATCGACGGCCTGAGCTGAGTTTTCACGCCGGTCGCACCCTTCCTTGACGCGGACTCCCGCCTCTGCGATTCTACCCCGGATCGCCACAGGGGAATGATGATGGCCACACGCGCGATGGGCAAGGCGCCAAAGGCGGACTGGCGCGCGGCATTCCGCCGCTCGCTGCGCCGTGCCCTGCAACTGGGCGGCGCTGCGCTCCTGTTTGCCGCCATGCTGTTCCTTGGCTTGGCGCTGGCCAGCTATCACCAGACCGATCCGTCACCTTCCACCGCCGCTGGCACGCAAGTGGCGAACTGGATGGGCCTGGGCGGCGCGTGGGTGGCCGAACGTTCACTTTTTCTGTTCGGTCCGGTCGCTGTGCTGCTGCTGCCGCTGCTTTACGCTTTTTCACGCAAGCTCTGGCGTGACGCGGACGAAGAAGAAACCCCGCATGGCCTGCGCTGGTGGCGCGCCGTGGGGGTACTGCTGTTCGCGATGGCCTTGATGGCAACGGTGCTCGCGCTGGGTTTTACCGGCCCCGGCGGATCATTGCCCGCATCAATGGGCGGCATCACCGGCCTGCTGGGCGCAAAGGCGATTCACGCCATCGCCGGTCTGTTGCCGCCTGCCGCGCAGGGCTGGACCATACTCGCCCTTGCCTTGGTCGCGCTGGTCGCCGGACTTGGCCTGGCGGGGAAAGTGTTCGCCTTCGACTGGGCGCAATTGCTGACTTTGCCCGTCATGCTGAAACGACGGCCAGTCGGAGTCGACGACGGCGGTATTCCGTTCGTGCCAAAGAAGCCCAAGCCGCAGCGAGAGGCGCGCGTCGCGCCTCTGGCCGGGGCGGAATCGCGCCGACCGCCCGAAATCACGGACCCCAGCCAGCCGCCAATGCCGGCCAAGCTCAGCAGCAAGGCCCGCCAGACAGACCTGTTCGACAATTACAAATTGCCGGAGATCGACCTGCTGGACGATCCCCCGCCAGCCCATGCGCCCAAGCTCGACAAACTCGGGCTTGAACGCAATGCGCGGCTGCTGGAAAACGTGCTCGACGATTTCAACGTGAAGGGCGAAATCACGGCAGTGCGCACCGGGCCGGTGGTCACCATGTACGAACTCGAACCAGCGCCGGGCATCAAGGCCAGCAGGGTGATTGGCCTGGCCGAAGACATCGCCCGCAACATGAGCGCGATCTCCGCGCGCGTCGCCTCGATCCCCGGCAAGACCGTGATGGGGATCGAGCTGCCCAACGCCGACCGGCAGACGGTTTCGCTCAAGGAACTCGTCGCCTGCGAGGCCTTCGCTCATCACAAGGGCATGTTGCCGATCATCCTGGGCAAGGATATCGCGGGCGAACCGATCGTCGCCGATCTGGCGGCGATGCCTCACCTGCTGGTCGCGGGCACCACCGGCTCGGGCAAGTCGGTGGGGCTGAACTGCATTCTGCTGTCACTGCTCTATCGGCTGTCCCCGCGCGATTGCCGCCTGATCCTGATTGACCCCAAGATTCTCGAACTCAAGAGCTATGACGATATCCCGCACCTGCTCTCCCCCGTGGTCACCGAACCGGCCAAGGCGGTCCGGGCGCTCAAATGGGCGGTCGAGGAGATGGAGCGGCGCTATCGCATGATGTCGAGCGTGGGCGCGCGTAACCTGTCCGGCTTCAACGAACGGGTCCGGTCGGCCGCCGCCAAGGGCAAGCCGCTGGGCCGCCGGGTGCAGATCGGATTCGATCCTGACACGGGCGAGGAATTGTTCGAGGAAGAGCAGCTCGATTACGAAGTGCTGCCGCAGATCGTGCTGATCGTGGACGAACTGGCCGACCTGATGGTCACCGTTGGCAAGGAAGTGGAAGTTCTGATCCAGCGACTTTCGCAAAAGAGCCGGGCGGCGGGCATTCACCTCATCATGGCCACCCAGCGCCCGTCAGTCGATGTCATTACCGGTGTGATCAAGGCCAATCTGCCGACCCGGATCGGCTTCAAGGTGACCAGCCGGATCGACAGCCGCACGATCCTGGGCGAACAGGGGGCGGAACAGCTGCTGGGCAAGGGCGACATGCTCTACAAGCCCAATACCGGCGCGCTGACCCGCGTGCATGGCCCCTTCGTGGCCGATGAAGAGGTGGAACGGGTAGCCGATCACTGGCGCGCGCAGGGCAGCCCGGAATATGTCGATTCGGTCACGGAAGAGCCTGAGGACGGCGGTTTCAGCTTCGATGACGAACTGACCGCCAGCGACGATCCGAACGAGCGCAAATATCGCCAGGCCTGCCAGATCGTGTTCGAGAGCCAGAAAGCCTCGGCCAGCTGGCTGCAACGTCAGCTGGGTGTCGGCTATAATACGGCCGCCAAATGGGTCGAACGGATGGAAGCCGATGGCCTGGTTGGCCCGGCCAATCATGTTGGCCGCCGCGAAATCTATCGCGACCGGGATGGCAATCCGCTCTAACCGGCGGGGCCGTCAGCTTTCCAGCAGGAGGCTGAAATCGCGCATGAGGTGATTGCATTTGGCATTGGTCAGGGTGATCAGATCGTCCTTCTCGATGCCGGTCTTGCGGCGCAGCATCTTGTAAACCGAGTCATGGCTTGAACTGGGCACACCCATCAGCGTTCCCAGCACTTCGGGGTCATGCGACAGCGAATAGTCGATCAGCATGTCGACATTCTGCGGCTGATAACCGAAACCCAGCAGCACCAGCCGCTTGGCGCCGGTTACCAGCGCGCGAATGTTTGTCAGCGCGCGCTGGTCGCGCATCACTTCGCCCGGAGTGCGGATCTGCATGGCCAGGTTCTGGATGTTCCATGGCTGCTCCGTGCCCCAATCGACATCGGCGTTTTCGCCGCCCTGCCACGGAAGGCGCCCGACCGTACCGAACGGGTGAATGATGCTGAGACGCTGCGCCTCCTGCAGGCTCATCCCGAAAGCGACCACCAGAACATGCGGCAGGAAATGTTCGACCGAACGATCGTAGTTGAAATTGATGATCGCCAGATTTTCCAGACATTGTTCGACCCGCGAACGCGGGACACCCGCCGTAACCAGCAATCCGAGCTGATATAGCCAGGTATCTTCGCCCTGAATCGGCAATTCGCCCGGCGCGCGCGGCGCATCGCGCAGGATCGACTTGGCCTCTGCCTGACAAATGAAATGCGCAATGCCCAGCTTGCCGCAGGCGGCCACCAGTGGGTCATTGTCATGCTGGTCAATGATCGCCTCGATCGAGGTGGCCAGCTTGCTGGCAATGCGGATGCGTTCGGATGCCTGACGCAAGGCTTCTTCGCCCTTGCTCAACCGCTGCGCCAGCTTGATGAGTTGCTGCAGGAGGAACACGCCGTCGCGCGTCTGCATTTCCGTGCCGATGCGACTGAAATCGAAACTCTGGCTGATCCGGGCGAGTAATTCGGCATCGCTGGGAAATTGCAGTTCGCTGCTGGCACCGCCGACGACGACGAACACGGTCTTGCTGCGGATCATGATTGAACTGCCCCCTGGCCTGCATGACGCCGCCAGCAACCCGGCGGTCAGTTCACCCTGCCTAGGCGCATATGGTTAACAATATTCAACCATAATGTGTCAAACGACTGAAATAATCGGAAACTTGCCGGAAAGATAGCCGTCTACTCTCATAGCCCCATCTGCCACAGAATGAAGGCGAATTCCTCCGCCGTTTCGCGCAGGCTTTCGAAGCGGCCAGACTTGCCGCCATGCCCCGCGCCCATATTGGTCTTGAGCAGAAGTTCATTATTATTGGTCTTCAACTCTCGCAGCCGGGCCACCCATTTGGCTGGCTCCCAATAGGTCACGCGCGGATCGTTTAGCCCCGCCGTAACGAGCATAGGCGGGTAATCCTGCGCGCGCACATTGTCATAGGGGCTGTAGGACCGGATCAGTTCAAACGCCGCCTTGTCAGCGATCGGATTGCCCCATTCCGGCCATTCGCCCGGTGTAAGCGGCAGAGATGCATCCAGCATGGTGTTGAGCACATCGACGAAGGGCACATGCGCCACCACTGCGCCCCACAGGCCGGGATCGGAATTGACCACTGCGCCCATCAGTTCACCGCCCGCCGAGCCGCCTGAAATGCTGATCCGGCCAGGAACCGTATAGCCGCGTTCGACCAGCCCCTTTGCCACATCCACGAAATCGTTGAACGTGTTGGTCCGCCGTTCCAGCTTGCCCGCCTTGTACCAGGCCCGCCCCAGATCGTCGCCGCCCCGGATATGCGCGATGGCATAAGCAAATCCGCGATCAACGAGGCTGAGTCGCGTGGTCGAAAAGCCTGGATCGATGGCAATGCCATAGGCACCATAACCATAGAGGTGGAGCGGGCCGTTCGCCGCCCGATCCTTGCGATACATGATGCTGACCGGGATCAGCGCGCCATCGCGCCCCGGAATTTCGAGCCGCGCAGTCGTGTAGAGCGATGCATCATAGCCGGAGGGGATCTGCTGCACCTTCAGCGTTTCGAGGCGGCGCTGTGCCACATCGTAATCATAGACCGTATTGGGGCTGATCATGCTGGCATAGGACAGGCGCAGGCGGTCCATTGCCCATTCGGGATTGTCGTCCAGCCCCGCAGTGTAGCTTTCTTCGGGAAAGGCGATTGGCTCAATCCGGCCGGGATCGTCGTAATAGCGCAGTTCGATCCGGTCGAGGCCGCGCAGCCGCCCCTCGGTGACGTAGAAATCGCGGAACAGCGAAACCCCGGTCAGATAGAAATCGTCCGAACCGGCGATCAGCGTGGTCCAGTTGCCGGGATCGGACAGCGGCGCGGTCGCCAGGCGGAAATTCTCGTGCGTGTCATTGGTGTGAACGAACAAGGTGCCATCGCGTTCATCCACGTCATATTCCACGCCCTTCTCTCGCGCGCGCACCAGCACAGGCTGCGCCAGAGGATCGGTGGCGGGAATCATCCGCACCTCGCTGGTCTCATGGTCGCCGCTGGAGATGAGCAGCCATTGCTCGTTGGCAGAGAGCGAAGCGCTGACCCGGAAACCCTCGTCATCTTCGTGGTAGAGCTCGACATCCCCGGACACCGGCTGGCCCAGCCAGTGCAGCCGCGCATTGTCGGTACGCCACTGTTCGTTGGCCAGTGAATAGACGATGCCCCTGTCGCGCGCGACCCAGACCAGCGCGGAGAGCGTTCCCGGTATTTCGTCAGCCAGCAGTTCGCCGGTTCGCAAATCCTTGATCCGCGCCGTATAGCGTTCGGACCCGTTGTCATCGACCGCATAGGCCAGCAACTGCCCGTCTTCGCTGACCGAAAGCGCGCCCAGACTGAAATATTCCTTGCCCCTGGCCAGCGCCACTTCATCGAGGATCAGCTGATCAGCGCTGCCATCAGCCGGGGCGTTGACCGGGCGGCGCCACCATTTCTTGTATTCCGCGCCTTCCTCAAACTCGATCCAGTAGAAGTAATCGCCGTCCTTTTGCGGCACCGATTTGTCTGCTTCCCTGATGCGCGCGCGCATTTCCCGAAACAGCTTATCCACTCTTGGTTCCTGTGCGGCCATGCGTGCCTTGAACCAGGCATTCTCGGCCTGCAGATGATCCAGAACATCCTTGTCATTGACCGTCGGGTAATCGGGATCGCGCAGCCAGGCATAGGGATCGTTGATAGAGATACCGTGATGTTCGGTAATATAGTCGCGCTTTTGGGCAACGGGCGGGCAAGCGGGCTGATCGGTCATGAAATCCCTGGCTGATGCGGGCAGAACGGCGTTCAGCAAGGCCAGCAGGGCAAGGCAGAACAGCTTTCTCATCCGGTTTCCTTGCGGCTGGCTGGCGAAACGCGCGCGCGGCCTTATGTTAGTCTTGCCACTATTACCCGAAGGAGCCGGTCGCAATGCTGTTGTCGCCTTACGAGGCCAGACTGGACGCTTTAAGGAAAGAGCTTGCCGCGCGCAGGCTGGATGGCTTCGTCATCCCGCTGTCGGACGAACATATGTCCGAATATGTTGGGGAATATGCCCAACGCCTGCGCTGGCTGACCGGCTTTGACGGTTCGGCGGGGACGGCAGTGGTGCTGGCGGAGCGCGCGGCGATCTTCGTCGATGGCCGCTATACTCTGCAGGCGCGCGATCAGGTGGACGCCAATCTGTGGGATCACGAATCCGTGCCCCAGACCAGCCCCGCCAAATGGCTGCGCGCGCAGGCCGGCGCGGGAGCACGAATCGGCTATGATCCCTGGCTTCATTCAAGGAGCTGGACGGAGGCGACCGCCAAGGCGCTGGGAAAGGCGGGGGCAGCGCTTGTGGCAGTGGACAGCAATCCGCTGGACGCCATCTGGACGGACCGGCCCGCCCCTTCCGCAGCGCCCGCGATCCTTCATCCTGAGTGTTTTGCCGGGCGTTCCAGCGCCGAAAAGCTGGCCGATGTATCGGGCTGGCTGCGCGCGGAGGGCCTGGATGCGGTCGTGATCGCCGCGCTCGATTCCATCGCCTGGCTGTTCAATATCCGCGGCAGCGACGTGGCGCGCACGCCCGTCGTGCTCGCCTTTGCAATCGTGGACAGCAAGGGCGATGCGGATCTGTTCGTCACGCCCGGCAAGATTCCGCCCGAAATGGCCACGCATCTGGGCCAGGCCGTGCAGGTTCGCCCGCGCGACGATTTTACCGCCGCGCTCGAAGCACTCGCCGGAAAACGGGTGGCAGTGGACAAGGAGCGCTGCGTCGCCGCGATATTCGACCGGCTCGAACAAGGCTGGGCCGAGCTTGCCATCCATCGCGACCCCACCGTGCTGCCACGCGCGGTCAAAAATCGGGTTGAACAGGCCGGGCACCGCGCGGCGCAATTGCGGGACGGGGCGGCAGTGGCGCGGTTCCTTCACTGGCTGTCAGCAGAGGCTCCCAAGGGCGGGGTAAGCGAACTGGACGCCGCCGAACGCCTGCACGCCCTGCGCCGTGAAACGGGCGAATTGCGCGATCTTTCGTTCGACACAATATCGGGCAGCGGGCCCAACGGCGCGATCGTCCATTACCGGGTGAGCGAGGAGACCAATCGCCTGCTCGAACCCGGCAGCGTCTATCTGGTGGATTCAGGCGGCCAGTATGCGGACGGAACCACGGACATCACCCGCACGGTGTGGATCGGCGGCGGCGACCCGCCCGCCGAAGTGCGCGAACGCTTCACCCGCGTCCTGAAGGGCCATATCGCGCTGGCAACGGCCAGCTTTCCCCGTGGCACTGCCGGATATCAGCTGGACACGCTGGCGCGCCAGTTCCTGTGGCAGGCAGGCCTCGATTACGCGCATGGCACCGGCCACGGGGTCGGCAGTTTCCTGTCCGTCCACGAAGGCCCGCAACGCATCAGCAAGGCCGCCGGCGGGCAGGCCGGGACCGAGCAGGAATTGCTGCCGGGCATGATCATTTCGAATGAACCTGGTTACTACAAGTCAGGCGCGTACGGCATCCGCATCGAAAATCTGGTGCTGGTGGAGCCGCGCGAAATCGCCGGGGCGGAAGGCGACTGGCTGGGCTTTGAAACGCTCACCCTGGTGCCGATTGACCGCACGCTGGTGGCCCCGGCGCTGCTTTCATCCGCCGAAAAAGACTGGTGGAACGCCTATCACGCGCGCGTGGCCAAGGCGCTGGCCCCGCAGCTGGAGGGCGAGGCGTTGGCATGGCTGCGCGATGCCTGCCTGCCGCTTTGACGGCAAGCTTGCGCGGCGATGAATGCCTCGTTCCGCCTGCGACAATATTCATCGCTCTATGGAGTGTTCAGCAAGGTTCGCGCAAAATCGTGCGGCCATACTATGTTTCAGAGTAGCCGGTGGAGGCCATGCCCCCCCTTCAGCAACTCACCCCGTCGTTCCAAGGAGTATGGATATGCGTAAACTGACAATTGCCCTTTCCGCCGCAGCCCTGTGTGCTGGCAGCATCGCCTACGCGGGACCGGGCATGAAGGATCATGGCGATACGACCCGCGCACAGGCGCAGGAACACGGCGCCGAAATGTTCGCGCAAATGGATGCCAATGGCGATGGGGTGATCAATGACGCTGACCGCGAAGCCCGCAAGGGTGCGCGTTTTGACGCGCTGGACAGTGATGGCAATGGCGTGCTGAGCCGCGAGGAATTCGCCGCCGGTCAGGGCATGCGCGGGCACGGTAAGGGCAAGGATGACATGGGTCGCGGCAAGCATGACCAAATGCGTGGCCATGGCGGAAAGATGATGGAGCGCGCTGATGCCAATGGCGACGGTTCGGTGAGCAAGGCCGAGTTTGACGCCGCGCATATGGCCATGTTCGACAAGGCTGATGCGAATGGTGATGGCATGGTGACTGATAAAGAGCGCCGCGCCGCCTTCAAGGAGATGCGCGCCAGGGGTGGTGACCGCACCGGTAACGACAACGCCCAGTAAGCCGAGCGTGGTAAGCCGGGCCTGGTAAATCAATCGCGCCGGACTTCGCTGAGAGGTCCGGCGCGCTTTACTCTATCTGCCACTATGTCAGCGCATCAGCCCGCCGATAAGATTGCGGGCGAAGCGACCCAGCCCCGGTATGCCGATGGCCTTGCCGATCTCGTTCGCAATGGTTCCGCCAGCGGCACTTGCTGCGCTTGCCTTGGGATTGGCACGGCTGGTCTTGCCGGAAAGCTTGCCGGCCAGAATCGATCCGGCGCTGGCCGCCGCCGCTCCAGCCGCCGCCTTGGCCACTTTCCCGCCGATCCCCTCCCACAGGCTCGCAGATTTGCGTTCGCGCTTGCCCACTTCGGCCTCGCCCTTTTCGGCCACTTCTTCTGCGGTGGCGGCCGCGTCAGCGATTTTCTGCGCGATCACCTCTTCGGCGCTCTCGCGATCCACAGCCGTGTCGTATTTCCCGTCCAGCGGGCTGACTGACTGGATGATCGCCCGTTCCTTGGGCGTCAGCGGTCCGAGCCGGGAACGCGGCGGCTTGACCAGCGTGCGCTGAACCACGCTGGGGGCACCATCTTCCATGAGCGTTGACACCAGCGCTTCGCCAACCTTGAGTTCGGTGATCGCGGCTTCCACGTCGAGATCGGGATTGACACGGAACGTCTCGGCGGCAGCCTTGATTGCCTTCTGGTCGCGCGGGGTAAAGGCACGCAGCGCGTGCTGCACGCGATTGCCAAGCTGTCCTGCCACTTCCTCCGGCACGTCAATCGGGTTCTGCGTCACGAAATAGACGCCGACCCCCTTGGAACGGATCAGCCGCACGACCTGTTCGATCTTGTCCTGCAAGGCCTTGGGCGCATTGTCGAACAGCAGATGGGCCTCGTCAAAGAAGAACACCAGCCGGGGTTTTTCCGGATCGCCCACTTCGGGCAGCACTTCGAACAATTCGGCCAGCAGCCACAGCAGGAAAGTGGCGTACAGTTTGGGGCTGCGCATCAGCTTGTCTGCGGCCAGCACATTGACATAGCCGCGCCCCTGTTCGTCCAGTTTAAGGAAATCGGTGATTTCCAGCGCGGGTTCGCCGAAGAACCGGTCCGCCCCCTGGCTTTCGAACGACAGCAGCTGGCGCTGGATCGCACCAATGCTGGCTTTGGTGACATTGCCGTATTTCGTGGTCAGGTCCGCCGCGTTTTCCGCCGTATGCGCCAGCATCGCCTGCAAATCACCCATGTCGAGCAACAGCAATCCCTGTTCATCGGCATAGCGAAAGACGATCTGCAGCACCCCTTCCTGGGTTTCGTTAAGGTCCAGCAGCCGGGCCAGCAGCAGCGGCCCCATCTCCGAAATGGTGGTGCGGATGGGGTGCCCCTGCTCACCATAAAGATCCCAGAAGATCGCCGGATTGTTGGAATAGGCGTAATCATCCATGCCCAGTTCCTTCGCCCGCGCTTCCAGCTTGTCCGCATGCTTGAAGGCAGGCGATCCGGGCATGGCGATGCCGGACAAATCGCCTTTCACATCTGCCACGAACACCGGCACGCCTTCGGCAGAGAAGCTTTCGGCCAGTCCCTGCAACGTCACCGTCTTGCCCGTGCCGGTGGCGCCCGCGATCAGGCCATGGCGGTTGGCCCGCCCCAGATTGAGCATCTGCCGTTCGCCATTGGCGCCCAACCCGATGAAAATGTCACTCATGCCGGTCCGTTCCTTCAAATCGCGTCAGGCGCTGGTTCTGGACAGCGCGTCGCGCATGGTCAAGCGCTCGACTTGCGGCGCAAAGCGGCTAAGGCGGAAAAATGGCCAGGCGCGAACCCTTTGTCCTGCTGGATGACGCGCGCAGCTCGGGCGCCAGTGATGCCCGGCTGTTCGAACGGCCGCGCGCCCTGTTCGTGGCGCGCCGACCCGAAGAAGTAGCCGAAGTTCTCGAGAGCGCTGATCGTGCGCGGCACGAAGGCGGGGGCACGCTGGCCGGATATATCGCTTATGAAGCGGGACTGGCGCTGGAACCGCGGCTGGCCCCGTTGGCGGCAGCGCGCTGCGGCGCGAGCGGGCCGCTGGTGTGGCTTGGCCTGTTTGACGAAGCGACAATCATCCCCGCCGCGCGGATGCCCGAATGGCTGGCCGCGCATGCAGGGGAAAGTTCACCACCCGCCATTGGCCCGCTGGAACCGCAAATATCGCCCGGCGGATATGTGCAGGCCTTCGAAACATTGCGCGAAGCGATCCGGTCCGGCGACATTTATCAGGCGAACCTCACTTTTCCGCTCGCGGGCAGCTGGCGCGGTGACCCGCTGGTGCTTTACGCCGCGATCCGCCCGGATGCGGGTGCGGGCTATGGCGGGCTGGTGTTCGACGGTTCGCACTGGCTGCTCAGCTTTTCGCCGGAACTGTTCTTTGCTATCCACGGCGATGCAGCCAAGGTCAAGCCGATGAAAGGCACGCGCCCGCGCGGGCGCACCACCGCAGAGGACGAGGCACTGGCCGGCGAACTGGCCGCTTCGGACAAGGACCGGGCCGAAAATCTGATGATCGTTGACCTGATGCGCAACGATCTTGCCCGGGTCAGCATCGCAGGCAGCGTGGCGGTGGACGCGCCCTTCACCGTCGAAACCTATCCCACGGTGCATCAGATGGTTTCCACCGTGCGGGCGCGCCTGAAGCCGGGAACCAGCGCGGCGGACATGATTCGCGCGCTGTTTCCCTGCGGTTCGATCACTGGCGCGCCCAAGATCCGGGCGATGGAACTGATCGGCGAGGTGGAACGCGACGCGCGTGGACCCTATTGCGGCGCAATCGGGCGGATTGCCCCCTTTGCCCCTGACGGAACTGGCGATGCCGCGTTCAATGTGGCAATCCGCACCTTGCGGCTGACCCCGGACGAAGGCGGTGGGGGCAGCGCGGTACTGGGCGTGGGTTCGGCGATCGTGGCGGATTCGCATAGCCTGCAGGAATGGCGAGAGTGCCTGATCAAGGGGAAATTTGTGCGCCATTCCCATGCGCAAGACAGCGTTGCCGCTTTCGATCTGATAGAAACGATGCGCTTCGATCCCGAGGAGGGGGTTCCCCTGCTCGAACTCCATCTCGAACGGCTGAAGGCCAGCGCCGCCGAACTGGGCTTTTCCTTTGACCGGCACGCTGCCCGCAACCAGATTCAGGCGCTGTGCTTCGAACTCGAATCGGCGGCACGGCTGCGGCTCGTACTGGCGCGCAGCGGCGCCACTGCGCTCGAAGCCGCGCCATTGCCGCAGCCGCTGCCAGCGCCGCTCGCCTGCGTCCTGCTGCCTGTACCGGTCGATCCGGGTGACTGGCGGCTGCGCCACAAGACCAGCGACCGGGGATTTTACGAAGATGCGCTGGGCGTCGCCCACGCGGCAGGCGCGGCAGAGGCGCTGTTGCTGCGCGATGACGGGCTGGTCACCGAGGGGGCCTTCACCAATATTTTTATCGAACGCGAAGGGCAGCTGGTGACACCATCGGCCGGGTTGGGCCTGCTGCCCGGCGTATTGCGGCGTTCCCTGCTGGACAGCGGCCGGGCGGTGGAAGGCGAAGTGCGGCTGGAAGACCTCGCCCAGGGGTTCCTGATTGGCAATGCCCTGCGCGGGCTGATGGAAGCAAGGTTGCTGGCATGATGATTTCCGAAGCGCTGAAACGTATCGCCCCCTCGCGCACCACCGCCATGACTGACCGGGCGACCCAGCTAAGGGCCGAGGGGCACGACATCATCTCGCTCTCCGTCGGTGAACCGGATTTTGACACGCCTGTCCATGTGCTGGACGCCGCCAAGGCCGCGCTCGATGCGGGCCAGACCAGATATACCCCGGTTGGCGGGACCGCAGCGATGAAGCAGGCTGCGGCGATGCATTTCCGCCGGGATCTGGGGCTGGACGTTCCCACCTCGCAGGTGACGGTAAGCGCGGGCGGCAAACAGGCGATCTTCCATGCGCTAATGGCCACCGTCAGTCATGGGGATGATGTGCTGGTTCCCAGCCCCTGGTGGGTCAGCTATCCCGAAATCGTGCGCTTTGCCGGGGGCAATGTCGTGCCGATCCTCACCAATGCCGCGCACGGTTTTCGTTTTACCGCGGGAGAGCTCGAATCGGCGATCACGCCGCGCACGCAATGGTTGATGCTGAACAGCCCGGGCAACCCGACCGGCGCGGTCTATCCCGCAGGGATGCTGCGCGCGCTGGCCGATGTGCTGCGCCGCCATCCTCGTGTCCTGGTGCTGTCTGACGATATTTACGCGCCGCTGATCTATACGGATGAACCGCATGCCACACTAGCCGCCATTGCGCCCGACCTGGCCGACCGGATTCTGACCGTTTCCGGCGTCTCGAAAAGCCATGCAATGACCGGGTTCCGGATCGGTGTGGCGACGGGCCCGGAATGGCTGATCCAGGCGATGGAACGGTTGCAATCCCATTCTTCGGGCAACCCCTGTTCGATCAGCCAGGCCGCAGCCGTCGCGGCCTTTACCGGCCCGCAGGATTTCCTTGCCGACTGGCGCGCGACCTTTAAGGCGCGGCGCGACCTGGTGGTGGCCGGGGTGAATGCTGTGCCCGGCCTGTCCTGCCCGGTTCCCGACGGCGCTTTCTACGTCTTCGTCGATGCGACCCCGCTGATGGACCGCTTCAAGGATGACGAGGCGCTGGCGCTGCATCTGCTCGATCACGGCGTCGCCGTGGTTGCGGCATCGGCATTTGGCGGCAGGAACGGATTTCGAATCAGCTTCGCTGCCGCTGAAGCCACCCTGCGCGAGGCGTTGGCGCGCATCGCCGCCGCTCTTTCATGAACGCGATACCGATCCTGTTCGAAGATGGCGAAGCGCTGGTGATCGACAAGCCGGGCGGCCTGCCGATCGAGCGCCCGCGGCGCGGCGGGGCGGCGCTCAGCGATCAGCTCGACCTGCTGCGGATGGGTTTCCAACGCCAGCCCGCGCCGGTCCACCGGCTCGACGCCGATACCTCCGGCTGCCTGCTGCTGGCCCGAAACCCCAAGGCGCTCAAGCGATTCGCCGCAGCCTTCGAGGCGCGCGAAGTCGAAAAGACCTATCTCGGGCTGGTCGCGGGCGAGATCGCGCAGGAAAGCGGCACGATCGAACTGGCATTGTCCAAGATCAGTTCCCCTGCCGATGGCTGGCGGATGATCGTCGCACGGCAGGGCAAGCCTTCCATCACGCATTGGCGGCGGCTGACCGTGGCGGGCGGGCTCTCGCTGGTCAAATTCATGCCGGTCACGGGTCGTACGCACCAGATTCGTGTCCATGCGCAGGCAGGCCTTGGGTATGCGCTGCTGGGCGACCCGGTGTATGGCAGACCCGATCCGCGCATCGCACGCACCATGCTTCATGCCGCCGAACTGGTGGTGCAACGGGGCGCGAAGCCGCCAATCCGCGCTCATGCGCCGCTCCCCGCGGATTTTGCCGCACTTGGCTTTCACGAGTGACGCAGATTGACGCAAGCTGACGATCTGACCGAACGGGCGCTGGCGCTGGTGGATGAAAGCTTCATTGCCGCATCGGGGCCGGGCGGCCAGAATGTGAACAAGGTCGCCACGGCGGTGCAATTGCGGCTCGATGTTTTCGCCCTGCGCCTGCCGCCGCCGGTCTTCCACCGGCTAAAGGCGCTGGCGGGAAGCCGGATGAATGCCCGGGGCGAGATCGTTTTGACCGCACGCAGCCATCGTACACAGGAAGCAAACCGCACCGACGCACGGGCGCGCCTTGGCGCACTGCTCGAACAGGCGCAGCTGGAGCCGGTACAACGCAAGAAGTCGCAGCTTAACCGGCTGGGCAAGCAGAAACGGCTGGAGGGCAAGAAACGGCGCGGCGCGGTCAAGGCCGGTCGCGGCAAGGTGGATTGGTAGGCGCAGGTCGCGCGCCCGCGCGCTTGACTTTTTCGCCTTCGTGTCGCAATGGCCGCGCCCGGAAGGGCGGCGCTGGCGCGCCGCTTTATTGTTTCGGCCGCCACGGCCGCTTTTATGGAATTTAGGAACACGCCATGGCGAAGCCTGCAACCGTCAAGATCCGGCTGGTCTCCACCGCTGACACCGGCTTTTTCTATGTGACGAAGAAGAACCCGCGCAACATCACGGAAAAGATGAGCTTCCGCAAATATGATCCCGTCGCGCGCAAGCACGTCGAGTTCAAGGAAGCCAAGATCAAGTAAGGACCCTTTCCGGGTTCACCGCGAGTTCAAGCCCGCAACTGCAAGGGAGAGGGCATGAACAAGACACTTGCATTCATTTCCGCGCCGATTCGCGTGGGCCTTGTCGGCGCGCTGGCCCTCGCTGGTCCCGCCACAACCGCCTTCGCGGTCACCCCGTCGCAGAGCGCACCATCGCAGGTCGCGCAACCCGCCGCAATGGATCGCGCGGTTGCGGCCCTGCGCGGCATTTCGACACTGCGCGCCGATTTCGTGCAGACTGACCGCAGCGGGCAACGCCTGTCCGGTGTGCTCACGCTCAAGCGCCCGGGCAAGATCCGCTTCCAGTATGAGGACGACGCGAAGATGCTGATCGTCGGGGATGGTTCTGCTCTGACCCTGATCGATTACGAGGTGAACCAGGTCCAGCGCTGGCCGATCAAGAAAAGCCCGCTTGGCGCACTGCTGGACCCTTCCCGCGATGTCAGCCGCTACGGTCGGCTTGTTCCCACCGGCAACGCCGATGTCACCAGCATCGAGGTGCGCGATCCCAAACGCCCGGAATTCGGAACCATCACGATGATATTCGTGAAAGACGCCGGGGCTCCCGGCGGGCTCGAACTGGTGAGCTGGGTGGCTTTCGATTCACAGAACAAGCGCACCACCGTGCGCCTGTCGAATCACCGCTATGGAATCGACGTTCCCAACTCGACATTCAGCTTCAAAGATCCCCGGCGCACGGGTCGTCGCTGAGAACAAACGCCCCGACCCTCAATTGTTCGCCGCAAGCGTCAAAATGAACCGTTCCGTTCATTCGGCAGAAAGCAGAGGCGGACTAAAAGATACTCACAAGGCGGCGAGAGGCGGGTTTTCCCCCCTGTTACCCCGGCCTCTCCCCAAGGTCGCCTTGGACAGCGTGACGAACGCTCGAACGAACCCTCGTCCCAATGCCCCCGGGACGAGGGTTTTTCGTTTTGTTGCGAGACGCAGGGCTTGGCCCTAAGGCCTGTGCCATGGTCAAGATCGCTTCCTGGAATATCAATTCGGTTCGGCTGCGCATGCCGATCGTCGCGCGCTTCCTCGAAGCAGAAGCACCTGACGTGCTGTGTCTGCAGGAAATCAAGACCGTCGAATCGCTGTTTCCCTACGCAGCGTTCAATGCGCTGGGTTATGTGCATCACGCGGTGCACGGTCAGAAGGGCTATCATGGCGTCGCCACGGTCAGCCGCATTCCGTTGCGCGAATTTTCGCGCCATGACTGGCAGGACAATGGTGAAGCGCGCCATGTCGGCGTGGAACTGACAGGCCCGGGGCAAGGCGTGGTGCTGGAAAATGTCTATATTCCGGCGGGCGGCGATATTCCCGACCCCAATGAGAATCCCAAGTTCGGCCAGAAGCTGGATTTCCTCGAACGGATGACGCGCTGGGCAGAGCGAATCGATCGTCCGACCCTCATCGTGGGCGATTTCAACATTGCCCCGCTGGAATGCGATGTGTGGAATCACAAGCAGTTGCTCAAGGTCGTCAGCCACACCCCGATCGAGGTGGAAACGCTGCAACGCTTCCGGGATGCGCATGACTGGAGCGACATCGGGCGCGAACATATCCTTGCGCCAGAGCGTTATTACAGCTGGTGGTCCTATCGCGCGAAGGACTGGAAAGCGGGCGATAGGGGGCGCAGGCTGGACCACATGTGGGCGTCGCCCGAACTGGCGCGGCAAGCCGTCGCTCACCGGGTCGCCGAACATTGCCGCGACTGGCCGCAACCATCGGATCATGTTCCACTGATAACGGAATTCAACCTTTGACCGGAGCCAGCCCCAGTCCATCGCGCCGCGCGGCGCAAGCGATTGATGCATTGCGCCACGGCTGGCCGATCGCACTGGATGGGGGGGCGGTGCTGCTGCCGGTGGAAACGGCACTGGCGGGGGCCGCGCACAGCCAGACCATGCTGATTTCGGCAGCGCGCGCGGCAACGCTCAAACTCGCCAATCAGCGCGAGGCGGCAGAGCCGCACGCCCCGGTCCTGATTCGGGGTGCAGAAGGCTTCGTCCTTGCCGGCGCGAAACCGATTGCCGATCCCGCGCTCGACCTTGCCTCGCCGCTGAAGGGGCCATTCAAGGCCGAGAATCTGACCTGGCGGGGGGATGCGGTGGTGGCGATGGAGCTGGCGCGGCTGGCCGGAATATTACCCGCCTTCATGGTTGATCCTGATGCGGCGGGTGAGGCGGTGCCGCTTGCCGCGTCGGATCTTGCGGCATGGAAGCAGCCGCAGCGCCTGGACATTGCCACCCGCGCGCGCCTGCCCGTATCAGCGGCGGACGACGCAGAAATTATCGCCTTTCGCAGCTCCGACGATCTGCGCGAACATGCCGCGCTGGTGATCGGACAGGCGAGCGGAGACCGGCCTCCACTGGTCCGGTTGCATTCTGAATGTCTCACGGGCGATATTCTGGGCAGCCTGAAATGCGACTGCGGACCGCAACTGGACGCGGCACTGGCGGCGATGGCCGAAGAGGCCGGACGCGGCGGATGGGGTATCCTGCTATACATGCGTCAGGAAGGACGCGGTATCGGCCTTATCAACAAGCTCAGGGCTTATCGCCTGCAGGATCAGGGATTTGACACGGTCGAGGCGAATCAGCGGCTTGGCCTGCCTGACGAGGCCCGCGACTTCCCGATCGCCGCGCGCATGCTGCAGCTGCTCGGGGTCGGGCCGATCCGGTTGATGACTAACAATCCGGCCAAGGTCACTGCACTGGCAGAGGCCGGAGTTACGGTACAGCAACGTGTGCCGCACCAGTTGCCCGCCAATCCGCATAATGCACGCTATCTGGCAACCAAGCGCGACCGCGCCGGCCATATTCTCAAATAGGCATCACCGCCGGTCGAAGGGTTTGATCCCCTTGCCCAATCGGTTCTCGCCAATTGCCAGCCGATCACCCGACCAGTCCGCGACGAATGTGCTGTTCCATGGCACGGACGGGGCCATGCGTGCGTCATTACCGGCGATTTTCAGTCCGTCCGCCGTATTTTCCTGCGTCTCGGCCGCCACCGCAATCAGCGCAGAATGGTTTTCCTTGTCCGCGCCCTGAACGAACCAGTTGTTCGTGATCTGCCCGGTCGAACCGGCCGGCAGATCGATCATGTAATTGGTGCCATGGCCGCGGGTGTCATCGAAACTGTTCGAGGCGATCTGGACCTGCACTGACCGGCTTTTCAGATAATGGCCGCCGCGCCCTTCCTCGAAACGGCTGCGCGTGACGCGCAACAGGCCGAAATTGCCGATATAGATCGAATGCGCACAGCCGCCCGAATAGGCGCAGGTGCCCAGACGGGTGAAGGTGGATTTGTCGATGACGATTCGCCCGGCATCGTCAGCACCGGCAAGGATGCCCTGCCGGCTCTCGCGAAACCAGCTCTGCGCAATCGTCAGATTGCCCTTTTCCAGGCGGATGCCTGCCCCGTTCCCGTCGGGGACCGCGATATTCTGGAACACGAGGCCGGACACGCTGGCATTGTAACCGCGCAGCACCAGCGTCGCCTTGCCTTCGCACGCGCCGCCATCGAAGATTGCCTGTCCCGGTTGCGATGCCATGTAGGCGACATCGCCCGCCGTCTGGACCGCGCAATCGCGATAGCGCCCCGGCGCAATGGCAATCGTGCCCTTGCCCGCGCGGATCGCGTTCACCGCCTCCTGTAGGCGGCCATAGCTCTTGCCGCTTTCGACATGGCGATAGGGTGCCTCGCCCCCCTGCGCCAGCAGACTACCGACCGGGAGGGCGGCCAGCGCCAGTGCGGCAAGAGTCAGCGCCGAACGGCGTGGCGAGCGAGCAAGAATGATGAGCGCATGGTTTTTCATGCGCTCCTGCCTAGCGGAACAAGGTTAAAGGGCCGCTAAGCGCGACACACATGGTCTCGAGGGGCACTCAAAGGCTGCTCAGATCTGTGATTCGTCCACCAGCGGGCGGGATTCGCGGGTTCCGCGATAGCGCACGTTGGGATCATTGCCGTCGCCCGCGATGATCACGTGATCTTCATGCACTTCCACCAGCTCGCCCGCGAACGGCCAGTCGGACAGGCTGCCAGTCACGCGATAGCTGACAAAGTCGCCGACCTTGAAGGTCGCAGGGTCAAAATTGAAATTGAACGGGCAATTTTCACCCGCTTCGCCCATGCCCAGCACGGCCTGTCTCCTCACATCCTCAATTCCCGCAATCTAGCGCGGAAATGAGGTTCAGTCGAGATTGGGCCGCAGCCAGCGTTCCGCCTCGGCCAGCGCCATGCCCCGGCGTGCGGCATAATCTTCCCGCTGATCGCGGCCGATCCGGGCAACCCCGAAATACTGGCTGTCGGGGTGTGCGAAATAAAAGCCCGAAACCGCCGAAGTCGGCAGCATCGCCTGGCTTTCGGTGAGCGTAATACCAGCATTCCTGCCCGCATCGAGCAGGTCGAACAGGATCGGTTTCAGACTGTGATCGGGGCAGGCGGGATAGCCGGGCGCGGGCCGGATGCCGCGATATTCCTCGCGGATCAGGGCTTCATTGGTGAATTGCTCATCCGGCGCATAGCCCCACAGCGTGGTGCGCACATGGCTGTGCAGGCGTTCTGCGAAGGCTTCGGCGAAGCGGTCTGCCAGCGCTTTGAGCAGGATGTCGTTATAATCGTCGTGGTTTTCCTTGAACCGGGCGAGATGCGGTTCGATCCCGTGAATGCCCACGGCAAAACCACCGATCCAGTCTCCTGCCGGGTCAACGAAATCGGCTAGGCAGAAATTGGCGCGATCGCGGGACTTCTTCACCTGCTGGCGCAGGAAAGGCAGCAGCGTGCCATCGTCCAGCCGCACATCGTCACCATCGCGGTGGCACGGCCAGAAGGCGCAGACGCCGCGCGCAGTCAGCCATTTTTCCGCGATGATCCGTTCCAGCATCGCCTGCGCATCGGCATAGAGCGATCGCGCGCTTTCCCCCACCACTGCATCGTCCAGAATGGCCGGGAAAGTCCCCGCCAGCTCCCACGCGCGGAAGAAGGGCGTCCAGTCGAAACATTGCGCAAGATCGGCCAGATCCCATTCGGCGAAGCTGTGCACCCCCGGATGAGCGGGCGGCGGCGCTTTCAGCGCCATGTCCGCGGGGAATGCATTGGCCCGCGCTGCTTCCAGCGAAAGCAGGGCGGACTGTCCCTTGCCTTCGCGCGTCTCGCGGATTGTCGCATATTCCTGCGCGGTCGATGCGACAAAGCCGGTTGCCTGCGTGTCGGACAGCAGCTGGCTGGCGACCCCCACCGCACGGCTGGCGTCGAGTACGTGAATCACCGGCCCGTCATAGGCGGGATCGATCCTGAGCGCGGTATGCACCTTGCTGGTCGTCGCCCCGCCGATCAGCAACGGCAGGTCCATCCCGGCGCGCTGCATTTCCTGTGCCACCGTCACCATCTCGTCCAGCGAGGGGGTGATGAGGCCCGACAGGCCGATGATGTCCGCGCCTTGGGCTTGCGCGGTTTCAAGGATGGTCGACCAGGCCACCATCACGCCAAGGTCAATCACCTCATACCCGTTGCACTGCAGGACCACGCCCACGATATTCTTGCCAATATCGTGCACGTCGCCCTTCACGGTCGCCATCACGATCTTGCCCTTGGCGCTTTGCCCCGCTTCCTTCTCGGCTTCGATGAAGGGGATGAGATGCGCTACCGCCTTCTTCATCACACGCGCGCTCTTCACCACCTGCGGCAGGAACATCTTGCCGGACCCGAACAGGTCGCCCACCGTGTTCATGCCCTGCATCAGCGGACCTTCGATCACCTCGATCGGGCGCCCGCCCGCAGCCGCCACGGCCAGCCGCATTTCTTCCGTATCCGCGACGATATGCGCATCGATCCCCTTGACCAGCGCATGTTCCAGCCGCCGGACCGGTTCCCAGCCGCGCCATTCCTCTGCCGCCTTTTCAGCGGCCTTGTCCTGCCCCTTGTAGCTTTCCGCCAGGTCAATCAGCCGTTCGGTGGAGGATTTGCCATCCGCGCCCACGCCGGGGCGGCGCATCAGGATCACATCTTCGCAGGCTTCGCGCAGTGCCGGTTCGATCTGGTCGTAAACGTCAAGCTGTCCGGCATTGACGATCGCCATGTCGAGCCCGGCCGGAATGGCATGATAGAGGAACACGGAATGCATCGCGCGGCGCACGATCTCGTTACCGCGGAAGCTGAAGGAGAGATTGGAAAGCCCGCCCGAACAATGGACATGCGGGCAGCGCGCCTTGATCTCGCGCACCGCCTCGATGAAATCGAGGGCATAACGATCATGTTCCTCGATCCCTGTCGCCACGGCGAAGATATTGGGATCGAAGATGATGTCTTC
>JAURML010000078.1 GCA_030830695.1 Caenibius sp. | reverse complement strand
CGGCACCTGCAATTATATCCTTTCCACCATGGAGGACACGGGTCAGGGTTTCGCCGAGGTACTCGCCGAGGCGCAGGCGCTGGGCTATGCCGAAGCGGACCCGACGTTCGATGTCGAAGGAATCGATGCCGCACACAAGCTGTCGATCCTGGCTTCCATCGCCTTCGGGACCGAGCTCGATTTCGACCAGGTCGAGACCACCGGGATCGCCGCCCTGCGCGCCGAAGATATCGCTCAGGCCGAATCGCTCGGCTATGTCATCCGCCTGATCGGCATGGCCGAACCCGAAACCGGTACGGACGGATCGATCCGCCTGTTCCAGCGTGTTCAGCCCTGCCTGCTGCCCGACGGACATCCGCTGGCTCATGTCGATGGCGCGACCAATGCGGTGGTCGCCGAAGGCAATTTCTCGGGCCGATTGCTGTTCCAGGGCGCCGGTGCCGGCGACGGCCCGACTGCGAGCGCGGTGGTCGCCGACCTTATCGACATTGCCCGGCTGTGGGACAGCGAAGGCGAACTGGATCCGCCCTTCTCGGTCCCGGTGGCAGAGCTCAGGCCGGCGGGCCGCGCCGAATCGGGCTATCGCCTCGGTCGTCGCTACATCCGCTTTGCGGTCAACGACCGGCCAGGCGTGCTGGCCGAAATTGCGGCAGCGATGCGCGATGCCGGGGTGTCCATCGAGAGCCTGATCCAGAAAGGCCAGCCCGCGGAAGGCGGGGAGGTCATGATCTCGCTGGTGACGCATGAATGCCCCGAAAGCCGCGTAGCGCAAGCCCTGCAGCTGCTGCGCGATTCGGAAAGCCTGACCGCGCCGCCGCTGGTGATGCAATTGCTGGCCGAATAGGATTTGCCCTTGTTCGCGGCATTGCCGCACCCATTGCGCGATGACGCACGAACGCCTAATCGCCCGTCCCCGAAGCCTTAACAGGGATACGACTGATGACTGATACCGCCGCGAGCCACGTCCTTGACCGCGTTCTCGTCCTGGAAATGGTGCGCGTGACCGAAGCCGCCGCCATTGCTGCCTCGAAACTGGTGGGCCGCGGTGATGAAAAGGCGGCTGACGCTGCGGCCGTGGAAGCGATGCGCAAGGCATTCGACACGCTCTACATGGATGGCACGGTGGTCATCGGCGAGGGCGAGCGCGATGAGGCGCCGATGCTTTACATCGGTGAAAAGGTCGGCGGTGCGCCCGGCAACGGTCCGAAGATCGACATTGCGCTGGACCCGCTCGAAGGGACGACCATTACGGCCAAGGCCGGCCCGAACGCGCTGGCGGTGCTGGCCGCCGCTGAAGAGGGCTGCCTGTTGAACGCACCCGATGTCTATATGGACAAGCTGGCGGTTGGGCCGGGCTATCCCGAAGGCGTCATCGATCTCGACAAGAGCGTGCAGGAAAATGTCGAAGCCGTGGCTGCGGCCAAGGGCGTCAAGGCCAGCGATATCATCGTCTGCGTGCTGGACCGTCCGCGCCACGCCGATCTGATCGCGCAGCTGCGCGCGATGGGTTGCGGAATCCAGCTGATCCCCGATGGCGATGTGGCAGGCGTGATCGCGGTGACCAACCCCGAAACGACGATTGACATGTACATGGGCTCGGGTGGCGCCCCCGAAGGCGTGCTGGCGGCGGCCGCGCTGCGCTGCGTCGGTGGCCAGTTCAATGGCCGCTTGTTGTTCCGCAATGATGACGAAAAGGCGCGGGCCCGCAAATGGGGAATCACTGATCTCAACCGCGTCTACAAGCTGGAAGACCTCGCCAAGGGTGACTGCATTTTTGCCGCAACCGGCGTGACGGACGGGTCTCTGCTTGAAGGCGTGAAGCGGCTGAAAGGCGGCAGGATGACCACGCAAAGCGTGGTCATGCGGGCCAGTTCCGGCACGGTGCGCTGGATCAAGGGCGAACATCGCAGCAATTGAGAGCGTCCGTGCGGGCGGCTGTTTCAACAGCGGCGCCCGGCACGCCGGTTGCAATCGCGCGGCGCTTGGCTAGAGCCGTCAGCGCATAATCCGTCATTTTCCGAATCAGGGGACACCATTCGCAATGAAGATCATGGCCGGCAATTCCAACCTGCCGCTCGCCCGTGCCATTGCCGGCTATCTCGAACTGCCGCTGACGGATGCCAGCGTGCGCCGCTTCGCGGATGAAGAAATCTTCGTCGAGATTCACGAAAATGTGCGGGGCGAGGATGTGTTTCTGGTTCAGTCGACCAGTTTTCCCGCCAATGACCACCTGATGGAACTGCTGATCTGCATCGATGCGCTGAAACGCGCATCGGCCAAGCGGATCACGGCGGTCGCGCCCTATTTCGGCTATGCGCGGCAGGATCGCAAACCCGGCCCGCGCACCCCGATTTCGGCCAAGCTGGTGGCCAATCTGATCACTCAGGCGGGCGCTGATCGCGTGCTGTCTGTCGATCTGCATGCTGGCCAGATTCAGGGCTTCTTCGATATCCCGACGGATAATCTCTATGCGGCTCCGGCCATGGCGGCCGATATTCAGGCGCGCTACGGCGATCAGGCGCTGATGGTGGTCTCGCCTGATGTGGGCGGGGTCGTGCGCGCCCGCGCGCTGGCCAAGCGGCTGGATAACGCGCCATTGGCGATCGTCGACAAGCGCCGCGAACGCGCGGGCGAATCCGAAGTGATGAACATCATCGGCAATGTGAAGGGCCGCCACTGCATCCTGATTGACGATATCGTCGATTCGGGCGGGACGCTGTGCAATGCGGCGCAGGCGCTGATTGATGCGGGGGCGACCAGCGTGGCCGCCTATATCACGCATGGGGTGCTGTCCGGCGCGGCGGTGGCGCGCGTCAACAAATCGGCGCTGAAGGAACTGGTGATTTCCGACACCATTCTGGCGACGGACGCGACGCAGAACAGTGACCGGATTCGCATCCTTTCAATCGCCACGCTGATTGGCGAGGCGATTCGCCGCATCGCCGATGAAAGCTCGGTCAGCTCTCTGTTCGATTGATTGGCCTGGCGATGAAGCTTGACGCTGACATCGCGCTGGCCCGGCGCCTGGCCGATGCGGCGGGCGCAGTGATCCGTCCGCATTTCCGCGAACTCGTCGATAGTGAACGCAAGCCCGATGCTACCCCGGTCACGATCGCCGATTGCGAGGCTGAAGAGGCGATTCGCGCCATTTTGCGCGCGGAACGTCCTGATGATGCGGTGCTGGGGGAGGAATTCGGCGCCAGCGATGGCGCATCGGGTCGCCAGTGGGTGATTGATCCGATTGACGGAACAGCGGGCTTTCTTGCCGGCCGGCCAATTTTCGGCACGCTCATCGCGCTGTTGGCCGACGGCTGGCCAGTGCTGGGGTTGATTGACCAGCCGATCCTCAACGAACGCTGGCTGGGGGTGACGGGCCAGCCCACCACGCTCAACGGCACGCCGGTGCGTTGCCGTCCATGTCCTGCACTGGAGACGGCCACGCTGGCGACGACCGGGCCCCATTATTTCGACGATCACCAGGGCCAGCATTTCATGGCGCTGGCCGCGCGCACCGATCACCGCCGCATGGTGATGGGCGGCGATTGCTACAATTACGCGATGCTGGCGACGGGGCAGCTGGACATTGTCTGCGAGGCCGGGCTCAAGCTGCACGACTGGGCGGCGCTGGTCCAGGTTGTGGATGGCGCGGGCGGCATGATGTGCGACTGGAATGG
>JAURML010000077.1 GCA_030830695.1 Caenibius sp. | reverse complement strand
TTGACGGTCCACAGCACCTTGCCCTTGTCAGCGGAAAAGGCGCGGAAATTGCCTTTGGTATCGCCCTGGAAGATCAGATTGCCTGCCGTGGTCAGAACCCCGCCATTCCAGGGCTCAGGCAGGTCGAAACCCCAGGCTTCCTGCTGTTTGACCGGATCCCAGGCGATCAGCCGCCCACTCAACATCTGGCGGATGCTCTTGAACACCGCGGGATCGTCTGGTGGCTCGTTGTTGCTCGTCTTGATCCCCAGATTCCAGCGATGCGGCCGGAACTTGAACGGTGCATCGAGATTTTCATATCCGAACAGGGCATGATTGGCCGGAATATAGGCAAGGCCTGTCTGGGGGCTGAAGGCCATCGGCTGCCAGTTATGCGCACCAAGCGCGCCCGGCACAGCCGTATATCCCGCATCGTCATAACGCGCCTTGGGATCCTCGATCGGGCGGCCGGTCTTCAGGTCGTATCCACTCGCCCAGTTCACATCGACAAAGTTCTTTGCCGAAATCAGCTTGCCGGTGGCCCGGTCGATGACGAAGAAGAAACCGTTCTTGGGCGCCTGCATCAGCACCTTGCGCGGCTTGCCGTCAATCGTGAGAGTGGCGAGGGTGATGGTCTGGGTTGCCGTATAATCCCAGCTTTCGCCCGGCGTTTCCTGATAATGCCACAGATATTCACCCGTGTCCGGGTTCAGCGCCACGATGGACGACAGGAAGAGGTTGTCGCCCTTACCGGCGCTGCGGATCTTGTGATTCCAGGGGCTGCCATTGCCGACCCCGATATAGAGCTGGTCCAGTTCCTGATCGTAAACGATCGAATCCCATACGGTTCCGCCGCCGCCGGTTTTCCAATATTCGCCAAACCAGGTCCGGCGGGCCTGTTCGGCAATGGCCTTGTCCGAAGCCGCTCCGTCCGGGCCGTTCGCCGGATTGCCCGGCACGGTGTAGAAGCGCCAGACCTGATCGCCGGTTTCGGCATCATAGGCGGTGACATAGCCGCGCGCGCCCAGTTCCGCGCCGCCATTGCCAATCAGCACCTTGCCCTTCACCAAGCGTGGTGCGCCGGTGATGGTGGAGGTTCGCGACTGATCGACCGTGACCACGGACCACACCAGCTTGCCGGTCTTGATGTCCAGCGCGATCAGCCGCCCGTCGAACGCCCCTACATAGAGCCTTCCATTGTACAGCGCCGCACCGCGATTGCCGACGTCGCAGCACCCCTTGGCGCCGAATTCGCCGGGCACTTCGGGGTCGTAACTCCAGATCAGCTTTCCGCTCACCGCGTCCAGGGCAAGGACCTTGGACCAGGCGGTCGTTACATAGATGACCCCGTCCTGTTCCAGCGGGGTGCTTTCCTGCGCGCGATTGGTGTCGAATTCATGGGACCAGGCCAGGCCGAGCTGGCCGACGGTGGATTCGTTGATCTGGTCAAGTCTGCTGAAGCGCTGTTCGTCGAAGGTTCCGCCATAGGTGACCCAGTCGCCCGGCTCATTGCTGGCCGCAAGCAGCGCATCCCATTCCGGGTTCGGCTTGTCAGCCGATTGCGAGCAGGCCGACAGTAACAGTGCCGCCAGCGTCGCGGTCAGGGCCAGCAGTTTTGACGTATTGTTCACAGGCCTCTCCCGGGTATAAATTGCCATCCCGCGCCGGTCAGGCGGACCGCGGCATGGCCGGACACATGGGCTTCTTGAAGCAAAACTCGCGTCACGCCTATCCGTTTTTTTGGCATTGGAGGCAGGGTTCAGCGATAGGAGAATTCGGGCCCGTCCAGTGCGATGGCGGGGATTTCTTCCGCTTCGCGCCAGTAATTCTGTGTATGGCGCCATTCGGGGCGATCGCCCAGCCGCTTGGGCAGCTTGTCAAGATCGCGCATGAGATAGCCGGGATTGAAATTGTCGTCCTCGATCCAGGGCAGCAATTCGTCGTTTGCGCCATCGGTCGGCGGTACAATGGTGACCTGGCGCTTGCCGACCTTGTCCATATAATGCAGCAGCCGACTTACGAAATCACCCAGCAGATCGACCCGCAAGGTCCAGGCGGCGCGAAAATATCCAAACACCCACAACAGGTTGGGGACGCCGGCGAACATCATGCCGCGGTAGGTGGGGGTGCGCGACCAGTCCACCGCAGCACCGTCCACCGCGAATTCGATTCCACCCATCACTGACAGGTTGAAGCCGGTTGCCGCGACAACGAGATCGGCTTTCAACTCTTCCCCGGATTTCAGCAAGATGCCGTCAGCGGTGAAGCGTTCGATCTGGTCAGTCACCGCCGAAACCTTGCCCTCCCTTATCTTCACGAACAGGTCGCCATCGGGAATGAAGGCGACGCGTTGCTGCCAGGGGCGATAGCTGGGCGTGAAATGCGGCGCGAACTCGAAATCCTCGCCCGCATAAAGGCGGATCATCTGCTTGAATTCGTCAAACACAGCGTCCGGTTCTTCCATGGAGCGGCGGTCAAGCGTCTTGAGATTGTGCAGGTAATCAAGCCGGACGCAGCGATGGATCGTCGCTTCGTCCACGCCAATCAGGCGCAGCCGGTCCGCCAGATCGCTGACATTGGGATAGCAGAAGAAATAGGTGGGGGAACGCTGCAGCATGGTCACATGCGCGGCCTCATCCGCCATTGCCGGGATCACGGTGGCGGCGGTCGCGCCGGAACCGATCACCACCACGCGCTTGCCCCTGTAATCCACGCCGTCGTGCCATTTCTGCGCGTGAATCAGCTGACCCCGGAAATCCTCCTTGCCCGGCCAGTCAGGCAGATAGGGATTGTCGTGATCGTAATAGCCCTGGCACATCCACAGGAAGTTGCAGCGATAGGTAGTCCCCGGCGCGCCGTCAGGGCCGGTGGTTTCGACTGTCCATTTGCGCTCCGCGCTGTCCCAGCTGCACCGCGTGATCCGGGTGCGATAACGGATCGCACCGTCGAGATCGTTTTCGGCGATGACCTCATCCAGATAATCGCGGATCGCCTGTGCGGTGGCGATGGGCGGACCGACCCAGGGCTTGAATCGGTAACCGAAGGTGTAAAGGTCCGAATCGGAGCGCACGCCCGGATAGGTATGCGTGCGCCAGGTGCCGCCGAAACCGTCTTGCGCCTCAAGGATGACGAAGCTCTTGCCGGGGCATTGCGTCCGCAGATGATAGGCGCTGCCAATGCCTGAAATGCCCGCCCCTGCGATCAGGACATCCACGTCCTCGCAGTGCGATGAAACGACGTCAGCCATGCCCAGGGCTTCGCTCATATCCGGCTCCTCTTGCGCGCGCCGTGCAAACCGCACAGCCCGCTTCCCAGTTGGCGCGATCCTGCGCGCAGCGGAGCGGAATGGCAACAGCGGTCTGCGCCGGTTAGCGGCCGGCGCGCTCCCCCGGGTCGGGGGGTCGCGCCTGTCTCAAACAGAAAGGGGCCGCAGCGCATGCTGCGACCCCTTGCCGTGATAGCGGCCGCCAGCGGTCAGGGACCAGTAGCTTCCGGAGCCGCCGCTGCTGCGTCATCGGGCAGACCGCCAAGCTGACCGACCAGCTGGGTATAGGCGTCGAGATAGGCCAGCACGATGATCTGGCCGATAGCGGTATTCTGATAACCGCCGCCGCCCCAGCTGAGGTCGGACTTGCGGGCATAGCCTTCGGTCAGTGCTTCTTCCACGGTGGTGCGGGTGTTGACGAGCGAGAGGGTGACGTTGGCTTCGCCCTTTTTCACGCTGATTCCGCCTGCCAGCGCGCCGATCGGCCCGCCCACGAAATTGCCAAGGAAGCCGCCGAAGCCGCCGCCTCCCGAATTCTTGTTTGTCGAGACGATATCGGGCTACAGCAGATAGTCCGCAGCCTTGACCTGCCCCTTGCCGAGGTTGGAGCCGGCCTGCAATTCGCCCTGTTCGGCCATTGCCCGCTCCATCGCGCGATTTTCCATCGCCCGGCCACGGTTGACCAGGGTAAAGCAGCCCGAACGCTGCACGAAAATCTTGATGATCGCTTCGGGGCTGCCCAGGCTCAGCTCGCGCCACCACTGATTGTCCGGTTCGACAATCGCGACTGTGCCGAGATTCTTGTAGCAGCGCGGGATTTCAGCCGTCCCCTTCGCCTGGTCCTTGCGGCCAGAGGATTCGCTCTTCGCCAGCGCGGGCATTGCGGTTGCTGCCATGGCCAGCGCAATCGCGCCGCCGATCAGTTTCTTCATCGTGAAACTCCCCAATCTGTTCAAAGATGCCCGTTGCGCGGCTTGGCCTGCCACTGTCCCGGACGAAACGACCATGCGGCATTGGAGCGTCTGCCCGGGCCGAGACAAATCTTCTCTGCGCATTTTCTCAATTTCTTGTTCGGCTCAGCGGGCGGCAACCGCCATATTGTCAATCAGGCGGGTCGTGCCGATCCGCGCCGCGACCAGCAGGCGGGCGGGGCGCTGCGGCGCAAGGGACAGCGGCTCCAGACTGTCCGCATCGGCCAGCGCGGCGTAATCGACGGATGAAAAGCCCCCGTCGAGTAGTGCCTGTTCCAGTGCGATCAGCGCCTGGGCCACATCCCCCCCGCCTTCGATCTGCGCGATCGCCGCGCGCATGGCCCGGGGCAGGGCCGCTGCCTGGCTGCGCTGTTCTGGGGTCAGATATTGGTTGCGGCTGGACATTGCCAGCCCGTCCGCCTCGCGCACCGTCGCGACCCCCAGGATCCGTTCGACATGCGGCTGCACCAGATCGAGATCGCGGGCCATGCGGCGGATCACGGCCAGCTGCTGCCAGTCTTTCTCGCCGAACAGGGCGATATCGGGCAATACATGGTGGAACAGCTTGCAGACCACCGTCGCCACCCCGTCAAAATGGCCGGGCCGGGCTGCGCCGCAAAAACCCTCGCTCACCCCCGAGACAGAAATATTGGTGGCAAATCCGGCAGGATAGACCTGCTCGACCGTGGGCGCCCAGAGCAGGTCGACACCTTCCGCCTCCAGCAGGCGCGAATCTTCGGCCATCCGGCGCGGATAGGCATCCAGATCCTCGTTCGGGCCGAATTGCGTGGGATTGACGAAGATTGAAACCACCGTGCGCGCCGCGCGTTTGCGCGCTTCGCGCACCAGCGTCAGATGGCCTTCGTGCAGGGCGCCCATGGTCGGGACCAGGGCAATTTCGCCGTCGGCGCGCAAACTCTCCACAGCTTCTCGAAGGGCAATCAGCCGATTGACGGTTTGCATGGGCGCGACGCTCCGATAATGGCAATGGACATGCGCCACCTTGCCGTGGCGGCCACCTGTCTGCAATGCCGGAAAGAACCAGTCCGCCGTGTCCAAGCCTGCGCCTCACCGTATCGTCTTTGCCAATGAAAAAGGGGGCACGGGCAAGTCCACCACGGCGGTGCATATCGCCATCGCGCTGGCCTATCAGGGCGCGAAGGTTGCCGCGCTCGATCTCGATCCGCGCCAGCGCACGCTCTACCGCTATCTGGAAAACCGCACGGAAACCGAGCGCAGGCGCGGCATTTCCCTGCCGGGCGCCGCGTTTGATGTGTTCACGGGCGAGAGTGTGGAACAGCTTGACGAGGCGGCGGAACGGATCGGGCGTGACGCCGATTTCCTCGTATTCGATACGCCCGGGCGCGACGATCCCTTCGCCCGCCACGTCGCCACGGGCGCGGATACGCTGGTTACGCCGCTCAATGACAGTTTTGTCGATTTCGACCTGATCGGGCAGGTCGATGCCGAAACGTTCAAGGTGCGCAAGCTCAGCTTCTATGCCGAACTGATCTGGGAAGCGCGGATCAAGCGCAGCCGTGCCTCGCTGGAGGAACAGCGGCGTCAGATGGACTGGGTGGTGGTGCGCAACCGCACCGGCCATGTCGAGGCGCGCAACATGGCGCGCATCGAACAGGCGTTGACGGAACTGTCCAAGCGGGTGGGTTTCCGGGTCGCACAGGGATTGTCGGAACGGGTCATCTATCGCGAATTGTTCCCCTCTGGCCTCACCCTGCTGGACAAGGGCCATCTGGGTGAACTGGGGACCAGCCATCTGGTCGCGCGGCAGGAATTGCGCGGCCTGGTCGCCAGTCTCAACCTGCCGGTGCCCGCGCAGCTTGCGCCTCAGGCGCGCGAAACGGCCTGATTGCCGTGGGCAAGCTGGTCACCATCCTGATCGTTGTGACGCTTGCCTGTCGTCTGCTGCTGCGCCGCTGGCCGTGGGAACTGGCCGACTGGACAGGTGCTGCGGCAGAGGAAGCGCGCGCGCGCAAATTGCTGGGCGTGAGCAGATCGGCGACGCGCCAGGACATCATCGAGGCACACCGCCGGCTGATCTCGCGGGTTCACCCGGACCGCGGTGGAACCAGCGATGCCGCCAATGCGGCGACGGCGGCGCGTGACTTGTTGTTGCGCCGCCTTGGCAAACAGGACCGGAAGTGAGCATGACCCATCAATTCCATCCCACTGTCCTGCGCGAATACGATATTCGCGGGATCATCGGTGAAACGCTGGGGCCGGATGACGCGCGCGCCATCGGGCGCGGTTTTGCGACGCTGCTGCGCGCGGCGGGCGGGCGCCGGGTGGCGGTCGGCTATGACGGGCGGATCAGTTCGCCCATGCTTGAACATGCGTTGATCGAAGGGCTCAACGCCAGCGGCTGCGATGCGGTGCGGATCGGCATGGCGGCCACGCCCATGCTCTATTATGCGGAAGCCTCAGCCGAAGATGTGGATGGCGGCATTCAGATAACAGGCAGCCACAATCCCGCCAATTACAATGGCTTCAAGATGGTATTTCAGGGCCGACCCTTCTTCGGCGCGGATATCCTCACCCTCGGGCGTATCGCGGCGGCGGGGGAATGGGCGGATGGCACCGGCACGGTCGAAACGCACGCGGTGATGGACGCCTATATCGCGCGGCTCCTGTCCGGGCTGGACGGGATCGGGCAGGAGCGGCTGGCGGGTTTGCGTATCGGCTGGGACGCGGGCAACGGAGCCGCCGGCCCCGCGCTCGAAGCGCTCGCCGCACGCCTTCCGGGCGAACATCATCTGCTGTTTACGGCTGTTGATGGCACTTTCCCCAATCATCATCCCGATCCGACGGTCGAAGCCAATCTGGAGGACCTGCGCCGCCTCGTCGCTGAAAAGAAGCTCGATTTCGGTATCGCTTTCGACGGCGATGGCGACCGGATCGGTGCGATTGACGGCGAAGGCCGGGTGATATGGGGTGATCAGCTGTTAATGATCTATGCGCAGGACCTCCTCGCAAAATTACCGGGGGCCACGATTATCGCCGATGTAAAGGCGTCGAAGGCGCTGTTCGATACGGTTGCGGCGCACGGTGGGGTGCCACTGATGTGGAAGACCGGCCACAGCCTGATTAAATCCAAAATGAAGGAAACTGGGGCGCCGCTGGCCGGGGAAATGAGCGGCCATGTGTTTTTCGCGGACAGCTATTACGGGTTTGACGATGCGCTCTATGCCGGGGTGCGGCTGATTGCCGCCGCCGCGCGGCTGGGACGTTCTGTCACCGCCCTGCGCTCGGCCATGCCGCAGATGGTCAATACGCCGGAAATGCGCTTTCAGGTCGATGAAAGCCGCAAGTTCGCGGTGATTGACGAGGTCAAGGCGCGGCTGGCCGACAGCCTTGACGAGGTCAACGCGACTGACGGGGTGCGGGTGACGACTGCGGATGGCTGGTGGCTGCTGCGCGCCTCCAACACGCAGGACGTGCTGGTCGCGCGCGCGGAAAGCGAGAACCCGGCCGGGCTGGAACGCCTGCTCGCGCAGATTGACGCACAACTCGCGCTCTCGGGCCTCGAACGCGGGGAAAGCGTGGGGCATTGACGCCAGGCTGGCGGCGCTGGATCATCCCGCGATCGTGACTGACGCTGCCATCCCGCCCGAAATCGCCCGCTGGTTTTCCGGGCGGGGGTGGCGCATTCGCGATCATCAGCGTGCGATGCTGGCGCTGGATGCCCGCGGCCGCCATGGGCTGCTCGCGGCGGACACCGGGGCCGGAAAAACGCTGGCCGGTTTTCTTCCGACGCTGGCTGATTTCTGCCCCAGCCGGCTTGCAGGTAAGCCGCCGCAAGATGGCCTTCACACGCTTTATGTGTCGCCTCTGAAGGCGCTGGCGCATGATGTGCAGCGTAACCTGCTCATACCGGTCGAGGAAATGGGCCTGCCGCTGCGGATCGAAACGCGCAGCGGCGATACACCTTCGGACCGCAAGAAGCGGCAGCGCAGCCGCCCGCCGCATATATTGCTGACCACGCCGGAATCGCTTTCGCTGCTGCTTAGCTACCCGGACAGTTTCGAACTGTTTGCCGGGCTGCAGCGGGTGGTGGTGGATGAAGTGCACGCTTTCGCAACCGGCAAGCGGGGCGATCTGCTGACCCTGTCGTTGGCGCGGTTGCAAACCATTGCCCCGGCCATGCGGCGCGTTGCGCTCTCCGCGACGCTCGCCGATCCCGATGGCTTTCGCGCGTGGCTGGCCCCCGGCGGTGATTCCTGTGTGGAGCTGGTGGAAGGCGAAAAAGGTGCTGCTCCCGAGATCGAGATACTGTTGCCCAAGGGGGAACGGGTGCCGTGGGGCGGGCATGCCGGCAGCTGGGCGATTCCCCAGTTGCTGGAGGTGATTACGCGCAACCGCACCACGCTGGTGTTCACGAACACGCGGTTTCTAGCTGAATATGTCTTTCAGCTGTTGTGGGCGGCCAATGACGCCAATCTGCCGATCGGCATTCATCACGGGTCACTGGCGCAGGAGTCACGCCGCAAGGTTGAAGGCGCGATGGCACGCGGAGAATTGCGGGCGCTGGTCTGCACTGCCAGCCTCGACCTAGGGCTTGACTGGGGCGATGTGGACTGCGTGGTGCAGATGGGTGCGCCCAAGGGATCCTCGCGCCTGCTGCAGCGCATCGGCCGCGCCAATCACCGGCTGGACCAGCCCAGTCGCGCCATTCTGGTGCCGGGCAACCGGTTTGAATTCCTTGAGGCGATGGCAGCGCAGGAGGCGGTGCTTGATGGAACGCGCGACGGCGAGGTGTTCGCGCCCGGCAGTCTTGATGTGCTGGCCCAACATGCCATGTCCTGCGCTTGCGCTATGCCCTTCGACGAGGAGGGTCTGCTGGCCGAAGTGCGTTCGGCGGCTGCCTATCGCTGGGTCGACCAGGACATGTGGCGGCGTGTCCTGCATTTCGTGGCAACCGGCGGCTACGCGCTTGATGCCTACGACCGGTTCCGCCGGATTACCCGCGACGGGCATGGCAGATGGCGGCTTGTTCATCCTGAACAGGCGCAGCGATTCCGGCTGAATGCAGGGATTATCGTCGATTCCGAAATGGTCCAGGTTCGCTTTGCCAATGGCCGCTCACTCGGCAAGGTGGAGGAACGCTTCGCCGCGATGTTGTCGCCCGGTGACAGTTTCACATTTTCCGGCCTCAGTCTGGAAGTCGAACGGGTCAGGGACATGGATCTGGTGGTCCGGGCGGCCCGGAAGGCGGCGATGATCCCCTCCTATGGTGGACAGCGCATGCCGCTCAGCACGCATCTGGCGGAGCGCGTGCGCGCGATGCTGCAGGACCGGTTGGGCTGGGGCCGTTTCCCGGACGATGTGCGCGAATGGCTGGAAATGCAGGACTGGCGCTCCCGTTTGCCGGGGCCTGAGCGCTTGCTGGTGGAGAGTTTTCCGCACTCCGGCAAGCACTATACTGTCTTTTACACCTTCGAAGGATGGAACGCGAACCAGTCGCTCGGCATGCTGATGACCCGACGGATGGAGGATCGCGCCCTGGGGCCATTGGGCTTTGTCGCCAATGATTATGCGCTGGCCGTGTGGGGACTTGAGCCGGTGCATGACCCGCGTGTCCTGCTTTCGCCAGACATACTGGCTGACGAATTTGTCGCATGGGTCGAGGATTCGCACCTGCTGCGCCGCGCATTTCGTGAGGTCGCGGTCGTTTCAGGGTTGGTGGAACGCCAGCAGCCTGGGCAGCGCAAGACCGGGCGGCAGGTCACCTTCTCGACCGATCTGATTTACGATGTGTTGCGCAGGCATGAACCCGATCATGTGTTGCTGGAAGCTGCGTGGGCGGATGCGCGCGCGCGCATGACTGACCTCGGGCGTCTGGGCGATCTGCTTGAACGTGCCGGGTGCGAGGTCGATCACGTCATGCTTGACCGTGTCAGCCCACTGGCGGTTCCGATCATGACGATGATCGGTCGCGAATCCGTGCCTGCTGGCGCCGCAGACGACGAGCTTCTGCTGGAGGCGGAACATTTGGCGGGGCTCGCAATGCGGGTTTGAAGGGCTCGGCCGCTGGTTGATGCTGGAACGAAAAAGGGGCGGATCGCTCCGCCCCTGAATCCATCCAGCTCTTGCGCTTCAGCTCATTGCGCGTTGGGTGATTTTCCGAACACGGCGTAGCGTTCATTCCCGACGAAGCCGAACCGGGTCACCCCCGACTTCTTGATGATGTTCAGCACTGCGGCCGACAGTTCGTAGCTGGCGTTGGCCTCGGGTTCGAACTGCAGTTCGGGTTCCGGCTTCATTGCCATCGATTGCTTCAGCAAATTGACCAGCTCAGCGTTGTTCACCTGCGTGTCATTCCACAGAACCTTGTTACCTTCTCTCTGCAGCACGATCTTGTTCTTGACCGGATCGACTTTGACCGGC
>JAURML010000076.1 GCA_030830695.1 Caenibius sp. | reverse complement strand
CGGCATAGCCCAGCGCCTGCGCCTCGGCGAGTACCTCGGCGAAACCCTGACCCGTGTCCTCCATGGTGGAAAGGATATAATTGCAGGTGCCGTTGAGGATCCCGTAAACCCGTTCGATCACATTGGCCGCCGCCCCTTCGCGCAACCCCTTGATGACCGGGATTCCGCCAGCCACCGCCGCTTCGAATTTAAGCTGGATGCCCGCCTGTTCGGCGGCGCTCGCCAGCGCCAGGCCGTGATGCGCGATCATCGCCTTGTTCGCGGTGACCAGCGCCTTGCCTTCCGCGATTGCATTACGCGCCAGCGTCAGCGCCGGGCCATCCGATCCGCCGACCAGTTCCACCACCACGTCGACATCGTCGCGCGCGGCCATCGCCGTCATGTCGTCCTCCCAGGCAAAGGGGGAGAGATCGACCCCGCGATCCTTGCTGCGGTCACGCGCGCTGACCGCCGTAATCACGATCTCGCGGCCAGCGCGGCGCGTGATGAGTGCGCGATTGGCGTCAAGCAGGCGGATCACCCCGGCGCCCACAGTGCCCAGTCCGGCCAGGGCAATGCGCAGCGATTCGGCCATGTTCGTTTCCCTTTCTGGCATGTTCCGCGCGGCTCCGTCCGGCGCGGAAAGCGCCGCCCTAGTGGATGTGCCGGGCAAAGGCCAGAGGTGCGCTCAGCGTGCGCCCGGCTCCGTCCGGTGGCACGGCCCCAGACTCTCGATCACGAAGGCGTAATCGAGCGCCGCGCGCCTGCGATCTTCGGGATTGGCCGAGCGATGCGCGGCAGGGGGGATGCCTTGCGGCAGGGTGCAGGCCAGGCGATACCAGGCAATTGATCCCGGCAATGGCGGCTCATTCGCCTGATCGACCAGCTCGGACCAGGAAAATCCCCATGCTGGCGGGCGACCGGGTCGCCTGACGACGGAAACCAGCACCGGCCCCGAATCGCGCGTATCGATAAAGATCTGGGTCTCGGATTCGCCAGCCAGATTGCCTGCTACTGACAGGACATTGCTGATTCGGGTCAGCCGGGGCGGAGCACCAGGGCCATATATTTCTGCCAGCAGCGGCACCAGCCGCGCTGTCAGCTCCTCGCTCGCGGGCAGTTGAGCGTCAGGCGCCACCAGCACCACTTCGCCCGGGCTTCCCGGTACCGCACGCACAAAGATGATGAACTGGCCGCCCTTGACCCGTGGCGGGGCGCCGCGTGCATCCAGCGGCACATCGGCCAGATAGCGTACAACCTGTGTCAGCGATTCCCCGCCGTGCAAGACCTGCTTGACCGTTCCGACCGCATAAATCCGCACAAATCCGGGCGCGAGACCGGGCGAACGGTCCGGCTCCACGGTCGCCTGCTTGATGATTCGCACTTGCAGGACATGATCGGCCGCGTCGGAAAGCGATGCGAGATCCTCGAAGGTCGGAGCTTGCTGAGCATGTGCTGCACTGCCGAACGCTGGGCCGCACAGGGCAAGCGCGACAGCGTATAAAATACCGCAGAAATCGAATGTCTTTCGACTTGCCGTCATGGTCAAACTCTCCGAATTTCACACATGCACATCATTACAAGCAACAGGAGACAGGCCAAAGCTTGAATTGGCGGTTAACCGATAAAGGGTTTGCAATTGGCGGTTAACCGATAAAGGGTTTGCGCAAGGTTGGCTTCGCCGTTAAAGGGTCCTCAAACAGGGCGCAAAAGCGCTCGGCAACGCCCCTTTGGAACCATATCTTTGGGGCACCGGTGAGCCATCCGGCGTGGTCGGCTGGTACCAAAGTCTAGAAGTTTGTGCCGTGCGCGGTCTCTGCGCCATGCTTGGCACACCTCGGAATTTCCGCCGAGGTTGGAATGGAGTGATGCGTCTGAATGTCTTACGCTGACCAAAAGATGGGCGGCAATCGCCTTGTCGTAATTATTATCGTCGCAGCGCTTCATGTCGTGCTGGCTTATGGCCTGATCACGGGTTTGGCATTCGAAGCCGTCAAACAAGTTACAAAGCGCGTAACCACTATCGACATCGAGGAAGAGAAAGAGCCGGAAGTCGAACCGCCGCCGCCGCCGCCTGAACAGCGGCAGGTTGCGCCGCCGCCGGTCGCGCCGCCGCCGCCGATTTCGGTCGCCCCGGCCCCGCCGCAGATCGTGACCACCCCGGTCATTCTGCCGCCGAGGCCGGCCCCGCCGCCCCCGCCCCCGCCGCCTAAGCCGCCGGTTCCGCGTGGCAACCCGGGCAGCTGGGCAGGTCCGGATGACTATCCTTCCCGTGCCCTGCGTGAAGAACGCGAAGGCGTGACGCGCTTCACCGTTACCGTTGATACGAAAGGGAAAGTGGCGAGCTGCCAGGTTACAGGATCAAGCGGCCATGCCGACCTTGATGAAGCCACTTGCAAGAACATTTCGCGCCGTGGCCGCTTCAAGCCCTCGACTGACAGCAATGGCAATCCGGCCACCGGTACATGGTCAAGCGCCGTTCGCTGGCAAATGCCGAGATAAACATAACTGAACTTCATCAGGTTCCGGCCTGGGAGCCCCACCGGAACCGCAACTTTTTGATTTTCACCGTCTAGCTTCTTCTTGAGAGGACAATTCGTATGCTTATCGAAATTCTTGCTGCTGCCGCCGAAGCAGCCCCGCAGAACAAGTTTGGCTTCAAGGAAGCCCTCGAACAGGGTGGCTTCGTCGCCCAGGCAACCGTCGTGATCCTGGGGATCATGTCGTTCGGCTCCTTCTACATCCTGTTCACCAAGCTTCTCGAACAGAGCAAGATCCTGAAGCAGGGCGGCGAAGTTCGCTCCAACTTCTGGCGCGCGCCCACGCTCAAGGATGGTGCGGCCAAGCTGGCCAAGAACACCGCGTATCGCCAGGTGATCGACGATGCACTCGAAGCCGAAGAACAGCATTCGAAGATGACGGACGCGCTCGAAGGCCATGACTGGATGCATGGTTCGCTGGCCCGTTCGGAAGCGTCGATCAACGCCAAGCTCGCTGGTGGCCTGCCGTTCCTCGCCACCGTCGGTGCGACTGCGCCATTCATTGGTCTGTTCGGTACGGTGGTCGGTATCTACCGCGCTTTGATCGCTATTGGCCTTGCCGGTTCGGCTTCGATCGACAAGGTCGCCGGTCCGGTTGGTGAAGCGCTGATCATGACCGCGCTCGGTCTGCTCGTCGCCGTCCCCGCCGTGCTCGCCTACAACTGGCTGCAGGCCCGCAACAAGCGCATTGCAGCAGAACTGAACGGGTTTTCGACCGCCATTCTCGCCAATCTGAGCTCTAACGGCGCGGTGAAGCCTGCCGTGCCTGCCGCTCCGGCCAAGGCTGCGCCGGCAGCCCCGAAGAAGGCCTGACTGCGCAGCAATTAGGCTATCGTCAGGGGTGGGGGCTCTCCCACGGACAAACCCACCCCGCGCAACGGAAGTGTTAGGATAGGAAAAGACAATGGCCATTGCGATGCCCGGAGGCGGCGAGGAAACGCCGATGTCGGATATCAACACCACGCCCCTCGTGGATGTGATGCTGGTGCTCCTCATCATCTTTCTCATTGCGGTTCCGGTTGCGATTCAGAATATTGAAAAGCTGCGCGTGCCGATCATGGTTTCAACAGAATCCAAGGACAAGGTGGAAAACCTGCTGCTCTCGGTCACGACGACTGACCCGGCCGGGGCCAGTCCGGGCGAACTCGGTTACGAAGGTGCCTCACGCTTCGGCCAGTGCCGCGTCTACTTCAATAATATCACCCCAGTGAGTTCTGAAGAGCTTTACGATCAGGCGTTCAAGCGCCTTGACGGGATCGTGAAGCGCGAAGGCGGCATTGAAGCGATCATGCGCAACCCGGAAAAGATCCCGCAGGTTCTGATCCGCGGAGACGTTAATGCGCCGTGGAGTTGCATCGCCGGCGCGATCTACAACGTGCAGGCAGCCGGTTACCCGACGGTTGGTTTCATCTCCAACCCGGTCGACCCGAACGAGTAATAAGCGCTCCGCGCTCAAGAAGTTTTAGGAGTAGATCCCCATGGCAATGTCAGGCGGCAAGGACGATGGCTCGCCGATGATGGAAATCAACACGACGCCGCTGATCGACGTCATGCTCGTGCTCCTCATCATGTTCATCATCACTATCCCCGTGGCGACTCATGCGGTCAATATTGACCTGCCTGCACCGTCGCAGAACCCTCCGCCGGTCACAGTCGATCCGGTCAAGAACAAGATCGTGCTGCAGAGAGAAGGTAACAAGGTTCTGTGGAATGACACGCAGGTGAACAACGCTGAGCTGGTCAATCTGCTGAAGCAATCGATGGAAATGAAGCCGGAACCCGAACTGCAGTTCGAACCCGAAGCGAACGCCAGCTACGAACTTTCGGCTGCGGTGCTGAACATCATCAAGAAGTCGGGGGTCACCCGGTTCGGCTTCGTCGGCAATGAACGCTACGCCGTGTTCGGAAAATCGCCCAACGGGCAATGAGCTGAACCGAAAAGCTGGATGGATTCAGGGGCGGAGCAATCCGCCCCTTTTTCGTAGGGCCACGGGCCGACAACCGCACGGCTCATGCCCGCATCGCGACACCCGCCAAATGTTCCGCCTCCAGCAAAAGTTCCTCATCCGCCGCGCCAGCCGGCAGGGATTCGCGCCCGATCATCGTCATGATCGGAACGGCAAGCGGGCTGACACGGTCAAGCACGACGTGATCGACCTCGCACCCGGCGCGTTCAAGCAGATCGCCCAGACGCCCGAGGTCAGTCATGCGCGCGCGCGCATCCGCCCACGCAGCTTCCAGCAACACATG
>JAURML010000075.1 GCA_030830695.1 Caenibius sp. | reverse complement strand
TGGACAGGCCAAACGTCTTGAGCAGCTTGGGCACCGCAAAGACCGGCCCGATGCCCATTTCATCGGGGTCCGTTCCGGCCACCGCCATGCCGACATAGCGCCCCAGCGGAGCGAGCCCGCGCGCCGCCGCGACCGATTCCTCCATCACCACGCAGGCCGAAGCCCCATCGGACAATTGGCTGGCGTTGCCTGCGGTGATCGCCCCATCCGGCCCCATGACCGGCGGAAGGGATTGCAAGCTTTCAAGCGTCGTCCCCGGCCGATTGCCTTCGTCCTTCGTCAGCGTGACCTCTTTCGGGGAAACCTCCTTCGTTTCCTTGTTCGTCTCGAGCATGGTGGCGGTGACCGGCACGATCTCGTCATCGAACGCGCCCGCCGCCTGCGCCGCCGCCGTGCGCTGCTGCGACTGGAAGGCATATTCATCCTGCACTTCGCGCGAGACCTTGTAACGCTTTGCGACAACTTCGGCGGTCTGGAGCATGTTCATATAGGCTGACGGGACCATCGCCTGAAGCTCTGGATCGGGGGTGGTACGCAAATCCTTCGTCTGCACTCGCGAGACTGATTCCACGCCGCCGCCAACGCAGATGTCCATCCGGTCGACAATGATCTGCTGCGCGGCGATCGCCACGGCCATCAGGCCGGACGCGCACTGCCGGTCAATCGACTGGCCTGACACCGTAACCGGCAGCCCCGCGCGCAGCGCGGCATTGCGCCCGATCGTGTACTGCGTTTCCTGCATCAGTGCCGCGCCCATGATCACGTCATCGATCTCGCCGCCTTCCAGCCCGGCGCGCTCAACCGCCGCGCGGATCGCATGGGATGCCAGCGTAGGTGCGGGCAGGTCGTTGAAGGCTCCGCGATAAGCGCGACCGATGGGTGTACGGGCGGTGGAAACGATGACAGCGCTGCGCATGGGGTCTCTCCGGTATCGTGTTGTCTGACGTCTATTCGCCTGACTGGGTGTGTATCAATGAGTCAAGCAGTTCTATGATGGATTCATGATCGCCACGGCGCGGGTCCATCCGGCGGACGCCGCCCTGATTTTCACCGGGAAGCAGGCGATGGTGAAGCCGCTCGCTGGCAGGCTTTCCAGATTGTGAAGCTTTTCAAGATGGCAATAACCGATATCGCGGCCTGCCTTGTGCCCTTCCCAGATCAGCCCCGCATCGCCCGTTTCGGCATAGCGTTCGGCGGTGACGGAAAAGGGAACGTCCCAGCTCCAGGCGTCGGTCCCCGTCACGCGCACGCCGCGTTCCAGCAGCCACATGGTCGCCTCGCGCCCCATACCGCAGCCGGACGAGACATAGTTTTCCTGCCCATAGCGCGCACCCGCCGCCGTGTTGACCACCACGATATCGAAGGGTTGCAGGTCGTGGCCGATCCGCTCAAACTCGGCCGCCACATCAGCCGCCGTGACGATATAGCCATCATCGCAATGGCGGAAATCCAGCTTGACGCCGGGCCGGAAACACCAGTCCAGCGGCACTTCGTCAATCGTGATCGCGCGCTTGCCGCCGTCCATCGTCGAAGCGAAGTGATAGGGGGCATCCAGATGGGTACCGTTGTGCGTGTTGAGCTTGACGAATTCGATCGCCCAGGCTTCGGCATCAGGCATGTCGTCCGGGGCAAGGCCCGGGAAAAAGGCCTGCAGCCCGCTCACCGATTGCTGGTGATTTACATATTCGATTTCGGGCCGGTATCCGGGCGGATCGGACGCCACATCGCCTTCCAGCGGGATCGACAAATCGATGATCTGCACGCTCAGAACTCCACCCTGTCGCCGCCCTTGAGGCCCAGCATCGCGCGGGCTTCATCCGGCGTAGCCGGTTCGCGGCCCATTTCGCGGATGATCCGCACGATCTTTTCCACCTGCTGCGCGTTGGATGTTGCCAGTTCGCCGCGCGAAATAAACAGGCTGTCTTCCAGCCCCACCCGGACATTGCCGCCCATCAGCGCGGCTTGGGTCAGGAAAGGCATCTGGTGGCGTCCCGCCGCCAGCACGGACCACTGGAAATTCTCGCGCCCGAACAGGCGTTCCGCCGTCATTTTCATGAAGGTCAGATTTTCGAGATCCGGCCCCATCCCGCCCAGAATGCCGAAGATCATCTGGATGAAGAATGGCGGCTTGATCAGGCCCCGGTCCACGAAATGGGCAAGGTTGTAGAGATGGCCTAGATCATAGCATTCCAGCTCAAAACGGGTGCCCGCATCGCTCATCGTCCCGAGGATGGTGGCGATGTCGCGGAAGGTATTGCGGAAGATATAATCATCCGAATTCGCGACATAACCCTCCTCCCAATCGTGCTTCCACGTCGTGATTTTCTTCGCCACATCGAAAAAGGCGAAATTGATCGATCCCATGTTGAGCGAACACATCTCGGGCTTGAAATGGCGCGCAGCCAGCAGCCTTTCTTCCACCGGCATGGTGGCCGAGCCGCCCGTGGTCAGGTTGATCACCGCATCGGTGCGCTGCTTGATCACTGGCAGAAACTGGTCGAACACTGCAGGGTCGCCCGTAGGCATGCCATTGTGCGGCTGGCGCGCATGCAGGTGCAGGATCGCCGCCCCGGCCTCTGCCGCTGCGATTCCCTGTTCCGCGATCTCATCGGGGGTAACGGGCAGCGCATCGGACATACTGGGTGTATGCGCGCCGCCCGTAACCGCACAGGTTATGATGACCTTGTTCTTCATGCCTGCGTCAGGCCGGAACCACTTCGGACAGGGTCTGGCCGAAGCAGTTCACGCTAAGCTGGGTCGGGTCCATGAACTCGATCAGTTCGGCAACTTTCCCATCGCGGATACGAAACACGAAAGCATAGTTGCGCTGGCGATACTGGCCGAATTTGGCAGGGCCTTCGCCATGGCCCAGCGCAACCCCGCGATCACCTTCGACGATGATTTCCGTGCAGACGACCACTGGCGGCGCAACAAACCGCTTTTCCAGCAACGGCACCAGCGAGGTCATTATATGATCCGGGCCAACATAGGTTCCGGAAACCGGCGTATCGCCAATGATCGTGTAAGCGCCATCGGCTGCGAACATCTGGAATGCGCCCAGGAAATCGCCGCTGTTCATCTTGTCCATATAGGTCTGGACGACCTCACGCGTAGACATCTTCTCATTCTCCCAATTGGAAATTACCGATTTGCTTCTTCTATTTCCTGGCGTGACGGGGACGTCAGCATTGTGTCCCCCGCCGTCATTCCACCGTCGACCGGCAGCACCTGCCCGGTGACATACCCCGCTTCATCCGAAAGCAGGAACGCGATCACCCGCGCAACATCCCGTGGCGAGCCGAAACGCCCCATCGGCGTGCGGGCCAGCACGGCTTTAGCGTAGCCTTCGACCTTCAGCACCCGCTGCGTCATGCCCGTTTCTATATAGCCGGGGCTGACCGCATTGACCCTGATCCCGCGTGCCGCCAGCTCAACCGCTAGCGCACGGGTCAGCATGGCAAGCCCGCCCTTGGCCGATATGTAGGGCGACAGGTTGGCGCCGGCAAAATGCGCCATCACAGAGGTAACATTGACGATCGCCCCCGGCGCATCGCCAATCTGCCGCACGAACAGCTGCGACATGATCATTGCGCCGGTCAGGTTGGTGTCGATCACTCTCCGCCAGTCATCCAGCGGGAAATCCTCGAACGGGCAGCCAATTGTAATTCCGGCCGCATTAACCAGCCCGGTGGCAATCTCGCCCTGTTCGGCCAGCATCGCATAGAAAGCCCGGCACGAGGCTTCGTCGCTGATATCCAGCGGCGCGGCGCGCACCACCGCGCCTGACGCGGCAATCGTGGCAGCCACGCCCTCAGCCGTTTCCGGGCGATAGTCGCCCAGAATTACCTTGTGGCCGCGTTCAGCCAGCAGTTGCGCAACGCCCGCACCAATGCCCGATCCGGCGCCGGTGACGATGGTGACGGGATTTCCGGTCATCACTCAGCCCGCCATGTGCTTGCGTACGAAATCGCCGATCAGGGTCACGCCTTCGCGCGCTTCGGGCAGTCGGTCAGCAAACAGCGTCCAGATATGCGCCATGCCCTCGCCTTCGTGATAAGTCGCATCGACGCCCGCCAGCTTCGCGGCATCCACGCACTGCTTGCCATCGTCGCGCATCATCTCGATTTCGCCCGCCAAGATCAGCAGCGGCGGCAGGCCGGCCCAGTTTCCGTATAGCGGTGAAAGGCCGGGATGCCGCCGGTCCATCTCCCCGCAGTATGCTGCACCAAGCGCAGCCAGGAAATCCTCGTTCACCAGCGGATCGCGATCCGCATTTTCCTTGTAGGATGCGCCAGTGCGGGCAAAGTCGGCCAGCGGCGAAATAGCGATGCCGCAAGCGGGCATCGCACCGCCTTCGTCGCGCATTTTCTGGAGCGCGGCGAGGATCAGCCCGCCTCCGCCAGAATCGCCACAGATCGCGATCTTGGCAGGGTCATACCCTTCTGCTTGAAGCCAGCGGAACGCCGCCACCCCATCGTTCACGCCCGCCGGCCAGGGGTGTTCCGGTGCGAGCCTGTATCCGACGAGCAATACCCGGCAGCCACTTGCCGCCGAAAGATAGCCGCCGAACGAGCGGTAACCATGCGCCGAACCAAGCAGATAGCCGCCCGAATGGCAGTGCATCAAAACCCGTTCCGGATCGACCCCCGGCGCATCGGCCCAGATGCACGGCACGCCGCCGCAATCCACTTGGGCAAAGGCGGTCTCAGGAGGGATCGCAATCCGGGCGAGCCATTCTTCAAAAATGCGCCGCATATCGTCGAACGTGTAATTCGGGTCGGCAAGCCATGCGTCCCGCAGTTCGTTGTTCAGTCTGAGGACCTCGGCCGATTCGGTGCTTACCATCCTGCATCATCCCTCCCAAAAGCCTGCTTTGCTGGCCCTGTATCCACAAAATTCCACGACACCGTGAAATTTTTTATCGTCACACTCCAGCCCATCCCGCGCGGCTTGCGATCCAAAGGAGAAATCGCCAACCGCCCAAATTAACGGGACCTGAATACTGCTCAAACCTGATTGTCAGCATAGAATGGTCGCGCAGAGCAGCATGCCCAATGCTGCCAAACTATTGATTCAATCTTCATCTATCAACACTTATGTTGCATGAATTGGCAATGCGGGTTAGCCTCCACTCCAACGGGGACTCGAATCCTTGGGTCGGGCACATGGATCAGCTGGCCCGGATTGCTTTTACGGAGGATGCAAAATGGAAATCGGCCATCTCAATGTCATGCAGAACTGGCACGAGGACCTGACCGATCAGCAGATGTGGCAGGGGGAAATCGATCTCGCCATTTCCGCAGATCGACTGGGCTTTGACTCACTTTGGTGCGTTGAACACCATTTCGAGGATTACGGCCTGTGCCCCGACAATATCCAGTATCTGACCTATCTGGCCTCGCAGACGAAGAATGCGAAGCTGGTACCCGGCGCGGTGATCCTGCCCTGGAATGATCCGCTGCGTATCGCCGAAAAGATGTCAATGCTGGAATATTACGCCCCCGGCCGGGTTGCGCTGGGTATCGGTCGCGGGCTGGCTCGCCGCGAATACAATGGTTTTCGGGTTCCGATGGAAGAAGCGCGTGGCCGTTTCGAAGAAGGTGCGCGGCTCGTGCTCGATGCGCTCGAAAAGGGCTACATGGAAAGTGATACCGAACTATTCAGACAGCCAAGGGTCGATATTCGTCCACGCCCGTTGCGCAGCTATCGCGACGATCTCTACTGTGTCGCGATGTCGCAGGAATCCTCCGAATCAGCGGCAGAACTCGGCGCCAACATGATGACTTTCATCCAGTACGCTTTTGAACGCCATGTACCGATGATCGAAAACTATCGCGCCAAGTTTCGCGAACATCACGGTCGGGAGGCTCCGCCGCCAATTCTGACTGATGTCACGATCATTCACGAGGATGAGGAAGAGGCGCATCGCCTGGCTTATGAACATATCGGCAATCACTTCATCGCCGTGACCGACCATTATGAATTTGCAGGCGATCACTTCAAGAACATCCGCGGTTACGAAAGCTATCAGGCCGGTGCCGATCTGATCAAGTCAGCGGGTCTCGAAGAATCCCAGAAAACCTATATCGAGGCGCAGAATTACGGGACGCCCAAGCAGGTCATCGAAAAATACCGCGAACGGATGGATCTGATCGGAGACTTCAACACAATGCTGATCGTATCCTCGGGCGGCATTCCGTTCGATGTCGCTCAGAACAGCCTGAAACTGTTTTCCGAACAGGTCATGCCTGAACTGCGCAAAATGTCGGCTCGCTCGAAAGTCGTCGCCTGAAGCCGTCGGGTCGCATGATGGCACGTCAGGTTCAGCTGCGCCGCCAACCGCAAGGTCATATCGGCGCAGCTGATTTCGAACTGGTCGGAAAACCCCTTCCCCAGCCGGGCACAGGGGAAGTTCTGGTGCGCAACGAATGGATGTCGGTCGATCCCTATATGCGCCTGGTCCTGACCGGGCAGGAAGGCTTCGTCCCGCAGAAGCGGCCCGGCGAAGTTATGGATGGCGCAGCAGTCGGCATTGTCGAAGCCTCGAATGATCCCACGCTGTTGCCCGGCACGGCGGTTTTAAGCGCGAACGGATGGCGATCCCGGTTCATCGCAAGCGCGGATTTGCTGACTCCCCTGCCCGCGCTGGACGCACCACTGCACTGGCACCTCGGCCTGCTGGGGCTGACCGGCGTCACCGCCTTCCTCGGGATTGAGCGCATCCTGCAACCTCAGGCTGGCGAAACCGTGCTGATTTCGGGCGCATCAGGCGCAGTCGGCTCCGTCGCCGTGCAACTGGCCAGGCTGCGGGGCGCGCGGGTGCTGGGCACCTGCAGTTCGCCGGACAAGGCCCGCTGGCTGATCGAACAGGCGGGCGTCGATGTGGTGATGAACTATCGGCTCGAAAAACTGGAAGATTTCATCGCGCGCGAAGCGCCTGACGGGCTCGACTGCTATTTCGACAATGTCGGCGGCGACATGCTTGATCGCAGCTTTGACCTGATGAAGCCCTATGGCCGGATCGGCCTGTGCGGCGCGATCTCGCAATATGAAAGCGGCGATTACCGCAGCGGACCCGCCAATTTCTTTGCCGCCATCGAAAAATCGCTGACCCTGCGCGGGTTCAACGCCTTCCTGCTGAGCCCCGATGACAGTGCCGGGATCGCAGGCTGGCTGGCGCAGCAAGCGGCGCAAGGCGCGATTGCCTCGTTCGAAACGATCATCGAAGGACTGGAAAACGCGCCCGCCGCCTTTGCGGGCCTGTTCGAAGGGGGCTATCCGGGCAAGGTGGTGGTACGCATCTGAGCGGACCCGCGCCGTTCACCTGCCCGCACGCTGGTCCGTAACCTTCTCGACCCGCCCGTCCAGCATTTCGACCCGAACATCCGAAAGCGCGGCGATGTCCAGATCATGAGTCACGCACACGACCGCCCGCCCTTCCTCATGCGCCAGCCGACGCAGCGCTTCCACCACCCTGGCACTGCTCACGCTGTCGAGATTGCCCGTCGGTTCATCCCCCAGCACCAGTGCCGGATCATTGGCCAGCGCCCGGGCGATGGCAACGCGCTGGCGTTCCCCGCCTGACAGCTTGTCTGGCGTCTTCCGCTCTTTGCCTTCCAGCCCCATTTCAGCGAGCAGCGCAAAACCGCGCGCGCGGACTTCATCGGGCGCAAGCCGCCCCCGCCGCCGCATGGGGATCATGACGTTTTCCAGCGCCGAAAACTCCGGGAGCAGAAAATGGAACTGGAACACGAAACCCAACCGCGCGAGGCGGGTCTGCGCCAGCACGTCGCCTGACAGCCCGCTCATATCGCGGCCTTCGAACAGCAGGCTGCCTGCAGTCGGGCGGTCAAGCATGCCCAGCAGATAGAGCAGCGACGATTTGCCGCAGCCCGAAGGGCCGACGATGGTCGTGAAACATCCCCGCTCAATCGTCAGGTCCACATCATGCACCAGCACCACCGGTCGTTCGCCCGCCAGCGTGCGGCCCAGCCCGTGCGCTTCCAGTATCGGGTTCATGCCGCCCCCCGCAGAATATCGACCGGATCGACCCGCGCCGCCTTGCGCGCGGGCAACCAGGCGGCAACTGACCCGGCAATGAAGGACGATGCTGCCGCGATCACATATTGCCGGGTCGAACGGTCCAGCGGGACACTCTGATCCTCTCCGGCGATGGGAAAGCTCAGCGAAGCGAGAATCTCCATCAGCACATAGCCCAGCATCCAGCCGAAGATGACCCCGATGGCGGCCAGCATGATCCCTTCGAGCACGAAGATCAGCTGCAGGTCGCGCTCGGAAAAGCCGATCGAACGCAGGATCGCGATATCGCGGCGCTTGTCCGAAACACTGGTCGAAACAACGGTGTAGATCCCGAAACTGGCCACCAGCAGGATCGCCGAAACGACCGAATACATGATGACATTGCGCGTGACGAGCAACGAGAGGAATTCGGAGGAACGTTCCTGCCAGCTCTCGGCCTTGTAGCCGAAGCGTTGCTCAAGCCGCGCGGCGACCTCCTGTGCGGCATAGGGATCGTCCAGATGAATGCCGATGCGGTTGATGATGAAGGGGCGCCCGAGTAGCGATTGCGCCTCGCGCAGGAGCACATAACCACTGTTCGACGAAATCATCGCCTGCCCCTTCTTTAACAGGCCGACGATGCGCATCGAGCGCGCCTTGGACGAAGATGTGCTGGCGGCGACGATATCGCCCATCTTCACCCCCAGCCGTGCGGCCAGTTCTTCCCCGATGATGATCCCGCCCTGCACCGTTTCAAGATCGCGCAGCCGCCCGACGCGCAGCTGATCCTCGATCGTGCTGATCTTCGTTTCGACCTCGGGATCGACACCCACGATCGCCAGCGCCTCTTCGTGCCCGCCCAGCCGCAGCGTGACCCCGCCGGTCAGGCTGGGCGATGCCAGCGCGCCCGGCACCGCATTGGCCGCCTCGACAATGCCCTGCCAGCCCTTGATCCCGCGCACTTCGGTGCGCACCTTGTAGCCACGCAGATCCACCGCACCCTCGCCAAAGCGGCGCGTGCCGGGCTGGGGCGACGGGCTGCGCAATTCATCCGAGATGATGACATGCGGGGCCGCTTCGATCAGCTGTTCGACAAAATCGTTCTGGCTGCCGATCATCATCGCCGAAACCGCCAGGAAAAAGCCCACGCCCACCGCCACGCCGCTCACCGCCACGGCGGTCTGGCGCTTGCGCCGCGCAAGGTGGCGAACCGCAATCGACACCAGGAAACTGATGCCGCGCAGGTTCACGGCGCAACCCTGTCGCTATCCTCCAGCCCTTCGGGCGGGTTGACGATGATCGTGTCGCCAGCGGCCAGCCCCTGCCTGATCTCGACCTTGTCAGCGCCGATGATCCCGGCGGTGACCTTGCGCCGGCTCGCCCGCCCGTCCACCACCGCCCAGACCTGGTCATCGGCAAAACCACTCGCCGGGACCAGCAGTGCCCCTTCCCGCTGCTGCGTCACGATATTGACCTCCAGCGTCAGCCCGAGCGGAAGGCTGGCCGTATCGGCAAAGGCAATCCGCACCCGAAACGCGCGCTGGGCCGGATCGCCGCCCGGCGTGATCTCGCTCACCCGGCCACGGATCAACTTGCCAGGAAGCCCGTCAGTGGACATCAGCACCGCCTGACCCACCCGAACGCGCGGAATATCGCGCTCGTCTACCGTCGCCGTGACGCGCGCGGTGGTGGGATCGCCCAGTTCCATCAACGCCTGGCCCGGCATGGCCAGATCGCCCGGCTCCACGTCGCGTTTCAGCACCACCCCCGAAAGGCCGGCACGGATCACTGTCTGGCCCAGTTTCGCCCGGATCGCGGCGGCGGTGGCGCGCGCCGCCTGCGCGCTGGCGACAGCTTCATCACGCTGCGCCCTGGTTACCCAGCCCTGGTGAAACAGGGTGACCATGCGCTGTTCCGCCAGCGTCGCGCCGCGCGCCTGCGCCTCTGCCTGCGCCAGCTGGCCGCGCTGTTCGCCATCATCGAGCAGAACCAGCGCCTGCCCCTGCGTCACCCGCTGCCCTTCCTCGGCCAGCACCTTGACCACCGGCGCAGTCAGCCGGGCGGATACAGTCGCCGGGCGCGCGGCTTCGACAAAGCCGGTGGCATAGACCAGCTCCACTGCGGGGCCGCGCTCCACCTGTGCCGTCTCGACCCGGGTCGCACCGGCGCCCAGCACCAGCCAAGCCGCCAGCGCCACCAGCAGCAGGCCTGCGGGGATGATCCATTTGAGATAGCGGTGCATCAGCCGAACGGCCCCGCCCCGGGCCGGGGTGTCGCGCGCCGCATCAGCGGACCTGCAGCGTTGCATTTGCGCATTGAAATTCCGGGCCTCTTGCTGATTGCCGGTGTGGTGCATGACCCTCCCGCGCGCATTGCGCTGCGTCAAGCCCCGCCTCGCAAGGCAGCAAATTGAGCGTAGCCGCACAGAAAGCCGATCTGGCTTGTTGACAAGCAACCACCTGCGCCGCTATCGGCCCGCTCCTACCCGGCGGTTTGCACATGCGCAGGCGCCCCGTGCCCAGATGGCGGAATTGGTAGACGCACCAGCTTCAGGTGCTGGCGCTCGCAAGGGCGTGGAGGTTCGAGTCCTCTTCTGGGCACCAT